>JAZOBZ010000061.1:0-12787 GCA_045596245.1 Alistipes sp. | reverse complement strand
GCCCGCGAGGAGGCTCGCGACCGCATTATGACCTCGCTCCGTGAGGCTATGCGACAGGGCAAGGGGCAGATGGCAATTCACGACTACGATTCGGGCGAGATACGCCACTATTCGCGCCATCTGATGTGTCCGACTACGGGCATCGCCTTCGAGGACCCTGAGCCGTTTACATTCTCATTTAACTCGCCAAAGGGTGCTTGCCCTCGTTGCAACGGACTTGGCGAGGAGGCAGTTTTCGATATTAAAAAGGTTATTCCCGATGAGCGACTTTCGCTCCGCGATGGTGGCGTTGCGCCACTCGGCAAAGGGCGTGAAAATGTGCTATTTGCAACGCTCGAAGCGCTCGGTAAGCGATACGACTTTACTCTCGATGACCCACTCGGCACAATCTCGGAGGAGGGTTTGAACGCTATTCTCTATGGCGATGACGAGCCGATGTTGGTCGAGGTAACGGAGTATTCGGCAGGGCGTGGTCGCCAGATGCGCTCGTGGGAGGGTGTAGCCGAGTATATAAACTCCAAAATTGATGATGACAACGCCCGCAAAGGCGAAAAGTGGCGTGAGCAGTTTGTGGCGTATCACAAATGTTCGCTCTGCGGTGGTAGCCGCCTGAAAGAGAACGCATTACACTTCCGCATTGCAGGCAAAAATATAGCCGAGTTGTCGGCAATGTCTATCTCTCGCCTGCGAGAGTGGTTCGATGGGGTAGAGAAAGAGCTGACCACCAAGGAATTAAAGATTGCACGCGAGATACTCAAAGAGATTAGGGAGCGACTGCGATTTTTGACCGATGTGGGGTTGGGATACCTCTCGCTTGGTCGTGCTTCGCGCACCCTGTCGGGTGGCGAGAGTCAGCGCATACGCCTTGCCACGCAGATAGGCTCGAAGTTGGTAAATGTTCTCTATATTCTTGACGAGCCGAGCATCGGACTTCATCAGCGCGATAACGAGCGACTAATCAACACCTTAAAGGCTCTGCGTGATGCAGGAAACTCGGTGATTGTGGTGGAGCATGACGAGGATATGATGCGGGCTGCCGACTATATCGTGGATATAGGTCCGAAGGCAGGTAGGCGAGGTGGTCATATCGTGGCGGCAGGCACTTATAGTGAAATTTTAGGTGCGCAGGGCTACACTGCTGACTATCTGACAGGTAGGCGCACCATAGAGATACCGCAAGAGTTGCGAAAGGGTAGTGGCGAATCGCTCAAAATCATTGGCGCTCGGGGTAACAATCTGAAAGGCGTAGATGTTGAATTTCCGCTTGGAAAACTTATCTGTGTGACGGGAGTCAGTGGCTCTGGAAAATCATCGCTCGTGAATGGAACACTTGTGCCGGTATTGTCGCACAGACTCTATCGCTCGTATGCGCAACCGCTTGAATACGACACAATTGAGGGGTTGGAGCATATCGACAAACTCGTTGTTGTGGACCAATCGCCTATTGGTCGCACACCACGCTCAAACCCTGCAACATACTCGAATGTCTTTGCCGATATCCGCAAACTCTTCGAGGCTACGCCCGATGCGCAGGTGCGAGGCTTTAAGGCGGGGCGTTTCTCGTTCAATGTAAAGGGCGGTCGCTGCGAGGAGTGCCGCGGTGCGGGCGTACAGACTATCGAGATGAATTTCTTGCCCGATGTCTATGTGCAGTGTAAGGCGTGTGGCGGAAACCGCTACAATAAGGAGACTTTGGAGGTGCGCTATAAGGGCAAGAGTATCAACGACATACTCAATATGACCGTAAATATAGCGGTCGATTTCTTCGAGCATATTCCGACCATTCATCAGAAGCTGAAAGCGATTCAGGATGTCGGCTTGGGCTACCTCACGCTCGGACAACCTTGCACCACCTTGTCGGGTGGCGAGAGTCAGCGCATAAAACTCTCGGCGGAGTTGTCAAAACGAGATACGGGGCGTACGCTCTATATCCTTGACGAGCCGACTACGGGTTTGCACTTCGAGGATATCCGCTGTCTGATTGGCGTACTTAACAAGTTAGTGGACAAGGGAAATACGGTTATTGTTATCGAGCACAATCTCGATGTTATCAAGGTAGCCGACCATATTATCGACCTCGGACCTGAGGGTGGCGATGCAGGTGGTGAGATTGTCGCAGTCGGCACTCCTTCCGAAGTCGCCAAGTGCCAAAAAAGCCACACGGCGAAGTACCTGAGCAAATTAAGAATTAAAAATTAAGAATTAAGAATTTCAAGCGCACCTCTAACGCCCTTAACGACCCTAACGACTCTAAAATTGTTGCGCCTTGACAAGGGTAGGAAATAAGGCTTTTGGCCATTAGCCGTTTATCGTTATCGCCTCGCAGTTTTGTTTGTACTGCGAGGCGATAATTATAATTATAACAATATTTTATGTGCTATTTCGGTTTTCTTTTCCCAAAACTCCAATCGAAAACATGTTCTGCTCCTTGTATATTGATAACAAATTGCACAGTTTCACCTTTGATTCGTTTTACATGTACATACCCTGATACAGATTCGCCTGGATATATTGTATTTGCTTTCAAATATCCCAATTTCTTAACTTCCTGTTCATGTGCTAACGCATTGCCAAAATCTGCCATTCTCTGTTGAGATATTACTCGTGCTTGATAGGCAGCATTAGCATCGTATGTTGTTGTCCTTGATGTGGTAGTACCCGAATAACTTCCACGAGCATACCCCCCTGAGCCATAAGCATAAGCACTACCAGAATGATATGTATTAGTTGTAGAAGTAGAATAACCTGCATTAGCAGCAGCTAATCCCTCAGAAAGTCCCATCATTACTGCTGCGAAAATTTGAACTCGATTAACCTTCTTTAAGTATTCTTCTGATGACCAAACCTCCAAATCTGTCGTAAATCCCTCTTTGTCTGTTGAACAAGCTTTTATATTCGCGACTGGATTAAAGTCAATTGGGATAATTGTATTATTAGTTACTATAATATCTATTCTATGCCACTTTCCGTAGTCTTTTACCGTTGTGTTAGTAAGAGCTAACATAATCCCATTTTTGTAATAGAACTGCCAAGGCGTACCATCTTTGTATTCAGTTTTTCTTTCAGATATTGTAGGGGTTTCCCAAATTGGAGTGTTATCGGAAATTCGGAATTTTGTCAAATTGCCACTCTTATCTCCTTTAACATAATGATCAAAAATAGGCTTTCCATTCAAATATTCAATTTGGATAAAAGTTCCATCATCAAGGAATGATGTATAAATACCCGATAATTGCCCCTTGTAATAAGTTCCAGATGTTTCTATTAGCCCATTATCCTTGTATATGCAGAATTTTCCATCTAATAATCCTTGTTTATAATTTCGCACAGAAGACTGTTTGCCATTTTGATAATAGTTGATACACTCACCATCAAAGGTTGTGTTTGCATCATCAAGTGCGTCTATGTTTATAAAATTACCTGCACTTTGTAATTCTCCGGTGATATAATAATCTCTATATTGCCTCACCTCTAAACTATCAGAAGGATAGTATGCAATACGATAAAAATTCGCAAACGCCTTATTTGGCGCATGTTTCCAATCTTTTGTGTAATAGAGAGTATCTACCTTACCCTGCGCATACACACATCCTATCGTTCCTGCAAATAGAAATGTAAATAATAGAAGTTTCTTCATTATTGTGTAAATTTTTCTCCACCAGCACCAAATGGCGTAAAACAATAAAAGAAAGCTTGGTGCTGAAAACTTATCTCAATTAAGTAGGTTGTAGGAGACCTTGCAGATGAAATAAGATGCAACTCCACGCCCATATCCGAATGGATACGAAGCAAAGAATGTCAGCAATCTCTCTGCATTGAACTTCCTACATTCACTTAATGAGAATATGCTTACACTTTCTGTGTTTTATGTCTGCAATCCGAAGACTGCAACGCAAATATAGCAACTATTTTTCACAAATTGCAAAAAAGCGGCAAAAAGATGACAAAGAGTGGCAGTCGCTCGTTTTACTCGCTGAATGGCATTGAATGGCATTCATTCGCCAAGGCTCATTTAATGACAAGCCGACAAATTCATTATTATATGCCATTCAGCACTCGCAGAGTGCGCATGTCATTTTGTGCCATTCAGGGCGCAAGCCCGAATGTTATTTATTGCCACTGAAAAACCAATAGCCAATGGCTAATGGCTAAAAGCCATAAAAATTTATAATTTTACCCCATAATTTTGCATTTTGCATTTTGAATTCTGAATTTATTTATATATTTGCACCCTAAACCATTTGATTTTTTGTATGGGAAATGAAGAGGCTTTTAGTATTGTTGGTAGCAACGCTGGGCTACTTCTATACCTACGCACAAGAGGTTAAAGAAGATAGCCGTACCCCCGACTTTATCGTAACACCCCGTTTCGATGTTAATCCTTACGCACCTATCAAAGGCGGTTACAGCGGTTTCGATTTTGGAAATTCATCACTCTACACATTCCTTGACGGCTCGGTAGGCGATTTCTCCTACTCGTTTGCAGGTCATTGGTTTTCAAGCGATTGGGCTTCTACGAAAGCGCTCTACGAGAACGCTTTTCGCTCCGATGATGTCGATTTTATCGACTGGCTCACCTTGTCGTATCAGGTGGGGCAGTTCGGCCTTACCGTTGGCAAGGATATGTTGGCGATAGGCACTTGGGAGTTGGACTATTACGATGTCGATGTTCACACATCGCTCGTATCGCCATTCTGGCACAAAACCGCAATTTATCAGTGGGGTGGCGAGGTAAACTATACCACCAAAGATGAGAGTACTTGGCTCCGCTTCCAATTCGGCACTTCGCCATTCGGCGAGCGACCTTTCGCATCAAAATTGTTCACCTACTCGCTCTATTGGAGTGGCGAATATGGCTGTTTTTCGCCAATCTGGTCAACAAATTTCGTGGAGTATGAGCGTGGAAAGTTTATCAACCTCATCGCACTCGGCAACTCATTCTCGGTGGGCGATTTCACCATCGAGGTCGATTATATGAATCGCGCATCGTCTGTTAAACGCTTCTTCAATCAGGAGTGGAGCATCAGCGGACAGCTGCTTTACAACTACAAAGACAAGGTCGAGGCGTTTGTCAAGGGTGGCTACGAGAACTACAACAGCGACCTCTTCGGCTACGAGTACGAGAGCGAAGATGATATTTGGTTTATCCCTACCGACAACTCGCTCTGCCCGAACTATTGGTATGCAGGTTGCGGTATTCACTACTTCCCGCTGCGTGAGAGTCGTGATTTGCGCCTACACGCCGTAGCGGCATACAATTCATTTGCAAATAGCGTGTCGATATCGGTCGGCGCAACATATCACTTTAATCTAACACAAACCATTCTGAAAAACCGTAAAAAATAGAGATGGCAAAAAAGAGTGAAACAATTATCAAAATCGAGAACTTGTCGAAATCTTTCGGCGAGAAGGTTGTTCTCGACAATATCAACCTCGATATCAAGCGTGGCGAGTTCGTGACGCTGCTCGGACCTTCGGGTTGTGGTAAGACGACTCTGCTCCGTATGTTGGCAGGATTTACACAGCCCGATGCAGGGGGTGTTATCACAATGGAGGATAAGGATATTTTGAGTATGCCTCCGCACCAACGACCGCTTAATACGGTTTTCCAGCGATATGCGCTCTTTCCGCATCTGAATGTATATGAGAATATCGCCTTCGGTCTGAAACTCAAAAAGGTGGCATCGAAGGAGATTGACAAGCGTGTGCGCAAGGCTTTGAAGATGGTATCGATGACCGACTACGAGGACCGCGATGTAAATTCGTTGTCGGGAGGTCAGCAGCAGCGTGTTGCCATCGCTCGTGCCATCGTAAATCAGCCGCAAGTGCTTCTGCTCGATGAGCCATTGGCTGCGCTCGACTTGAAGATGCGAAAGGATATGCAGATGGAGTTGAAGGAGATGCACGAGGCACTCGGTATCACCTTTATCTATGTAACTCACGACCAAGAAGAGGCTCTCACTTTGAGCGATACAATCGTAGTGATGAGTGAGGGTAAAATTCAGCAGATTGGCACTCCTATCGATATCTACAACGAGCCTGCAAACTCCTTTGTGGCAGACTTTATCGGCGAGAGTAACATCTTGAACGGCACGATGATAAAGGACAAGGAGGTCGAGTTTATCGGTCATAAGTTCGAGTGCGTGGATAGCGGTTTTGGCGAGAATACGGCAGTTGATGTTGTCGTACGCCCAGAGGATATCTATATCGTTGGAAATGTGGAGAATGCCGACTTTACGGGTGTAGTAAAATCCTGCACCTTCAAGGGTGTTCACTACGAGATGTTTGTAGAAACGGACAAGGGCTTCGAGATGATGATTCAGGACTACAACGCCTTCGAGGAGGGTGCTACCGTGGGAATGTTTATCAAACCTTCGGATATCCATGTTATGCGCAAGGAGCGCACCTGCAACACCTTCCAAGGTGTGATGACCTCGCCTACAACGGTCGAGATGCTCGGCACAGAGTTCGAGTGCAAGGAGCAGGGATTGAAGGAGGGCGACAATGTAACGGTGCGTGTGGCATTCAACCGCGTAGAGTTGCACGACTACAAGGAGGACGGAAAGCTGATTGGCTCGGTACATTTCATATTGTACAAGGGCGACCACTACCACCTAACCGTAAAGACCGAGGATGGCGACTTTATCTATGTGGATACCAACGATATATGGGACAACTTCGATGTTGTGGGTATCTCTATCGACAAGCGAGATATCTATGTATCAAAACGAGTTTAACTTTGTCAGCAGAGATGAATTTTATAGCCAAAATATTCAATAAACGAGCGAATTGGGCGATACCTTATGCCATATTCCTCGCAATGTTCGTGGCGTTGCCTCTCGTGCTGATTGTGGTATACGCTTTTCAGGACGCCGAGGGGGCATTTTCGCTCGAAAATTTCGTGAAGTTCGTAGAACAACCCGAAGCGGTTAACACCTTTATCTATTCGATAGGTATCGCTTTGATTACCACAATTTTATGTATCTTACTCGGCTATCCTGCTGCATGGATTTTGAGCAATCAGAAACTCAATCGTTCGGAGGTTACGGTGGTGCTGTTTATCCTGCCGATGTGGATAAATATCTTGGTGCGCACACTCGCTACGGTGGCTCTGTTCGACTTCTTGAAATTTCCGCTTGGCGAGGGGGCGTTGATATTCGGTATGGTCTATAACTTCCTGCCGTTTATGATTTACCCAATCTACAACACCCTCAAAAAGATGGACCACTCGCTGATTGAGGCTGCCGAGGATTTGGGTGCAACACCTATGGAGGTATTTGGCAAGGTTACGATACCGCTTTCGATGCCGGGTGTGATGTCGGGTATAATGATGGTCTTTATGCCTACAATCTCAACCTTTGCCATTGCCGAGTTGCTCACGATGAACAATGTAAAACTGTTTGGTACAACCATACAGGAGAATATCAATAACGGAATGTGGAACTATGGCGCAGCCCTGTCGCTTATTATGCTGGTAATTATCGGCATAACATCGCTATTCTCCGATGGAGATGAGCAGACGGACAGCGAGAGCCTAATCTAAAATGGGGGAGGGTAAGAAGATGAAGAAATTTTTTGCACAACTCTATTTGTGGATTTTGTTAGCGTTGCTCTATGCACCGATAATCATTATCGCCATATTCTCATTCACCGAGTCGAAGGTTTTGGGTAACTGGACAGGCTTTTCGACCAAACTCTACACCTCGCTATTCAGCGGAGGAGCGCATCACTCGTTGCTTTCGGCTATTCAAAACACTTTGAGCATCGCATTGATTGCAGCTGTCGCATCGACCATTTTGGGAACTATTGCCGCCATCGGCATTTACAATATGCGTGGTCGTAAGAAGCAGATTATCAACTTCTTGAACGATATTCCGATGCTCAACCCCGATATTATCACGGGTATATCGTTGTTCCTCTTGTTCGTGAGTTTGGGCATTTCGCAAGGCTACACCACCGTTGTTTTGGCACATATCGCCTTCTGCACGCCGTATGTGGTGCTGAATGTTATGCCACGCTTGCAGCAGATGAACCCGAATATCTACGAGGCGGCACTCGACTTGGGCGCAACACCATTTCAGGCACTGCGCAAAATCATTATTCCCGAAATTCGTCCGGGTATGGTGTCGGGCTTTATCCTCGCGTTTACGCTCTCGATTGACGACTTCGCAGTAACGCTATTTACGAAGGGGAACGAGGGCTTGGAAACCCTCTCGACTTATATCTATGCCGATGCACGAAAGGGTGGTCTGACACCTGAGTTGCGACCTCTCTCGACCATTATTTTTGTGGTGGTGCTTCTGCTTTTGATAATCATAAATGTTCGCGCAAAGCGTGCTGCCAAGCGCAAGCAAGCAATGTAACCTACGATGAAAAGAGTCTTAATTACAATACTTTGTGCTATCTGCACCGCCTTTTCGGTTGGTGCGGCAGACCGTGCCCACACGCTCAAAATCTACAACTGGGCGGACTATATTGACGAGAGCGTCTTGGACGACTTCAAGGTGTGGTACAAGGAGCAGACGGGTGAGGAGGTTGAGATTATCTACCAGCTTTTCGATATCAACGAGATTATGTTGGCGAAGATTGAGCGCGGTAAGGAGGATTTCGATGTGGTATGTCCTTCGGAGTACATTATCGAGCGTATGTTGCGCAACGATATGCTTTTGCCGATAGATAAAGAGTTCGGCAAAACGCCTAACTATCTGCAACATATTTCGCCTTATATTATAGACCGCTTCAACACGATTGACGGCTCGGGCAAGAATGCCAATGACTACGCCGTAGGCTATATGTGGGGTACTACGGGACTCCTCTATAATACGCGCTATGTTACGCCCGATGAGGCTTCGACTTGGGGCGCACTGCACAACGAGAAGTTCGAGAAGAAGATATTTATCAAAGATGCTTTTCGTGATGTCTATGGCACTATACTTATCTATCTGCGACAGAGGGAGTTGGCAGAGGGCAAGACCACACTTGACGAGTTGATGTACGACTCGACTGACGAGTCTATTGCCGATGTCGGAAAGTTCCTCAAAAAGGCGAAAAAGTTGGTTGCCGGCTGGGAAGCGGACTTCGGCAAGGAGATGATGACAAAGGAGAAGGCGTACATAAACCTCACTTGGAGTGGCGATGCTGTGTGGGCTATCGAGGAGGCTGCCGAGGTGGGCGTGCCGTTGGACTATGTTGTGCCGAAGGAGGGTAGTAATGTGTGGTTTGATGGCTGGGTAATTCCGAAATATGCCGTAAATACCAAGGCTGCACGCTACTTTATCAACTTTATGTGTCGCCCCGATATCGCCATTCGCAATATGGACGAGATTGGCTATGTGAGCGTTATTGCATCACCCGAAGTTCTTGAAGCACAGAGCAATGACGAACTCGAAACGACCGTTGATGCCTCCTATTTCTTTGGCGAGGGAGCCGAGAAGGTCAAGCTAAACCCTGTGCAGTATCCCGACAAGGCGGTTATCGAGCGTTGTGCTATGATGCACGACTCGGGCGCACGCACACCGAAGATGTTGGAGATGTGGGCGCGCGTAAAGGGCGATGATGTACCGCTCTGGAACTTGATGATTATCGTGGTATCGTTTGGCGTGTTGTTTGTTTTGGGTATTCGCCGCAAAATCAAGAAGGTCCGCAAAAAGAGCCACCGCGCACCACGCAAGAGCAAACGCAAGTAGCAGATAATTTAAGAATATAATTTTCGGGAGTGAGATTTTTTAAAAGATTTTCTCACTCTTTTTTTTGTCTGTTTTAGAATAAGTTTTTAACTTTGTAACGCAGTCCTCGGATTGCAGACATTTTATTAGTGAAAGTGTTTCGCTACTCCTTGTTAAGAAAATTTGGCGATTTTTAGAGTTCAAGGATAAGCAATTCAGACACCGTAACCGTGTATAGTAGCACGCTTTGTGCGCTATATATCGGTGTGGAGTATTGTTTATTTGAACTCGGGCTACGCCAAATGCCTCTTAACAGATAAACGAAAACAACTCCACACTTTCTTTTTTATATTAACCGCACATTCGGGGTTGGTGGGCAAACAAAAATTTATTTGTTATGAAAAAACTATTTGTTTTAATCGGAGTTGTTTGCGCATTATCATCTTGCCAAACTATTAGAAGTACTGCAACTCACAAAACTATTGACATTCAGCCTATTGGTGCTTTGATAGCAGATTTAGAGGTGTCTCCAGATAGGATTTCATATACTATGGTACCTCATCGCCGTGTACGGCGAGGTGGATATGAGAATGTTAAAAGTACTGCTATTCGAGAAGCCTTGCAAAATAATGGCGGAGGAGATGTGCTAGTTCACCTTGAAATTCAAACTAAATCATCTCGTTTCCTATTTTGGAGATGGATTAAAAGCATTACCGTATCAGGTTATCCCGCTAAATACACAAACTTTACTAATCCCGATAAAGACTATTGGACACCTATGGGTATGTGGTTAACACAGGATGCAATCCATAAATCACAGGGGAATAAGTCAATGAGCTTATCAGAAATATTCACTATTATCAAAGATGAGAAATAATGAAACGGTTTATATTAATGTTAATAGCATCTGCAACAATGCTTTGCGCATTCAACACAAATGCGCAAAATTTGCGAAGAATAGAAGGAACTGTTAAAGATTATCGAGGAGCATCTATTTCTAACGCTACATTGTACATAAATGGCCTTGACAAAACATTTATGACACAAGCTGACGGCTCATTTGTTATAGATGTACCTATTCATTGTTATGCTATCACCGTAAGAGCAGATGGCTATCGAGCAAAATATATGGAGATAGATGGTACATATATGCTTTTTGTACTTCGCCCGAAAACGCAAAAGGAGATTGCTTGGGAGGAGCGACAAATACAATTGGTAAAGCAGAAAGAGGCAGAAGCGAAAGCAAAAGCAGAAAAACGAGCAGAAATTGCCGCGCAAAAGGAGACTCCGGCAATCAAGCGAAAAGAAAAAGGCTACAATCAATTCGTTGATTTGTCGTACTCTTATTGTAGCGTTACAGACTTTTTGGGAGTAAATTATATTGGAGGCTATCGTTTTAATCCATATTTCTTTTTAGGATTAGGCACAGGTGTTAATTTCTCTCTTGCCACTCCTGATAAGAGCAAATTATATCTTCCATTTTGCAGGCCAACAACTTTGAATGTACCTATTTATATCCACTTCAAAGTTAATTTTACAAAATCCAATTGGTCGCCGTATGCATCTATGTCAATAGGAGGTAGAGTGTCTAAAAAAGTACATCAAACCTACGGGGATTTCTATATAAATTATAACCAAAGTGGTCTTTTTGGCGATGTATCATTTGGAATTGATCGAAATATAACGAAAAATTTATCTCTATATCTTGGTATAGGATACAAAATAGAGAGTTTTCTATATGCTAAATATAGAGATGATTATGTTGGATTAATACAAGGTAATAAATTATTGCATGGATTTAGTCTTCATGTAGGATTGTCTTTCTAACTGCCAAATGCTGTGCAAGCGATGCAATAGGCTAAAAGGTGCAAGATAGGTTTGTTGCGAACAAAAATACACTGACTTGCCAATCCCGACACATAAGGGAATCGAACGGTCGCCGCAGTTGAGAGGTAACCGCAGCGAGATTGTTGCAATCGAAGATTGTCGGGGTTGCGAAATGATGTGCGAAAACTTGTTTTCAGACACAATCGTTATGCAAACACGAGTATCTGCGCAAGCAGACAACAATCGAGCAAAGATAAGTTACCCGAAACGCCACTGACTGACCGATTTCCGCGAACGAATAAAAGATAAGCCCGGCTTCTATGCGAAGTCGGGCATCTTTGTACTCGGAGCGGGAATCGAACCCGCACGGCCATTACTGGCCACAGGATTTTAAGTCCGGCGTGTCTACCTATTCCACCATCCGAGCCCTGTTTGCGGTGCAAATGTACAAATTATAATTAAGAATTAAAAATTAAGAATTAAGAATTTTTGGAAAAAGTTGATAGTAGGCATTGAATGGGACTCTTTCTGTCAGGTATCGTTTTCGATACCTATTGGCCATAAGGGCTATTAACAGCAAGTAACAGCTATTAAAGGATAGTAGGGTAGCGTTTCAACTCTACACTTTCAACTTTTTTAGCCTATTGGCGAAAAACTTACTCTATTCCATATTATAAAATTGTTATACAAATATAATTAGTATCTTTGCAGTAGAAAATAGATTTTAACCTTAAAAAAACTAAATTTATTATGAAGTACATTTTGAGCGCACTTCTGCTATTGGCAAGTTTGACTGCATGCCAGCAGGAAAAAGAGTACAAATTTCCTCGCACAGCTGCTGAGGATTCCGAGAAAATCATGTCTGACCAGTATTGGTCTTATTGGACACCAGAGGCACAAGCCAAAATCGATGCCGACATCGAGAAGAATCGTAAGGCTGATGCTCAATTTGCAGTTGGAGATATCGCTCCCGATACAAAGGTTACTGTCGAGCAAATCTCTTCGGACTTCGGCTTCGGAGCAAGTTCATTTAACTGGGACCAATTAGGCAAGAAGGAGTACAACGATATCTACAAAAACCTCTTCGGTACGCTCTTCAACCGCGCCACAGTGGCATTTTATTGGAAAGATCTCGAATTGGAGCAGGGCAAAAAGCGTTTTCTTGCCGAGGAGAGGGATAGCGAAGAGTGGTGGAACAATTGCAAAGAGCCGCATATGCAGCCACATTGGCGCCGCCCTCCTACCGAGCCTATAATCAAGTGGTGCGAGGAGCACGATGTAACAGTTCACGGACA
>JAZOBZ010000060.1:0-5080 GCA_045596245.1 Alistipes sp. | reverse complement strand
TGGGTGTCGGCGGATAAGTTCTACATCGGTCAGGTGCTCGAAAACCTTATCACCAACGCCATTCGTTACGGCAAGGAGGGCGGAATGGTGAAGCTCGACTTCCGCGATATGCTCGACAAGATTTTGATTGAGGTGGAGGATAACGGTATCGGTATCGCCAAGGGCGATGCTCCGCGCGTGTTTGAGCGTTTCTATCGCACCGACACAGGTCGCTCACGCGAGCAGGGTGGCACAGGTCTTGGCTTGGCTATCGTTAAGCACATTATCGAAGGACACGGCGAGCGTGTATCTGTGCGTAGCGAGTTGGGCGTGGGCTCGACATTCACATTTACTTTGAAAAAGGTTGAATTATAGTATATTATGGAGTTGCTGACTGTCGTTTGGGACTTTAATCCCACACTTGTAAATATCTTCGGTTTTGAAATTCGCTGGTACTCGCTGACTTGGGTGGCAGCACTCTTGTTCGGAGGTTGGCTATTCTCCTACTTCTGCAAGCATGAGGGCAAGCCCGAGAGTGTATCGGATACGGCATTTCTCTACATCGCACTCGGAACAATCATCGGAGCACGACTTGGTCATTGCCTCTTCTACGAGCCGATGGAGTATCTGCGTGAGCCTTGGAAGATTATAACAGGTATTCGAGATGGCGGTCTTGCAAGTCATGGAGCCACAATCGGCATTTTGATTGGCATCTGGCTCTCATCGCGTAAAAGCAAGGTTTCGGTGATGTGGACAGCCGACCGACTCGGCATTATTGCGCCTTTAAGCGGTGCGATGATTCGCTTCGGAAATCTCTTCAACTCGGAGATTATCGGCAACGAAACAACTGTACCTTGGGGCTTCAAGTTTATGCGCTTATATCCAAATTGGCCCGAGGAGATGGTGCCTGCTCGCCACGCAACACAACTCTACGAGGCGTTGTGCTACCTCGCCTGCTTTGCCATTTTGTTTGCGCTGTATCGCTACACGAAAGTTGAAAAGCGCGAGGGCTTTATCTTTGGCGCAGCCCTTGTAGGTATCTTCACACCTCGATTCTTTATCGAGTTTATAAAGATTGACCAAGTAGCCTTCGAGCAGGGTATGACACTCAATATGGGGCAGTGGCTCTCAATACCATTTATCCTTATAGGCATCGGCTTTATGGTATGGAGTTGGTATTTTAATAATAAGAGCGCATCTGTTAGTGCGCCCGCAGTCGCTACGGCTCCGAAGGTTAAGCAGCCGAAGAACAAACGCCACTACAAGAAGTAATGAAGCAGCAGGTCGATAATCTCATAGCCAATACGCTACTCGATGAGGGCGAGGTATATCTGCCGGAGGTGGGTACGCTGATTTTGTATCGCCATGCGGCAAAACTGCTATCAAAGAGAGAGTTGCAACGCCCATATCGTGAACTGCGACTCACCAAAGAGGAGCGTGGCAATAGCATTACGGCATATATTTCGCATATAACAGGCGTATCGGCGGAGCGAGCCTCGGATATCTACGCCGAGTGGCTTGCGCAATCACTGCGCAATAACATTTTAACAATTAACGCTCTTTGCACCATTGAAGGTGGCAAGATAGCGACCGACAAAACATTTGAAGATATGGCAAATCCAAAGGGGCGTGGTACGGTAAAGGTAAATCCACGCACAAACTACATTATATATATAATAGCAGGATTGTGTATGGGCTTTGCACTCGGCATTGCGGGGTATGTCCTCTACACAAACGGAACTCTCGACAATCTCTTTGCCAAGAAGAGTGTCGCACCTGCTTCGGAGGCGTTTGAGAGCATTGCAGAGGGGCCTTCTCAATCCACTGAGCCCGTTGTAGAGGTTGTTGAGCAGGTGGCTGAGCCTGCGCAGGAGGTAGTTGCTGAGCCTATCGCCACGCCAGCAGCCGAAGGAGCAACAATTTTGCCTATGCAAAAGGGCAGCAGTTATGCTGTTTGGGGCGTATATAACGAACTGAAAAATGCCGAAGACGCTCTAAATTGGCTTGCTACACGCATACCAGAGATAGAAGGGGCGAATATATACGACTACGATGGCCGCTATATGGTGGCTCTTTGCGAGGTCGCTTCGCGCTCGGAGTGTGGTCGCAAAGTATCGGCTTGGAAGGCTGAACATAAGAGTTGTAAGAGCGTTTGGGTATATACCAGGAAATAGACGAGAGACGAGAGACGAGAGACGAGAGACGAGAGATGCGACTATCCGAAGCCATAACCAAGGCGATAGACCGATTCTACATAAAACCTCTGCGCAGAGTATTCTCGCAGCAGGTTTTTCGCTATTTGGCATGTGGAGGAATTACCGCATTGCTTGATGCCGTATGGTATTATATAATCTACCACTATATCGTTTGCGAAAGGTTTATCGACCTCGGTATGGTGGTTATGTCGCCACATATCGCCGCCTTGTGTATAGTATTTCCAATAACATTCTTTACGGGTTTTTGGCTCAATCGCAATGTCGCCTTTCGTGTTACCGAGATATCTTCGTTGCCACAACTCGCCAAGTATGCCCTCACGGTCGTAGGTTCGATACTTCTAAACTACGCCTGTATGAAATTCTTTGTCGAGGTTTGTGGATTGTGGGCTACGCCATCAAAAATACTCACTACGGCAGTATGTGCCGTATATAGTTTCCTTGTCGGCAGATATTTCACATTCCGCAGATAAAAGTAACTTTTTCGTACTTTTTTTGATAAAATTTTGCATTATCACGAAAAAGAGTTACCTTTGCACAACTTTTAGGGATTAAGCACTACGGAGAGTTGGGTGAGTGGCTTAAACCAGCAGTTTGCTAAACTGCCGATATCGTAAGGTATCCACTGGTTCGAATCCAGTACTCTCCGCAAAAACACGAAGCAAGAAGATGTCGGAAGACATCTTCTTTGTTTATGTATATCATAATGCAAACTTGTTTGTAGAATGATAGGCATAAACAAAGATATGGTTGCGTAGCAACTTCTTGCTGAGTACTGATTTGCAAGGGCCCCCACGGCGAGTGGAATGGAAAGGCGTTAAGCGAAGCAGACAAAAGGTCTGCGCAGTAGCCAATCCAGTACTCTCCGCAAAATCTGAAAGCCTTAAAAATTAAAAGTTGAAAAGAATTTGCCGACAAAAATTTAGAGGTTGTTAGGGGATATTAGAGGGTATTAGGGGTTATTAGTGTGTCGGCAATACCCTAAAAACCTCTAACCACCCCTAACTGCCACTAATAACCTCTTATTATTTCCCTGCCCCTTTGCAGAAAAGAAAAATAATTTCTAAATTTGTGGTGCAGTCTTCGGATTGCTGACATATAGAAAGTGTTTTTCGCACTCCTTTGTGATAAAATTTGGCGATTTTACGAAAACAGGGAAGCAATTACACTCATTTCTTGTTTAGTTATGGCTATTGCACCATTCTTGGTGCGTACCCCATACTATTCAAGTGTGGGGCATTGTTTATTTGTTTTCGGGTTACGCCAAATACCTATCACAAGATAAACGAAATCAACCTCACACTTTCTTTTTATATTAACCGCACATTTGAGGTTGATGGGCAAAAAACTATTTATATGGCAAAAAGTCTATTCAATGAGATGCTACGAAGCGCAGCGAATCAATTTGCCCGAGATGGTGGCAAGGTATTAAGCAATGCAATGTATGGCGATGCTCATTCGACACCAATTCGCAGAGTGGGTGGAAGCTATATCAATCAAGGATTACCGTTATCAAGTGTAAATGGAGAAGAAGTTTCAGCAGAAGAAATGCGGCAATGGTGCAAAGAAAATGGTATGCACCTTAAGATATCGCGCACGGCAGTATCGCAAGTGGTTGGCATGGCAATATTGGGAGCAACACCTATATTAGTAACAGGCATAGTATGTGGACCTGCATTTATATTTGCTTCCCTTCGCCGAGTTTGGTATTTCTTTACAGACGATGCTCAATATGCCAAGCAAGCTATGATTGCAAACAAAGTCCCAGATAGAAGATATTCACAAGGTTATAGGATTGAAGGTTATCGCAAAGGATATGAGATAATAGGCATTCCCCCAACTATGCGAGAAAGACTTTGGCATTTACTTATTGCTTTTATATATGCACTAATCGGCATTGGTATTATTTATTGGAACTATATGGCATTCGAATACATAAATAATATAGAAGCATAATTAAAAGAATTTATGCTCGGCAATACCTTTAATTTTTAATTCTCAATTAAATAGCCTAATAGAAGTCGTATAACAAGAGCTATTTTTAGGCTTGCGCAGTTTTGCAAAGCGGAGCATACTTGGGCGTATGTGAGCATTTGCAAAACAAGCGTAACGACAAAAGAGCCTTGTTAGACGGCTTCTAACGTTATTTCAGGAAGCCTTCTATCCCCGCTCCAAACAGCGCAAAGTCGTATTTGACGGGGTCATCGGCATCGTGATTGCGGAGGGCGGAGGTTATCTCCTCGACTGCTTTCCAGTCGTTGGAGTTGCGAGTGAGCAGACCTAATGCTCTACCCATATTTCCCGTATGAACATCTAACGGCAAGTATAAAGCCGACTGCGGTATGCGCCCCCACGCTCCGAAATCGACACCTCGGTTATCTCGGCGCACAAACCAGCGAAAATACATATTCAGGCGTTTGCACGATGCACCCTTCGCGATTGAGGAGAGGTGTTTCTCGCAGTGTGGACAATGCTCTACCTCGAAAAATTCTCGGCGCAGTTCGGCAAGCACCCTCTGAATTGAGCCTTCACGCTCATACAACCCCTGCACAGCCTCGCCAACGCTACCCCATTTAGCACAAAGAGAGCGCAATGCAACGACAAAATCACGAAAATCCTGACCATTGAAGGTGCGGTGAACATAGCGCAAAAGCGGTTGTAAATCCTCTGCCGAAGCGTTCATCGTAAAGTCGAATGGAGCGTTATCCATCATCTCGACCATACGGCGCGCGCTCTTCACGATCGCCTTGCGGTTACCCCACGCAATGGTGGCAGCAAGAAAGCCGGCAATCTCCCTATCCTCCTGACGCTCAAACGAGTGGGGAATACTTATAGGGTCTGCCTCGATAAATTCGGGGCGGTTGTAGCGGTCGTGCAGAGTTTCGAGC
>JAZOBZ010000059.1:0-3930 GCA_045596245.1 Alistipes sp. | reverse complement strand
TAATGTCCAGTAAACCGTAGAGAGGTGGCTACAAATAGAGGCCATCTCTCTTCGATTTTGTCAATTCAAAAATTATTCGTAAATTTGTCGTAAGCAACTGTAGTTCTGAAGTTTGTATGGCAAAAGTCGGACTCGAAAACGACACCCTGAAACCTCCCAAGTGTCCCTCGAATTGGGGGTATAGTACTGGGCAAAGGCAATTGCTTGATATACAGAGTGGAGAGCAGATGGACAGACTCTCGTTTTCCGCTCAGCGCACAGCGATAATCGAAAGATTATCGCTTTTTTTGTGCGTTTCGCGGAAGGTTCCGCGACCATATAGACAATCCCTCCAAACCTCCCTTTGATAAGGGAGGCTTTGCTTGGAGCAGAGAATGAGACTCTCCACGAAGCGACCCCATGGCTCCCCTTTCAAGGGGTTAGGAGCGTAAATACAACACGCTAAACCGCACAATATGGGCTCACCTGCAAAAGTCGGTGGGGAGTAAAAAAATGACCCCAAAAATTTCAGACTCAAAAATATAACCTTTCATACAAATACAACCCCGCCTTTTGCGGACTTTGCAAAGAAATTATTACCTTTGCGGCCCTTTATCAAAAAACTTTATCAAAAACATACAGCTATGAGAGAGATAAATCCGAAAGAGACAACCCGTGCCTACGCCTTTGAGATGTGGATGCAGGCACCGATGCCGATGGTTACATTTTTCAAGACGCTCGATGTATCGCGTCTTGTGAGAATCAGCCGCAAGCGAGGGCTGAAATTCAATATGTTGATGTGTTACTGCATCGGTCGTGCCGCTGTGCAGGTCAAAGAGTTTTATATGTTGCCCGTGGACGAAAAGTTGATGCAGTACGACACCATTGCCGTAAACACCATTGTTGCCAACGCGGCGGGCGAGGTGAGTTCGTGCGATCTGCCTTATAGCGATGATTTGGAGCAGTTCAATAGCGACTACTTGCGTCTGACGAAGCAAGTGGCGGAGAGTTGCACCGACCACGACCTCTCGGCTGGCAGTATGGTTATCGGCACCTCGGCTTTGGCGCAGTACGAAATAGATGGTGCAGTGGGTATGTATAGCGGCATTTTCAACAATCCGTTTATGATTTGGGGCAAGTATAAGCGTGGGTTGTTTAAGACAAAGCTGAGCGTATCGTTTCAATTCCACCATACCCAAATGGACGGTGCCCACGCAGCGAAATTTCTTGATATCTTGCAGCGGGAGATTGACGGAGTGAATATATAGGCAGAATAAAAAGTGTATCTTGTCGTTATGCTCGCCCTCAAAATGCTCATTTACGCCCGACAAACTCCGCTTTTTCGGGCTTCGCAGGCCTAAAACTACCTCTTTTTATTCGACGTCCAGATGAAATGGGGATGACAAATCTACGTTTAGCCATCCCCAATGATTAGTTAGAGTTTGTATGCGGTGAGCTCTGCGAGGAGGTGCGGCTATTGTTATAAAAGGATGTGTAGCACCTACTCGGTGGGTGGCACATCGAAGTCAATCTGATCGATGGAGAGTACCGTAACCTGCTGCCCGTTGTATAGCCCAGAGCACTCGGCACCGAGTAGGCGACCCTCGCTCTTTGAGAAACGAGCAACGATCCCGACCTTGTCGCCCCTGGTGCTAACCAAGATCATATCGCCCTCCTCGCGGAATTTTAGCAATATACCCGTTAATAAAGCATACTCCTTCAATTTGTCGATCGTAGCAAGCGGGGAGAGGTCGATTCCTCCGTGGGGACGTTCGAGTACCAATTGTCCGTTCTGGTAGCGTTGATAGCTCTCGCCGTCATATAGTTCCATAGTACGAGCCTTGTCCTGCCATTTGATAGCCATTTTGACCTTCGATTCCTCTTTGCGAATCTCGACGGTGCCCTTCGTCGGAGTGCCATCGAAATCAAGATCATAGAGTTCCCGTGAGTTCTTGTTCTCGGTAACATTTGCGGTGAATTGAACGAGGTAGCTATCCGATTCGAGCAGTTGAGTCATTGCTTGCTCGACCACCTCGCGGGCGGTGCTGGTCTGCGCACTGCTAATGCCGATGACAACTGCCACTGCGACCATAGCAGCAACGGCACTAATGCGTACTGCCTGCCACAGCGTGCGTCGGCGCGGTGCGGGAGCTTTGAATTCGAGTGAGGTGGTGGGGGCAAAACGCGGCGTGAGAAGATTCACAAAGCGATTGTCCGAGAAATTGTCTAAATTGTTGTTAGTTTTCATAATGATAGTCTTTTTTTACAGGGAGTTAAATAAGCCCGCGCTTCTCGAGGGCTTCGCGCAACTTGTCAATGCCATAGCGAAAACGCGATTTGGCCGTTGTGAGAGGAATGTTGCAAATCGAGGCAATCTCGTCAAATTGACAACCGCCATAGATTCGCAATCGGATCACTTCGCTCTGCTCATCGGGTAGGAGCGCCATCAGTCGTTCTATCAATCGAAACTCTTGTTCGAAATCTTTCGGAGCGAGGTCGTCGCTACTCAATCTGTCGAGCGTTTCGGTGGTCGTAAATTGTCGTCGAGAGCGTAAAGCTGAAGTGCAACTATTTGTCAATGAGCGATAAACGTAGCCTTTTAGGTCTTCGATCTCGGCAAGTCGTGCGCCTTGTTTCGAGAGCCGCAGGTAGAGGTCTTGCACCACGTCGTCAGCTTCGGTGGCAGACCCCAACCGATAGCAGGCGTAACGAAACAGATGGTCGCGCTCGGACTGCATTAGCTCGGCGAGGCGGGTGAGTTGTTTGTTTTCGGTAGTTAGTTTCATAATTTGTTTTCGTTTATTGGAAACGCGCTTCCGAATATATAACGCTCAAAGTTCGAAAAAGACTTAACATACTCGCAAAAATACTAAAAAAGGGCAATCGGCAGAGCTAATCACCGATTGCCAATGATGTGTTAGAGGTTGTATGCGGTGAGTTCTGCGAGGAGGTGGGCGAGGTCACGCTTGGCGGTGGCTCGCGTCTCACATAGTTCGCAATTTTCCGCTAAACGGCAAAAGTTTCGGCTTTTTCTCTTTTTTGTTTTTGAATTATGCGTAACTTTGGGGTAAAATAGAACCGTTATGACACCGCAACAATTCATTGAGAAGTTTCGTGAGGCGTTTGGCGAGGCTGTGCCAATGCCTATCGCCTTTTGGTATGGCAACACAGCCGTAAATGCCGAGAGCCGTGTGCCAAGATGTATGATTGGTGCAATACGCAAAGTGTGTGATGGCAACCCTCTAACACTCACTGCCGAGAATGTGCAGTGTGGAGGTGGCGGACTATATACCGCTTTCCGCCCAATGCCTGAGCGTGTGCCTCTCTTTGTGTCAGAAACGGAGCATTACAAGCAGAATCCCGAGCAGGTGCGAAAGTATGTCGAGAGCCTCGAAATAGAGATTACCGACAAACCCTATCTTAACTTTGTAAGTGTAGATAAATTAGATAGTTGGGATGGTGTTGAGGCAGTTGTTTTCTTCGCTACGCCCGACATGCTATCGGGGCTTTGCACTTGGGCGTTCTACGACAATGATGCCGACAATGCGGTTGTAACGAAGTTCGCATCGGGTTGCGCAGCAATAGTTTCGTTTGCCACAACAGAGAATCGCAAGAGCGGTCGCAGTTGTTTTCTCGGCATGTTTGACCCTTCGGCACGCCCACTTGTCCCGAAGAATGAACTGACCTTTGCCGTGCCGATGAGCCGCTTTAAGGAGATGCTCGCGACAATGACGGACTCGGCACTCTATCAGAAGGCTTTTTCAGCCGTTAGACGAAGAATAAATGGAGAGATATGATAACTAATCAGATGTGATATGGAAGAGAAAAAACCGAAATACGGTGAACCATACTTAGGTGATTCCAAGTTTGTTGCCAAGTGTAGAGCATTGCAATCGGCATATAGAGTAGAGCGTGGTGAGGCGATACGACCATATCTTAGCAGGGATAAGG
>JAZOBZ010000058.1:0-14139 GCA_045596245.1 Alistipes sp. | reverse complement strand
TTAACCAACAATATCGAGGTTATAACGAGTCCGAGTATCGAGAGTATCGCTGTCGGAGTACCAATATCGCCCAATGTCACAAGCGTTGCATCGGAGCGAATGATAAGACCTGCATTTTGCAGACCGATAAAGGCGATAAATAGACCTATGCCTACCGAAATAGACTCTCGCAGACACTTTGGCAAGGCGTGTACAATCTTTTCTCGCAGGTTGGTAACCGTGAGCAGGATAAAAATCAAACCCTCAATCAACACTGCGGTCAGGGCAAATTGCCACGAGTAGCCCATCGTAAGGCAGACCGTATAGGCGAAAAAGGCGTTCAAGCCCATACACGGAGCCAGCGCAAAGGGCAACTTGGCATACAGGCCCATCATCAATGTCGGGATAAATGCCGCCAGCACCGTTGTTGTAAAGAGTGCCCCTTTGTCCATTCCTGTAACCGAAAGGATATTTGGATTTACGGCGAGTATATACGCCATTGTCAAGAATGTGGTAATACCCGCAATAACCTCGGTTTTAACAGTTGTAACCGAACTATCAAGTCCGAATAATCGTTTGAGCATAGCAGTAAATTATTTTGTCCTACTCTTCTTGTTCAGGATATCGAAGGCGTATGTTGCGCCCACTCGGATTTGGTGGTAAGGCCAATCCATAAAGCCCACCTGATGCGACAATCGCAACGACAAATCACCGATACGATACGATAGGTTTGTTTTGAGAGTCATCGGTCGGTCACCGTCACGCTCCCAACCTGCATAACCTCCAAAGCATGTATCTATCGTGAAGTTCTTGACCGTATAGGCGAGCAGCACTCCATACATCACAGCATCGTTCTGTCGTCCGTTGTCGGTCTGCCAGCACAAGAAGCCTCCACTTGCCGCCACTCGGAGGTTGTGTTTGCCTCCCCCGAAGTCGAAGCCGCGACCTATCGCTGCATCGAAGAAGTAGCCGGGAGCATCGTAGCAACGACCTTTGGCATATTGGTTTGCCGAGGCTGTTTTGAGCGCAGCACGAGCCGACAAATCGACATGGTGTCGCTCCTGACTCAAAATGCGTACATCTGCCGAAACATAGACATCACCCGAATCCATACCCTGCAAATCGTTTGTGTTGTAGGGGGCAGGCAATCGGCGCAAGGCGTTCAGCTCCGCCGAGGTGTAGAAGTACTCGAATATCGGCATCCACACCGTAAGATTAGCCTTCGGAGTGAAGAGTGGAATGGTCAGTTTTGCGAACAAATCACCCGTAATATCGTCTGCGACATTGCCCGTAGTCGTACCGAGAAAGCAGTCGCCATAAAGTTCGAGTTTCAGTTCCGAGGAGGTGCGACCATCGAGCATATCGGGTACCGGAAAGGCGTTAGGTCCGAAGTATGCAGGACCTATTTTTGTCGGCATCGAAAGATTCGGTTGCTCGATATTGGTCTGTGCATTGGACCCTACACTCAGTAACAGTGCAAGTAGCAATAACATGTATTTGTTAAATGGTCTCCTCATTGTTTTGCAAAGGTACAAAACAAAGTTTAAAATAGAGCGCATAAAGACAAAATCTTTTCGTATCTTTGCAGTAGTTATGTGCATGTTATTCGCAATACTGATATTGACACTCGGAATTTTCACCTTCGAGAAGGGCGATATTATACCTATTGAAGGAGATGGAAAGTACGAATTTATAGATTTGCACCACGAGCAACTTGTATGTAACCATCGCCACAATATCGACATCGAGCAGACCCCTTCGGTTGTTGTTCCGGGAGCGAGAAGTTCCTCCTCGAACATATTGCGTCAATTGCAATACCGAATGGTACATGTCGCAAACTGCGAACCCTCCCAAATAGATACAAATTACTCTGTTTCCCGATTTATCCACCGACTTGGCACATGTGCTCGTGCAGTGGATTTCTACCTATATATATTGTGTCAGTTACGACTATGATTTACTCCATTTACCTAAAAACAATGCAAGTAAATCGAGTTATTAACTACAAAAATATATATAAATGGAAATTAAAGATTTTAACGAGGTGCTTTATGCCTCGTCTAATGGCGTGGTTGTAGAGCGCCGCCAAAACATAGTTTTACCTATTTTGGTACTTTTAGCAGGTATTGCACTACTTGTAACAAACTACTTTATAGAGAATGGTAATGATGCCAACAATCTCAAATCGGCACTTGTATTAATAGGTGGTTGCATCGCTCTTGTTGGTGCAGTTTGGTGCGGTATTCGCATCTTTGGAGATGGTACTCCATATCACACCAAAGACAAATGTTTTCTTGTCAAAGAACAATACTCATTCGACCGTTCACAGCATGATGAGATTGTTGCAGCTATTAAAAAGTGTAGCAAGGAGGCTCTTGACAATATCGAGGAGAGCGATATTGCAGGCATCTCTGTACTCTGCTACCACTCACCTCATAGCAGCTATTGCGCAATGCAGGCATTTGCTTACGAGGAGTTTGCTTATAAGAAGATAACAGAAATAGAGATACACAATTAGTCCCATCTCTCAAATATCTGGAAACAAAAAGAGCCTGTCTAACTTTTCACTTGTTAGACAGGCTCTTAACTCTCAGTTCCGAGCTCTCTAAAAACTCCTATTAGTTCTCGGCAGGAGTCTCAGTCGTAGTCGGAAGTTCTACCTGTGGCATCTCAACAGCCTGCTCAGTAGCAGGAGCAGAGAGCATTTCAAGGTCGCTTGCAGCACCCGACTTGCCGGCCTCGTTCAACTTACCACTAATGAAGATGGTCGAGAGAAGCGACAACACCAAAACCACAACAGCTGCACCCCAAGTAAACTTCTCCAAGAAGTCTGCTGTTTGGCGAACACCCATAACCTGATTCGATGCACCAAAGTTAGATGCCATACCACTCTTCGGGCTTTGAACTAATACTGCAAGTACCATCAATACACTTGCAAGAAGAATCATTACAATCAAAAATGTGTACATAGTCTATTCTGTTTTTTAATTATTTTTCTCGATATTTTCGATTTTCTCGGCAAAGTAAGCACTTTTTTCTGAATTTAGCAAACTTAATTTGCGATATATTTCAATTGCTTCGCATTTTAGCCCTTGTGCAAGGTAGATTTCAGCCAACTCCTCGCTAACAATATCGTCCTCGTCATCTATCTCCGCTTCGGTGAGTACTACACCCTCGACATCACCCTCCTCGGCAACAATACGATAATCTGTTTTGCGCAAGAAACGACTTATAATCTCACCCTCGCTCTCCTCGGCAAGCACCTCCACATCAATAGCGTAGCGCCAAGCCTTATCATGCGACTGCGCCACCCTCGCTACCTCATACCAAGGATACTTGGCAAGCAATTCTGATATCTGTTCTTCGGTCATAGGGAGAGAATTTAAAATGCAAAATTCAAAATGCAAAATTCAAAATGCAAAATTCAAAATGCAAAATGCAAAATGCAAAATGCAAAATTCAAAATGCAAAATGCGAAATGCAAAATGCAAAATTAAGAATCAAAAGCCAAATAAATAAAAAATACCATTAATTGTCAATTTGTCAATTGTCAATTTGGAAACTCCGTTTTCCGTTACCAATTAGATGCTGCCGCCATAAATATATCCGTAACGAGTTGGTCAACAATTTCAGGTATCAGCGTACTCTCCACCTCATTGAGCAACTTTGTAGAGTCGTAATCGGCATACGCCGAGAAGGTTCGTGCCTTAAACGATGCTTTATCATCTACAACATTGGTAAAGTTCACCTTAACAGTAATCGTCAATCGGTTTTGCAGAGCATAGTCGCCACTCGACACAGAAGATGTTGTCGATGTATAGCCGACAATCTCACCCTCAAATGCAAAATCGCCTCCCTCGGGCACCTGCACAAGGCGTGTTCGTGTTGCAAAACGCTGTGTCAGTTCATCGGTAAGTGTCGAACTTAGAATAGGCGCAACCATAGGTGCATTGTTAGGGAAATATGCCACCGAGAAGGTCTTTGCATCGGGAGGAATAGATGCTCCCGACAATGTGTATTTAACGGTGCAACCGCTTGTAGCCAAAAGCATTAAGGCGCACAATACAAAAAGCAACTTTTTCAAATTAAAAATTGAGAATTAAAAATTAAAAATTCAGTTTACCAAAAAAATTGGAGGTGATTAGATTATTTTTGTGCGAAGCGAGGCTACAAATCCGCAGCATAGTGAGTCTATGTGAGGAATTTGGAGTCCGAAGCATCGTGCAAAAAGAACTAATCAGAACAATTTTTACTCTATATTGAGTTCTTTTATCTTACGATAGAGCGTGCGCTCCGACATAAACAACTCGGCAGCAGCTGCACGGCGACTTCCTCCATTACGGCGCAGAGCCTTCACAATCTGTTCACGCTGCATATCTGCCTTCGTCATCTCACGAGGCATCTCATCGACAATCTCACTCTCGGCATACTCCTCCTCCACAGCAGATGTCGGTGTTGTATGTGGCAGGAGAGCCTTTACCTCGCTCTTCTCGGCAGCCATAGGCGATGTAGTACGATATGACGAGTAACCACTATGAAGGTCTGCCATCATGCGTTTCAAGTCGTTGATATCGCTGCGCATATCGAACAAAATTTTGTAGAGCAACTCCCTTTCCGAATTCATATCCTCCACCTTTGCCGACTGTGTAACGCTCGGCGAAGTGGCAGAATTCTCGTCTATAAGATACTTAGCAAGTATTTGAGGAGTTATATCTCTCGACTCCTCAATAGCCGAAATCTGCTCCGCTACATTTTTAAGTTGGCGGATATTACCACGCCAATAGTAGTTTTCGAGCATCGTGCGGGCCTGCTCATTCAAAGCAATAGCAGGCATCTTATACTGCACTGCCACATCTGCCGCAAAACGGCGAAATAGCAAGTATATATCCTCAGGTCGTTCTCGCAATGCCGGTACAACAATCGGCACCGTATTGAGTCGATAGTATAAATCCTCACGGAAACGGCCATCAGCAATAGCCTTCATCAGGTTGGAGTTGGTCGCTGCCACCACACGCACATTAGTCTTCTGCACCTTAGCCGAACCTACCCTCATAAACTCCCCTGTCTGCAACACTCGCAACAAACGCACCTGCGTAGCAAGTGGAAGTTCGCCTACCTCATCGAGGAAAATAGTACCTCCGTCAGCCTCCTCGAAGTAGCCTTTACGAGCCTCGATAGCACCCGTAAATGCGCCCTTTTCATGACCAAACAGCTCCGAGTCGATAGTTCCTTCGGGTATTGCTCCGCAGTTTACGGCAACATATTTATTGTGTTTACGAGCCGAGTGGGCATGAATAACCTGCGGAAAGAACTCCTTTCCGACACCACTTTCGCCCGTCACAAGTACCGTCAAGTCGGTAGCAGCAACTCGCAAAGCAACCTCCAACGCTCTATTCAGAAGCGGAGAGTTGCCAATAATGCCAAAGCGTTGTTTTACCGAGAGTAAAGTGCTATTATCCATTTTAGTTCATTCTATTCATTTACAATCTGTCCGGGTGTAACACGAAGAGCCTCCATCGCCGCATCATCATCTGCCGTACCAAGGTTAGAGACATACCAGCCATAGCCGATACCTGCCAATGCAGCCAACAAAATAATCACCGCCACAACCATCACAACATCAACCTTCTTACGAGGTTGTGCCGGTCTTTTAGGGGCAGGGGAAGCGTTAGAGGCGTTAGAGGTAATTTCGCATTTTGCATTCTGAATTCTGCATTCTGCGTTACTCTCGTCTCTCGTCTCTCGTCTCTCGTCTAATTTCGGAATGTACGGTGTCTGCTTCGGCATCTCGCCATACACAGGCGGGTAGAGCTTCAACACTTTGGTCGCTGGCTCTATGCGGAGGGTTCCAATCTCGCCCAAACGGCAATAGCCATACTGCTCCAACTCGTGACGCACCTCGAAGATAAAGCGGTCGATAGTTACAGCCGTCTCCATCTCAGTAAGACCTTTGGCTCGCAACAACGAAGTGAGCACGCCATCGTCCGTACTCAACAAATCGGAGAATATATACTCACCCGACTCCTTCACCATAAAGGCTCCAAAGGAGGGAACTACCAATCTGCGATTAGTCTGCAAATAGTTTGCTATAACCTCAGCAACAATGTTCATATCCTACAAACGACAAATATCGTCTTTTTATTACTTGCGCTTCGCCTCAATAACCGAGTCGATATACGCCTTAATCTTCGGTGCAGGGTCCTCCCAGCCCTCTGGTTTGATAACCTTGTTATCCTTCGGGTTGTAGTGCGGTTTTCCATCTGGCCACAACTTCGCCATATTGGCTTTCTGCACAATGTCAAACAACTCATCTGCCTCCAAGCCCATCTCGACCATTGTGCCGAGAGCAAAGTACATGAGGTCAATCATGGCGTCTGCCTGCTCGTAGATATCCTCTGCAATCAGAAACTCGGCAACCTCCTCATTCATCCACTTGGCACGACTTAAAGCACGCTTCTTGGCAATCATCACTGGTTGCTCCGCTACGGGGTGTCCGAACTTCTCGTGAAATTCACGAACATCATTCCATTCTTTTTTCATAATTCTTTATAATTTTACATTGTCAAATTCTACTCAATCCAAGTTGCAAAGATAATAAATTTATTGCCAATTATCAATTGTTTTATTATCTTTGCAGATATTAAAAACAAACTAACTCTATTTCCACATAAAAAACACTACTTTTTATGAAAAAAGTTCTTTTAATTCTTTGTTCTCTTCTGCTAACCGTATCGGTACAAGCAAAGAATTACACCCTTTCAACACCTAACTCCACACTTATTATCTCGGCAACCAAGGGTGAAGCTCCTCATTTTTTATACTATGGCTCGCGTGCTGAGGTGGACGATGTGAAGGCTTCGGGTAGAGCACTTGTCAAGCAGGAGGCATACCCTGCGTACGGCACATATTGCAATAAGCCATTTGCCTCTCTTGTGAAGCAGTCCGATGGCGATAATGCCGTAAAACTCGTTGTTGAGCAGGTGTCGGAAAGCACCAACGATACTCTTACAACACTTTCGATTTTGTTGCGTGATGTTGCACACCCGACACTTGCCATACGATTAAACTACTCGGCATACTCCGATTGCGATATCGTGAAGATGAATGCCGAGTATATCAACGAGGGCAAAAAACCTGTTGTCCTACAAAAGTATATGTCGGCAGTACTGCCTATTCAATCCGACAACTGTGTGCTATTGCATCTTGACGGAACATCGAAGGGTGAGTGCAATGAGCATATTGAGCCTCTCTCAAATGGTGTTCGTGTTATTGCATCGCAGTCGGGCTCACGAATCGCGAAGTTTGAGAATGCTTCGTTTATGCTCGGCTTGAATGGTCGTATTGACGAAACAAATTGCCCGGTAGTTGCAGGTACGCTTTTGTGGATGGGTAACTTCCACTTTGAGTTTCACAATACGCTCAAAACAAGGGCTAAGACTCTCTTTATGGGAGGAATAAACCCAGCTGCAAGCGACTATACTTTGGCTGGTAAAAAATCACTCGTAACACCCGAAATGGTATTTACCTACACCACGAATGGTAAGGGTGAGGCTACTCGCAACCTTCACCGTTGGGCTCGCAAATACCAATTGCTTGACGGTACAAAGGAGCGTGAAATTCTGCTCAACTCGTGGGAGGGTGTTCACTTCGATATCACCGAGGCGAATTTGGAGCCTATGATAAAAGATTTCGCAGCTCTCGGAGGTGAGATGTTTGTGGTTGATGATGGCTGGTTTGGTCTGAAATATCCTCGTAATAACGAAATAACCTCGCTTGGCGATTGGGAAATTGCAACCTCAAAGTTGCCAAATGGTATTCGTCCGATTATCGACCTTACTCACAAGAGTGGTATGAAGTTCGGTATTTGGATTGAGCCAGAGATGGTTAATGTAAAGAGTGAGCTCTACGAAAAACACCCCGACTGGGTGTTGCGACACCCCGACTTTGAGCCAACCGCAGGTCGCGGTGGAGGACAGTTATTGCTCGATTTGACCAACCCGAAAGTTCAGGACTTTGTCTTTGGTGTGGTTGATAAACTTTTGACTGAAAATCCGGATATATATTATATTAAGTGGGATAATAATGTCGATATGCATAACGCTCAGTCGTTGCACCTTCCAAAGGCGTTGCAGTCGAATTTGCAGGTTGATTTCACACTTGCACTCGAAAAAATTCTCAAACGCATTCGTGCGAAGTATCCGGAGGTTGTAATTCAGTTATGTGCTTCGGGCGGAACCCGTATGAACTACGGCTTTATGCCTTACTTTCAGGAGATGTGGACAAGCGATCAGACTGATGCTTATCATCGTATCCTTATTCAGTGGGGTTCGTTGAATTTCTTTCCTGCCAATATGTTGGCAGCGCATGTCGGCTCGGCATACAGCAAATATACGCAGCGACTTATACCTATAAAATTCCGTTTCGATGTCGCTTCGATGTGCCGACTTGGAATGGAGATGGTGCCCGGAAACTTGAACGATGCAGAGCGTGAGTATGCTAAGCGTGCAATGGCAGAGTACAAGACTATCCGCCCTGTTGTTCAACAGGGAGACCTCTATCGCCTTATTTCGCCATACGATGGTGATAGGAATTTTACATCATTGATGTATGTGGATAAGTCAAAAGAGAAAGCGGTAGTATTCGCGTACCGACACCTCATTTGGTATGCAATGTCAACACCAATTATCTACTTACAAGGTTTGAATCCTAACGCCAAATATCGTATTCGCGAGGTTGCTCCTGAGGTTGAGGGTAAGCCTGTAAGACTTGACGGAAAGGTTATCAGTGGTAAGATGTTGATGCAGGAGGGTATTGTAATCCCCGAATTGACAAAGTCTTACGCATTAAATAAAGCCATCAGTGAGGTGCGTCCTACAAACGATTGGCGCAGCGTAATTCTCGAACTTACCGAGGTGAAATAGCTATTTAACAGATGATTACAAAAGCAGAATTTAAGTGCTCCTCGGAGCGTATCTCGCAGGTACCAAAGGACTCGTTGAAGGATATCGCCTTCATCGGGCGCAGTAATGTGGGCAAGTCATCGCTTATCAATATGCTGACGCGCCACAAGGGACTTGCAAAGGTGTCGGCGACACCCGGAAAGACCAAACTGATAAATCACTTCCTCATCAACAAGGAGTGGTACTTGGTTGATTTGCCGGGTTATGGTTATGCCCGCACCTCGAAGCGTGAGCGTGGTGCCTTTGCAAAGATTATCCTCGACTATGTCTTTAAGTGCGAGAAGATGCACTTTCTGTTCGTGCTTGTAGATTCGCGCTTGGAGCCACAGAAGATAGATTTGGAGTTTATAGAGATGTTGGGCGAAGGGGGTATTCCGTTTGCTCTCATCTTCACCAAGTGCGACAAACAGTCCGCTACGCAGACACAACGCACCGTAACCACCTACAAAAAACGATTATCCGAACAGTGGGAGGAGTTGCCTCCGATGCTGCTCTCTTCGAGCGAAAACGGACAAGGTCGTGAGGATATATTAACTTTTGTTAATAAAATATTGCAAGAAAGCAGTGAATAAGCGCAAAAAACACTATTTTTGCGCTACCAATCAATTGATAATTGACAATTGACAATTGATAATTAAGGTAACTCTTAATTTTTAATTCTTAATTTTTAATTCTTAATTTTTAATTTTCGGTTGATAGTTAAATTGACACTTACTTAAATAAAAAATAGTATGGCTATCCACAAAATCAAATTCTTTACAGGTCGCGCATCGCGCTACTTGGCGGAAAAAATTGTTGCTGCCTATGGCACCACTCTCGGAGAGTGCGAGGTCATAGAGTTTAGTGACGGTGAGTTTCAACCGCACTTTATTGAGTCCATTCGCGGCTGCACAGTATTTATCATTCAATCAACATTCCCTAAGTCTGACAATCTGATGGAGTTGCTGATGATGATTGATGCTGCAAAGCGAGCTTCGGCTTACAAAGTAGTAGCGGTAATTCCTTACTTCGGCTGGGCTCGTCAGGACCGCAAAGACCGTCCGCGCGTACCTATTACATCGGCTCTCGTAGCAAATATGCTTTCGGTTGCAGGTGCTGACCGTGTGATGACGCTCGACCTGCATGCCGACCAGATTCAGGGTTTCTTCGATGTTCCGGTTGATGCACTATATGCAAGCGGCATCTTCGTTCCTTACATCAAGAGCCTCGGCATTGAGAACCTCTCTATTGCATCACCTGACATGGGAGGTGCAAAGCGTGCAAGCACATACGCGAAGTTGCTCGAAACTCCTATCATCATCTCACACAAAGAGCGCGCTAAGGCGAATGTTGTAGGTTCAATGACCGCTATTGGCGATGTTGAAGGTCGCAACATCCTTATCGTTGATGATATGATTGACACAGCAGGTACTATCTGTATGGCTGCAAATATGTTGATGGAGCGTGGCGCAAAGAGTGTGCGTGCAGCAATTACCCACCCTCTATTGTCGGGTGCAGCCTACGAACGCATCAACGAGAGCGCATTGCAGGAGGTTATCGTAACCGACACTATTCCTCTCAATCCTGAGAAGGATTTACACAAATTTACCGTGCTTTCATGCGCCGATATCATTGCCGAGTGCATCGAGCGCGTACACAACTATCAGTCGATATCTTCACTCTTCTATAAATAGAGATTGTATTTTATAAAGAGATGGGGTTGTCCAACAAATTTGTTGAGCAACCCCATCTTTGTAGAAGTTGTATCGTAGAGAACTTCTCTTACTTCAAAGTGTACTCCATAGTTTGAGTTTTACCCCTCTTATCCTTGTAGGTGATGCGGTAAGTACCCTTGAAGCCACGGAACTTAACCTTACCATTCTCATCAGCCTTAACTGTGGTATTGGTCTTCCACTCATGGTTGATAAGTTGGTCGAGAGCCCAATATGAAGGCTTCTCCTTCATATCGCGTGTAAATATACCCGATACAGCCGGTTCGCCTTTGACGCCACAACCATCTACGGTATTCCACCAAGTGATACCCATCATCTTCTCCTGCGAGAACCACAAACGATAGAGCTGTTGCGTAATAATCGCTTGAATCATCAAACCACGCTCGTCCTGCGAAGGTGCAGTGATTGTAATCTCGCTCAAATGGAGAGGAAGACCTGTCTGACTTGCCCAACCAACATACTCACGCACCTGCGATGGAGTTTGTATCTTCCAACCATCAGCAATACCTTGGCAGAGTGCCAAATCGAATAGATGCATCTGTAATCCCATAACATCGATTTTGCAACCACGCTCCATAAGACGATTTGTTTGCGCTGTGTAGCAAGGACGCTTAAAATAGTCATTGATATTGAGCTGAACCTCCTTAGGGAAATACTTTTCTGCCCATTTCAATGCCTTGTAAGGATAGTCGCCATTCATAACGCCATATCGACTTTTTGCAACGGTGTGATTTTCCGGAATAAGATTTCCATAGTCGTCCTCTGCACTCTCATTGACAACATCGTAACTATGAAGGCGTCCCTTATAGTGCTCGGCAATCTGCTTAACACGGTTTTCGAGTGCGATATCCAAGTTTTTAGTGAAGGTCGAAAATACTGTTGCACACTCATCAAACGACATATATGTCCACTCTTTCGACTGCTTATCCTTGCTTTTCCAACGATTCGGTTCATTAGGGAAGTATCGCAAGAATGATGCATCTTCCTCTTTTGACATCAGGTTGTGCCACCAACTTGGAATACCATACTTACGATGTCCCCAAACTAATACATGACCATGCATGCGAAGACCTTTGCTCTCGCAGAACTCCACAATCTGGTCGGTCGAAGGGCGGCGCCAGTGCAACTGCGCTTGTGGGTCTTTGCAGTTGTTCCAAAACTCCTCGGTGTCGCACTCCTCTGTTGCAAAGCGAGGTTTACCCTGCTCCAACTCGAACTCCCTCCAATAGAAAGGTACCGTAGCACGATTAAACAACTCTCCGTAACTACGCTTGTAGCGGTCGTTATACTCCTTTTTACCCAATTGGTTGAAGTTGAAGATATGAGCTCCGAAGATGAACTCGTGCTCAATCTGCTCAATCTTCACATCGCGCTTGCGACCAAGGTTTTCGAGCACCAACTCGCCATCTGCCTTACGATACTTCTCGATGTCGGCATCGATGCGAGCCTGCTCCTCCTCATTCCAAATTTTCCAATACGCCTCGCTCATATAGCCCTTTGTATCCTCGGCATGCGAGCGTGGGAATGTCGGAATTTGTGCCTGTGCAGTTGCGCCAACCATAAACGCAACAACTGCTAATAAAAAAGTTCTTTTCATAATAGATGTTTTAGATTATATGTAATTGCTTATTTTTTCAACTCATAGATAGCCTCGTGCTTCTCGCCCTTGCTGTCGGTCCAAGTGATGCGATACTTACCCGTAAAGCCACGCCATGCGATATTGCCCTCGCTGTCAGGAGTAAGGGTTTCGTTTGTACGCCACTCCTTGTGGATAAGGTTGTAGAGCGCGTGATATACCAACTTCGGCTTCATATCGCGTGTGAACAATCCAGAAATAGTAGGCTCGCCCTTGTATCCGCAATCATCAACCAAGTTCCACCATGTAATAGCGGTCATATTCGGGTAACTGAACCACAAACGGTAGAGATTTACGGCAACAATGGACTGAATCATCTCGCCACGATAGTCGGAGTTCGGCGAGGTGATAGTAATCTCGCTCATACACATTGGCAGATTGTTCTCGGCAAGTTTATCCAACACATAGTATGCTCTTTGTGGGCTCCAAATATCTTTACCTTGCGCTACGAGCTCGGCATTACGGTGTTTACGCATAAGGTGCATCTGAATACCTATCATATCGATTTTTGCTCCACGCTTCAAGAGAGTTTTAATCTCATCGCTGTAAATATCGGCATTTTTGTACTTCGAGTCCGATTGAGTCTCGTTGATATTGAGCAGAGCATTGCCATTATTCAACTTCTCGGCAAGGTCGAATGAACGATATACATAATCGCCCGGCATCAAGCCGTAACGATAAGCCTTGCATAGTTTTGAACCCGGAATTAAGGTCTTTTCGCGGTGATCCGTATAACTCTCGTTTACAACATCCCAACTATCCACACGGCCATCATACTGCTTCATAATCTCCTCCAAGTTGGCGAATACTCGTTTGTTAAGCAGTTTTGTATATTCGGGAACGATAGCAGCAATCTCATCGCCCGATAAACGATTGTATGTTGCACAGTTACGACCATCTTTGCTCTCCACACGGAATTTGTCGAGAGTGTCGAGTGCTGCCAACTCGTGCGCAGGAACACCTTCGCGCAACCAGTCGGGAGATTGAATAGACATATGTCCCCAAACAAGTGGGTGTCCGTGAACTGTTACATCGTGCTCCTCGCACCACTTGATGACAGGTTCGGTAGGAGGGCGGCGCCAATGTGGCTGCATGTGCGGCTCTTCGCAGTTGTTCCACCACTCTTCGCTATCCCTCTCCTCGGCAAGGAAACGCTTGTGTCCCTGCTCCAACTCGATTTCTTTCCAATAGAATGCCACTGTGGCGCGGTTGAAGAGCGTACCGAAGAGATTTTTGTAGATGTCGTTGTACTCCTTCTTGCCTAATTGATTCCAATTGAATGAACTTGCACCGAAGCCGAAGTCCGATGATATCTGCTCAACGATAACTTGTGTGTCAGGAGCGATATCTCCAACTGTAAATTGAGCATCGGCCTTACGATTCTTCTCGATGTCTGCATCGATGCGGGCTTGCACCTCAGGAGTCCAATAAGACCAATACTTGTCGGACATAATCTTCTCGGTATCCTCAGCAGCTGTACGAGGAAATTTGTACTCTTTCTCCTGCTGGCATGCAGTCAAACTTGCCAATAGCAGGAGTGCGCTCAAAATGTACTTCATAATAAATATAGTTTTGGTGTTTTGTAAAATTTCTTATCACAAAGGTACAAATTGTTTTTGTATAATAATTTTATAATGTGGAATAGAGTGATTTTTTTGCCGATTGGCTAAAAAGTTAAAAGTGTAGAGTTAGAAGTTGTGCCCCCGACTGACTGATTTTCGACTCCGTGACCTTCAATAATGTCAAATAGATTCCTTCGGAATCGAACGGTCGCCGCAGGTTTGAGCAGAGCAAGCAAACGGAAAACGGAGAACGGAAAGCGGAAAACTAAAAAATTCATACTCCCAACAAT
>JAZOBZ010000057.1:0-12802 GCA_045596245.1 Alistipes sp. | reverse complement strand
TGGCCTCCGACTTCGAGCGCAAGGGCGAGGAGGGTATCGCCCACTTCACCGAGCACGGCTTCTTCAAGGGTACCGAGCATCGCAAGGCGTACCAAGTGAACTGCCGACTCGAAAACCTCGGTGGCGAGCTGAACGCCTACACCACAAAGGAGGACACTACGGTACACGCTACGGTGTTGCGTGGCGACTTCACGAAGGCGGTGGAGTTGGTGGCAGATGTGGTCTTTCACTCCACCTTCCCCGACCACGAACTCGACAAGGAACGAGAGGTTATTCTCGATGAGATAAACACCTATCGTGACTCGCCGATGGACGCCATATATGACGAGTACGAGGACCTTATCTTTGCAGGCTCGGAGTTGGGGCACAATATCCTCGGCACACCCCGAAGCCTGAAAAAGATTAACTCGGCAGCGATACACCGCTTCCGTGAGCGTACCCACACCACCGACAAGATGGTTTTTGCCTCTATCGGCAATATCTCGCCCAAGCGCATCAAGGAGATTGCCGAGCGATATTTAGGCATCTACGCCCCAACAAAACGAGAGTTTGAGCGTGTTGCTCCTACGCTTGTTGCGCCATTCGATAAGGTCTTGAATAAGCGCACCCATCAGGCACACTGCATTATTGGTGCGCGTGCCTACAATCTCCGCGACAACCGTCGCTTGCCATACGCTCTTTTGACGAACATTTTGGGAGGACCTTGCGCCAACTCGCGCCTGAATGTGAGTGTGAGGGAGCGTAACGGACTTACATATAATATAGGTGCGAGCTACTCGTCGTTGTCGGATTGCGGTCTTGCGACCATCTATTTCTCGTCTGACCACGAAAACTCGGAGCGTTGTCGCGAGATTATCGGCAGGGAGGTTAAACGCTTGCAGGATAACGCATTAACCACACGCCAACTCTCTATGGCAAAGCGTCAGTTTGTGGCGCAGTTAGCCATCGTAAATGAGGCTGCCGAGGGCTATATGCTTGGCGTAGGCAAGAGCCTCTTGGCGTATGGCGAGGTGGACACTTTGGAGGAGTCGTACCGCAAGATAAATGCCGTAACCGCCTCCGAGATTATGGAGGTAGCAAATGAGGTGTGGCGTGAACCTTCGGTGTTGCTGTATAAATAAGCTGACAGCTTATTTATACAAATTGACAATTAACGAATTGACAATGGATAATTAAAGGAATTTTTAATTTTTAATTCTTAATTTGCTTTGGAAAAGCTTGACCAATACATCGAGGCGATGTCCTCGCCACAGACGGAGTTGTTGCACGAGTTGGAGCGTGAAACATACCTGCGAGTTATCAATCCACGAATGATTTCTGGGCATATTCAGGGTAAACTCTTGGAGATGCTTGTGCGTATGCTCCGCCCACGCCGTATCCTCGAAATAGGCACTTTCACGGGCTACTCGGCTATCTCGATGGCGATGGGTTTGGAGGAGGGTGCATACATCGACACCTTCGAGGTTGATGACGAGTTGGAGATGATTGCAGCCGACTTCTTCGAGCGCAGTGGCGTGGGCGACAAGATTCGCCAGCACATCGGCTCTGCCCTCGACCTCGCTCCGCAGTTGGGTGAGAAGTACGACCTTGTATTTATTGATGGCGACAAAAGAGAGTATCGAGCCTACTACGATATGCTCTTCGAGCATAACCTCGTACATAGCAACACCTTTATCTTGGCGGATAATATCCTATGGTACGGCAAGGTTGTCGAGGAGGTTGCCCGCAAGGATAAGCAGACGCAGGAGATTATCGCCTTCAACGAACATGTGCTGAACGACAGCCGAGTAGAGAGCGTTATTCTCCCCCTTCGTGACGGCATAAACCTGATAAGAGTCAAATAAACGGACGAGAGAAATAATTTTTAATTTTTTCAGCGCACCCCTAACGCCTCTAACGCCCCTAAAAAAAATGCGCCTTGACCACGCTCGGAGTTCGCAATTTTTAATAAATTGTCGAAAAAAGTGGTGCAAAACCGCACAACAACACCAAAAGTTGTATAAATTTGTTGCGTTTTAGGATATATATTTTCAGTTAGGCTATGGAAAATAGAGAGAAACAATGGGTTGAAAACTTTATGGCACAGATAGTTGCCAAAAACCCACATGAGCCTGAATTTCATCAGGCAGTACGCGAGGTTGCCGAGTCATTGGCACCATATATTGTGGCAGACCCCGCTCTACAACAGTTGAAAATCTTGGAGCGCATCGCTGAACCTGAGCGCGTCATTATGTTCCGCGTACCTTGGCTCAACGACCGTGGCGAGATAGAGATAAACAGAGGATTCCGCGTGCAGATGAACTCGGCACTCGGTCCATACAAGGGTGGTATCCGCTTCCACGCATCGGTAAACCTCTCGATTATGAAGTTCCTCGCCTTCGAGCAGACCTTCAAAAACTCGCTCACCACACTCCCAATGGGTGGCGGTAAGGGCGGCTCTGACTTTAACCCGAAGGGGCGTTCCGACAACGAGGTCATGCGCTTCTGTCAATCGTTCGTCACAGAGTTACAACGCCATATCGGCGCAGATACCGATGTTCCTGCGGGTGATATCGGTGTAGGCGCACGCGAAATTGGCTATATGTTCGGTCAGTACAAGCGCTTGCGTGACGAGTTCACAGGCACATTCACAGGCAAGGGCTTGGATTGGGGAGGTTCACTCCTTCGTCCGGAGGCTACGGGTTACGGCTTGTGCTATTTCACACAGCAGATGCTGGCAACACGAGGCGACTCGTTCGAGGGCAAGACTGTACTTGTTTCGGGTAGCGGAAATGTGGCACAGCATGCAGTAGAGAAGGCTACCGCACTCGGAGCAAAGGTTGTAACCTTGTCCGACTCATCGGGTTATATCTATGATGCAGATGGCATTGACGAGGAGAAGTTGGCGTATGTCAAGTTGCTTAAAAATGTATATCGTGGTCGCATCAAGGAGTACTGCGAGAAGTATCCATCGGCAAAATACTTTGCAGGCGAGCGTCCTTGGGGCGTTAAGTGCGATATCGCATTGCCTTGCGCCACTCAGAATGAGCTGAATGGCGAGGAGGCGCAGAAGCTTATCGACAACGGCTGTATGTGCGTTGCCGAGGGTGCAAATATGCCTTCAACACCTGAGGCGATAAACATCTTCCTCGCAAATCGTATTCTCTACGCTCCGGGCAAGGCATCGAATGCAGGAGGTGTAGCAACTTCGGGCTTGGAGATGTCGCAGAACTCTATGCGTATCAAGTGGACAAAGGAGGAGGTCGATGAGAAGTTGCACTCCATAATGCAGAATATCCACGAGGTGTGCGTGAAGTACGGTTCAGAAGAAGATGGCTATGTAAACTATGTGAAGGGTGCAAACATAGGTGGCTTTATGAAGGTTGCCAATGCAATGATTGCGCATGGTTGTGTATAGTAAACATATTGTAAAATAGCAAAATATCCTCTTTGTTTTGCAGAGAGGATATTTTTTTGTATCTTTGTATAGAATAAACATAGTTATATTTATGAAAAGAGTACTATTTATAGCCTTGGCAACAGTGCTATTTTGCGAGACAAGCTTTGCTTGGAGCATTCGCGCATAGCCACACCGCTACGCAACTACAAACCCGATGAGGTTATCAACAAACCGGAGTTTATGCGCAAGCACCTTCCAACAGGCGAACTCCTAATCCGCAAAGTGGGCTATCGTTTAGCAAAAGTATTGAACGACATTTTCGAGTAGAGTGAATTATGAAAAAAGTTATGCTAATGTGTGCAATTGCTATGCTTTCGCACACACTTATTTCGGCACAATCCTTATACGAACCCATATCGGCCATTTCGGAATTGGGTATTCCTCGCGATAATGACGGTGGACATATCCTCGACTTTAGCCGTGTAGGCTACCGTTTCGGCGATAAAGAGATTCCAAATGTTAAGGTTGTAAAGATTATAAAGGCCCCCAAACGCGGAAAAGATGCAACTGCACTTATACAAGGTGCGATAGATGAGATTGCAGCCCTTCCGTATGAACAACGCGGCGCTATTCTCCTAAAAGCCGGACTCTACAATGTTGATGGAACGATACATATCAAAGAGTCGGGTATTGTATTGCGAGGTGAAGGTACGCACCCTAAAAAAGGTACCCATATTCACTCCACATCGACTCGTAAGAGCGATGATAGAAATAGAGAAGTGTTAATCTCTTTTTCGGGAGAGGGTAGGCGTAGGATATCTGTTCCCCAGGAGATGAATATCGTAGGAAATGCTTTAGTCGGACAGTTCTGGGTGAGAGTATCCAATCCGAGCAATTTCATTGTTGGCGATGAAGCTATTGTACACGCCGAGACACCTATGGCGCTTATCCGAGATTTAAGAATGGATACGCTCTCTACACATCGTAAGGTCAAAAGAGGCTATAAATGGACTCCAAAAACTATAAATAGCAAGAATATGGAGCGCATAATCACAAAGGTCTCTGGCGATACACTTTGGTTTGAAAATCCTATTTCAATGAGTATATTGGAGCGCTACAACGGAGGTTGCGTTTTTCATTACTCTTGCGAAAAACGCATAGAGGAGTGTGGTGTCGAGGATATGCTTCTTACTTGCACATACGCTTCCGAAACCGACGAAAATCACTGCTGGACAGGCATTTCGTTCGGTTTATCAGAGCATTGTTGGGCTAGAAACATCGAAGGAAAACACTTCTCGGGATTGGTTTCGATGACTTCTGCCTCGAAAAATATCACAGTAAGTCATTGCAAGATGACCCAGCACAAATGCCTTATAACTGGTGGCCGTCGTTATTCATTCTGTTTTTCGGGACAACTCAGCATCGTGAAGGATTGTTTTGCCGCCGATGGTCGCCACGACTTTGTTACATCGGCTGCTCGCACCAATGGCCCGAATGTTTTTCTGCGATGTCGTGCAATTCGCACCCACTCAGACACTGGTCCTCATCATCGTTGGGCAAGTGGCACGCTCTACGATAATGTTGTCGTTGATGGAGCCATCAATATTCAAGATAGAGGAGAGATGGGTACAGGGCATGGTATGGCTGGAGTAAATGATGTGCTATGGAACTGCGAATGCGATAGATATGCCGTACAATCGCCATGGGCTTGTGGTGCAAATTACAGCATTGGAACCATCGGCGAAAAGAGGAGTGGTGTCCACAAAAACCGCCCTAACGGCATCGAAGCATCAAAAGGCGTACATGTCACACCACAATCACTCTACGAGGCGCAACTCGAACATCGTCGCAAATTGCAACCAGGCGGAGTTTTCGATGTAAAATAGGGTAGTATAGCAAATACAAAATAGGCGTTCCAATGTGAAACGCCTATTTTTATATATCTAAGCCTCTACTACTTTGTGTAGCGAGACTTGATATTCTCAGTAGCTTTTTTCAACAACTCGGCAGGGCAGCAGAGCGTGATACGAACATATCGCTTACCCTCTGTTCCGAAGATACCGCCCGGAGTGAGGAATACATCGCACTTCTCCATCACCTCGTCAGAGAAGTCGTAGCAGTCGCCCTCGTAGTCGGCAGGAATCTCTGCCCAGATAAACAGACCTGCCTGATTTGGCTGATAGGTACAGCCGAGAGCATCGAGCAACTCCATGCCCTGCTTCTCGCGCTCGCGGTAGATGGCGTTCAACTCGGTAAACCAATCCTCGCCCAACGAGAGAGCAGTCTCGGCAGCTGCCTGAATAGGGTAGAACATACCCGAGTCCATATTCGACTTGAAAGTGAGGATAGAGTTAATCCACTCCTCCTTGCCGATGATAACACCAACACGCCAACCTGCCATCGAGTGACCTTTTGACAACGAGTTCATCTCCATAGCGACATCTTTTGCGCCCTCGATTGAGAGAATACTCATAGGCTTGTCGTTGTTGCGGATAAACGAGTATGGGTTATCGTGGATAACGAGGATATTGTGCTTGCGACCGAATGCCACAATCTTCTCGAACAACTCGCGTGTTGGAGTCTGTCCTGTCGGCATACCAGGGAAGTTCGCAAACATAATCTTCACACCCTCTACGCCGGCAGCCTCGATAGCGTCAAAGTCAGGCATAAAGCCGTTCTCCTTAGTGAGCGAGTATGGCAACATCACGCCACCTGTCATCGATACAGCAGCCTTGTAAGCAGCATATCCCGGGTTTGGTACAAGCACCTTGTCGCCCGGATTGATGAAGGTCTGGCAGATATGCATAATACCCTCTTTCGAGCCGATAAGTGGCAAAACCTCGGTGTTGTAGTCCACCTCTACGCCATACCACTTGCCGTACCAATCGGCAAACGCCTTACGCAATACAGGCTCGCCCTTGAAGGACATATACTTGTGAACATCTGGGCGAAGAGCCTCTTTCGACAGACGCTCAACCACTGATGGGTGTGGCGGAAGGTCGGGGCTTCCCATAGCCAACTTAATAATCTGACGACCTGTTGTCGCCTCAATCTCTGCAATCTCACGAAGACGGCGCGAGAAGTAGTACTCACCTGTTCCGTCCATGCGATGCGCACGCTCGATAGTAACCTTGCTCATAGTCTATTTTATAGTATTTGGATTTCTTTGGCGCAAAGATAATAAAAAGATAGGAGTTAGGAGATAGAAGATAGGAGATTTTTCAACAAAAAGTTAAAAGTAGATAAACTCCCATCAAAACAGACCCTCCGCAGAGTTTTTTTCTGCGGAGGGTGGCTACCTCGTCATTGCGAGAGCCGTCAGGTTCGTGGCAATCTCCAGCTGTTTGATTTTAACAATATGAAAGTATATAATTCAAAGCTTAGTGCTTTAATGCTACCGTTACACAACAATTCGATATCTCCGCTCTCCTTTTCCACCATATTGACAAGTACCTGTTCATGAGAGCAGAACACTTCTTGAAAGTGGAGTAATGTCGCATAATTCCAAGATATGAATTTATGCTTGACACAAACAATCTTCTATCTGCCCTTGTCGGTGGTCTTTGTTCAACAATATCGTTAAGAATAGATATTCGGTCATACATATTTCCGTATGTACGGTTTACAATATACTTGCGATAGGGCTTGATTATAACCCCTAAATACCTAACTCCCTTATTAAAGTGCTGTAAATATACCTTTCGAGGATGCAATCTCAGATGCAGATTAGCACTTAGAAACTCACGAATTTGGGGTACGAGTTTTTTCAAAAACTCTTTGTCATTGTGTACAATTACGAAATCATCAACATAACGACCATAATAACGCAACCCCAATGTGTGCTTCATAAAGTGGTCAAAGTCGTTCATATAGAAATTTGCGAATACCTGCGATGTCAGATTTCCGATTGGCAATCCGCAACTCAATGGAGCATAGAATAAACTTTTGTTTTTTGGTAGACCATTCCAATTGCAGATGCTACCCTTTACACGACACTTAATAGTAGGTTCGTAAAATACTATCTTATGTACTAAATCCAACACGACATCAACATCTAATCCATCATAGTTTTCGAGAAGAAAGGCTCGCAATTTTGAATATAGCAAACGCCTATCAATATGCATAAAGAAACCTTCAATATCGAGTTTCAGTATATAACAATCTTTGGTGTAGTTCTCAGAGCAACTTCGTATAAAATGGTCTAATCTCTTAATCGCATAGTGTGTACCCTTACCAACTCTGCAAGAGTAGGAGTCGTTGATAAAAACTCTCTCAAATAGATGGTTTATCTTGTTGATAAGTAGATGGTGTACTATTCTATCACGAAAAGAGGCAGCAAACACTTCTCTCTTTACAGGTTTGTCTATTATAAAAGCCAATGAGGTGTCGGGTTTATAGGAACCGCTGTTAACCTCATTGGCCAATTTTATAATCTCCTGCTCGTAATCCACCTCAAACTTTATTGCAGAGCAGGTGGAGCGTTTCTTTTTGCGACAATCAAAATATGCCTCAAAAAATTCAGATAAGGGTATAGGTTGGTGGAATAAATCATATTGCGAAAAAGCGAGAATAGCACGCACATTGTTTGTGTTATTCTTATTGTTGTTGTTGGAATTACCATTTGAGAAATTGAGTTTGTATGCGTTATTGCTATTGTTCTCAGTAGACGACCAATCGTGTGAATGACTCATTAGATGGGTAGCAGTGTTGCGCCCATCGCTACATAGCACCTCATTGAGAGATGCGCACTCACCCTTTTTAACAAAAATGATGTTCGCTCTATTATCTCGTAAGACCTTAGATTCAGACATTCCCAATATCTTCCTTTTTATATCTATTTTTCCACGCCGTAATCTGTTTACCTATAACCTCCATTCTCTCCGACATTTCAGCAAGATGTTTAACGGTTATAAGATGCAGGTCTACGGCTAAACGGATTTCTAGTTTCAGGATTTCGTAGTTATCGAGAAATTCCTCCAACCATACCCTCTTTTCGGCAGAACGGTTTGCCCTATATATGGAGCGTACAAGGGTGATAGCATCTCGTTTCATATCCTGTCCAAGAGTATATTTGTACTCTCTCGGAAAATTCTTGGTATATTGAAATACAAGGAGTATCAATCTGTAAACATCTCTATATACGGGCAATTGTTCCGTTAGTGCCATTTTTCAAAAAAATTTCGACGCCTTCGGCGTTATTATCAAATCATTAAATCGTTAAATAGTTAATTAAAAAGCGAGAATAGCACGCACACTGCTTGAGTTAGTCTTATTGTAGTAGTTGGAACCACCATTCGAGAAATCGAGTAGGTACGCGTAACTGCTACCGTACTCAGTAGACGACCAATAATAGCCCGTTCCGAGGGTTGTATATCCATTTGCCGAGAGGGTTGAGTTGATGGTTGATTTATTGTTGTAAATCAATTTTAGCTCATCTAATGTAGGCAGATACCAGTCTGTACCATAACTCGAACACCAAGTTTTGGCAGAACCCCAAACAGCACTGGTCTGAGTAACCGATACAATTTTAACTTTTGAATCGCTTACATAGAATACGACTCCAATGCCTCCGCTTTGGGTAACAAGGTCGCCAATTTTAAGTGGCATTCCTCCCTCATAAATTATATATGTCTTATATTTAATCCAATTGGTAGCCGCACAATACTTCGTTTGGCTACTTTTTGGCACATAGATAACACGAGCAGTTGCATTATTTGCAAACACATTTGTTCCAATTGTTGGCGGTGTGGTTGCATTGCAATTTACCACTGCCAATTTGGTACAATCTGAGAAGGCATTTGCTCCGATATTTGTAACGGTGCTTGGCAGAGTGACATTTACAAGTCCCGTACAAGCGTTGAAAGTATCATTGCCTATGGCTGTCAAACCCTCAGGCATAGTGAGGTAACTAATCGCTTTACAACCATAGAAAGCATACGGCTCGATAGTTGTTACACCTGTTGGGATATTCGACAAACGCAGTGCCGAGCAACCATAAAATGCCTTGGTGCCAATAGTTTTGAGTTTGGTACCAAAATTAATCAACTGCAACGATGTCATACCCGAGAAAAGCTCACTGCTAATAGTTGTAATGCCATCGCCTATATTTAGGGTAGTGAACTTGCAGCCCGTAAATGCTCCTGTCGCAATAGAGGTGATATTATCCGGAATTGTCAGAGTTTTAATAGCAGTACAATTCTGAAATGCCAATGTAGCAATGCTCTTTACGCCTACGCCAAAGTCCAAATTGGCAAGAGCTGTACAACCCGCAAATGCGTACTCTTCGATGGTGCTAACCTTGTCTGGGAGTTCAATAGAGGTAAGGGCTGTACAATTGTAGAAGGCGTTAAAACCAATGGTTATTATATCACCATCGAAGACAATCTTGCCCTTGCCGTTAGAATAGGTGTTGCTTACTATATTAGCACCACCGAAAGCGTATTCATTGTAAGGTTTAACAACTGAACCGTTCGAGGAGGTGTAGGTAATTATCTGTGTTAGAATGCCTCGTTGCTGCTTTATCAAAACAGACTCATTTATACCCAATTCGCTGTTAATAATGCCCACGGCAGCCATACGCTCCGAAGTGCCGGTATTCTCGCTGATATTCAATTTTATAACATCCTCTCGCAGTGCTGCACGAGTGGTTGTACTGCCGAGTGTAATCCAACTCTTCGCCGATGTCGGGATTACCACCTCGTAGGAGTCGATATTGGTCTGCAACTCTACTTGTACCTGAGTAGCCGCCTCGGTAACATTGATAACCTCGTTTACAACCGTAAGCATACTGCCGGAATTGGTTACACTACATACCAAAGTTGCCATTGTGCTATGACCTATGCCATCTGTTGCAAGAACAACAACTTCGGCATCACTATTAACGGTTGGGGCAGTTATAGTGATTGTTCCCGTAGTGTTGCTCTTGCGGGTTACGGAAGTATCCCAGCCTCCATTACCTACAACACGAACTTCTGTGTTGTTGTAGCCATACGAAAGTGTATAATTAACAGCAATGCTCTCGCCCTCGTCAAATGCCAAAGTACCGCCATCGGTAGCAAATGTAATGGTGAATGGGCGTTGACGAGGTATAGATATAAGTGTGCCATTGGCAAGGGTGAGATATACATATTCATCATCTTGCGACACGTCTAAGAAGAACGAATCACCACGCTCGCCTTTGGCTCCCTGCGGACCTTGTGCTCCGTCTACGCCATCTTTGCCGTCTGCTCCATCGGCACCGTCTTCGCCGTCCTTTCCGTCAGCTCCATCTTCGCCTGTTGCCTTGCCAAGTTTTGTCCATGTCTTACCATTATCGTACGAGATATACCAATAGTCATTCTCGATTTTAAGTTGTGGGGTGATGCCGTCTTTTCCGTCTTTTCCGTTAGCACCGCCTTTGCCATCTTGTCCGTCCTCGCCATTGATTCCATCTTTACCATCTTCGCCATCTTTGCCGTCAGCTCCATCAGCGCCATCTTTTCCATCTTCACCATCGACTCCTATGGCTTTGATTTTGTTGCCATTAACATCAGTAAGCCATTTGCCATCGAGGGTCCAATAGTAGATGCCGTCAGTGTCCTGTGCAACACCGATTATAGGTGTATAGCCATCTTTACCATCTGCTCCATTTGCACCATCTTGTCCGTGGTAGATTGTAATAGTGTCACTATAAGCAAACGAAATGGTATAACCAATAACAACTCCATTGTTGCGTACCTCCGAAACATTAGTCACATAGTCACGCTTTTCGAGCGCTTCGACAATAGTCTGCAAGGCTTCAATGTTAGTGTTCATCTGCTTGCACAGCTCTTCGAGGGCGGCAATTCGCTCCTCGTGGTCTTTGATTGTTTCGCCATACTCATTAAGAGTGTTCCAAATGTTGGAATCATCAAATTGGCACGATGTCAGTGCCAAAGTCGTTGCAAGAACGACCGAAAGTAAAAGTTTTTTCATAATAGTTTATAAATTAAAGTGTTAAATAAATATGTGTTTGCACTATTATGACAAAAAGAAAGTGTGAGGTTGATTTTCGTTTATTGAATAGAAGGTTGTGGAATGACCTTTAAGAGAATAAACGCTGCATGCCCCACACTTGTATATAGCAATACATTGGCATAGAGCATACCAACTGCGTATATACAAGAAATGAGTGCTGTTCGTTCGCCCTCTCTTATGAAAACTTCCACATTTTCTATTCAGGACTGCGAAAAACACTTTCTATATGTCTGCAATCCAGCGGACTGCGTTACAAAAATAGAAACTTTTTCTGAAAAGTGCAAAAAAATAAGCTGTCATTCCGAGCGAATGAAATGAGCGTGGGAATCTCCCACTTTTAATTTTAATCGCAATAAGGGAGATTGCCACGAGCCTAATGGCTCTCGCAATGACGATTTATTATAAAAAAGTCAATAGTTAAAAGCCAAATAATTCTGCATTTTGAATTCTGCATTTTGAATTTTTCTTACCTTTGCGCAGAAAATGGTAAGAAGCTGATTATGGAATTTCTTGAACAATTTATATTTGGAGAGGGCATTGCCCACTCGATTTTTGTGCTGGCGATGGTTATCGCCATAGGTACGCTACTCGCCAAAATTAAGGTGGGCGGAATATCGCTCGGTGCCACTTGGACACTCTTTGCAGGCATCGTGGCGAGCCACTTCGGAATGACGCTTCACGCTGACACACTCAACTTCGTGCGCGATTTCGGTTTGACGCTCTTTGTCTTTTCGATCGGTTTGCAGATTGGGCCATCGTTCTTCTCATCGTTGCGACAAGGCGGTTTGAAGCAGATGCGGCTCTCGATACTGACGATGCTCTTTGGTGCGGTGGTGACATATCTCCTATTCCTCGCCACCGACACGCCACTCCAAACAATGGTCGGTGTGATGGACGGAGCCGTAGCCAACACCCCTGCAATGGGTGCAGCGCAGCAAGCATACCTCGACCTTACGGGTATTGACGACAAATCCATTCCGTTGAGCTTTGCCGTAGCCTATCCGATTGGCGTTGTAGCGGTTATCCTCGCCTTTATAATTTTGCGAGGAGTGCTGCGTATCAATATCACCAAGGAGTGCGAGGAGGCAGAAAAACGACTCGGCGGCAACAAGTTCGCAGCAAAGTTCTCCATCGAAGTTACCAATGAGCAAATGAACGGCAAGAGCGTAGGCGAAATCCGCCACATCATTGCTCGTCAGTTTGTTATCTCGCGCATCTCACACGATGGCAACAAGGCATTTATCGCTGATGTATCGAGCAAGGTATATTGTGGCGACAAAATTTTCGTTGTTAGTTCTACGGAGGATAAAGAGGCTATTTTAGCCTTTCTCGGACACGAGATAGAGATGCTCGAAGAGGAGTGGGGCGAATTTGAGGGACAACTCGTATCGCGCCGTATCGTTGTAACGCAACCCAAAATCAACGGCA
>JAZOBZ010000056.1:0-6118 GCA_045596245.1 Alistipes sp. | reverse complement strand
ACGATTATGCCAAAAATGAAAACTAATGCCGCTGCAAAGAAGCGTTTCGCTTTCACCGGCACAGGTAAGATCAAGCGTAAGCACGCTTATCACAGTCACATCCTGACCAAAAAGACTACCAAACAAAAGCGTAACCTCTGCCACACCGGAATCGTTTCGAGCGTGGACGAGCCAAAGCTTTTGAAATTGTTGGTTAAATAATTTTTAATCACAGTTTCGTAACAATTAACAATTTTTTATTAACCGAGATGAAACAGCCCCAAAGAGTGCGAGAGAATCGTGCCGCTGTTAATCTCATCAAAAACTTTTAACTATGCCACGTTCAGTAAATGCTGTCGCATCACGCGCAAGAAGAAAAAAGGTTTTGAAGCTTGCCAAAGGTAACTTTGGTTCAAGGGGAAATGTTTGGACAGTAGCAAAAAATACTGTCGAGAAGGGTTTGCAGTATGCTTATGCACACCGCCGCCTCAAAAAGCGTACATTCCGTTCGTTGTGGATTACTCGTATCAACGCAGCAGTTCGCGCTTACGGTATGACCTATTCAGAATTTATCGGTAAAGTCAATGCTAAGGGCATCGCCCTCAACCGTAAGGTTATGGCTGACTTGGCAATGAATGAACCGAAAGCATTCGAGGCAATCGTAAAAGCAGTTAAATAGTATTTTGCGTTTTATCGCACGACCGCTATCTCTTGTAGGTGGCGGTCTTTTTTATGCAATGACTTAATTCAGAGGAAGGCAAAAACGCAAAACTATTTAACTGCTTACATTTCTACAATCCCTCCAAACCTCCCTTTGATAAGGGAGGCTTGTCGCTGCGCTCCATTAAATTATAGCTGTGGCAAGTGGCGATTGCAGGGCATTATATAGTTTAGTGTTGTTGGTCATAAATAAGAGTGTCATTGTGAAGGAGCGTAGCGACTGCGACAATCTCCCGCTGTTAATTTAACTTTTAATTAAAGGGTATAATGGAGATTGACCTTCGGTCTTCACTGCTTCGCCGCAGCAAAGTCTGCAAGCACCCTTTACTCTCGGCTTAATCGCAGCGTTCCCACGCTCACGCTGTTCGCTCGGAATGACGATTTTCACAACACCAAACTCTATAATTCCGAAATTTTATCCACCATAGTTGCGGTATTCTCCACGATTTTGTTTAATTTTGCAAAGATTAACATATACACCATTATGTTAATCTGTAAAATATATAGATACATAGAGGTATGAAACGATTATTTACCATATTTTTCACCTGCGTTGGTGTAGTAACAGCTACCGCCAATCCGCTTGATTCATTGACAATTAAACCAATCGAGAAGTTACAGTCGGCGATTGTGGTCGATACGCTGCCAACTGCCGACAAGCACCTCTCAATAGTGCTTTTCAACGACAATTCGTGGCGTTATATCCGCACAGCGGAGATTCAACCCGACTCTACGGCTTTCACTCGCTGTTGGAACACCGAGAAGATTTCGCCCTATCGTGATTCGGTGGCGTTATCGCAGATTCCGAGCGCTGTGCCAATTCGATTGGTCGATTCTCTGCGCTCGTATCGCTATCCGATTAAGGGGCGCATAACATCGCGCTACGGCTTGCGCCGCAGGGTAAATCACAACGGCATCGACATTGCATTGAAGGTGGGCGACACCATCTGCTCGGCATTTGACGGTCGTGTGCGCTTCTCGAAGGCGACCGAAACGGGCTATGGAACGCTCGTTATTATCCGCCACGACAACGGCATTGAGACCTATCACGGACACCTCTCCAAGCGTTTAGTCGAGGCTGGCGAGAGGGTAGTGGCAGGTCAGCCTATTGCGCTGGGTGGTAATTCGGGGCACAGTACTGGACCACACCTCCACTTCGAGTGTCGCTATATGGGGCAGTCGTTTGACCCTGAGCGTCTTATCGACTTCAAGACGGGCGATTTGCGCCGTGAGGAGTTGCTCCTGAAACGCTTCTATTTCAGCATCTACTCGAACTACGAGCAGGATTGGAATGGCGAGAAGTTACTTGCCGATGCCGACAAGAAAGAGGCTGCACTATCGGCTGAACGCCGCTACTACAAGGTGCGTCAGGGCGACTACTTGGGTAAGATTGCGGCTCGCAACCATACTTCCGTTGCAGCGATTTGCCGTTTGAATGGCATTAAAGCCAACGCCATACTCCCGATTGGCAAGGTGTTGAGGGTGAAGTAAAAGTTTAATTAACGATGGCTATTTCCGCAAGAATAAATGAGTTACACGCATCACTACCGCAGGGAGTTACACTTGTGGCAGTATCGAAGTTCCACCCCGTAGAGTCCTTGAAAGAGGCTTACGAGGCGGGGCAGCGCATCTTTGGCGAGAGTCGTGTGCAGGAGTTGGTTGTGAAGCACGAGGCTCTGCCGAAAGATATTGAGTGGCAGATGATTGGACACTTGCAGACCAACAAGGTGCGACAGATTGTGCCGTTCGTGTCGCTAATTCAGTCGGTGGATAGCGTGCGACTTGCCGAGTGCATCAACCGCGAGGCGGAGCGCATCGGCAGGGTGGTGGATATTCTGCTCGAAATACATGTTGCGCAAGAGGAGAGCAAGACGGGCTGGAAGTACCCCGAACTCGTAACATTTTTGCAGGGCGGGGGCTTCAAAAGCCTGAAAAACATTCGTGTTCGTGGCGTTATGGGTATGGCGACCAACACCGATGACGAGGCGGTTATTCGTGCCGACTTCGAGCAACTTGCAAAGCACTACAACGAGTTAAAACCCCTCTTTGGTGAGGCGTTTGACACCCTCTCGATGGGTATGTCCGATGACTACGAATTGGCTGTCGAGTGCGGCTCTACGATGGTGCGCATCGGCTCGTCAATTTTTGGAGAGAGAATTTACTAAACACTATTTGATATGAAGAGATTTCTTTTAACATTTGCGCTTTTGGCAGGTACGGCTACGGCATTTGCCTGCACAAACTTTATCGTTACGAAGGGGGCTTCGACAGATGGCTCGGTGATGGTTACCTACGCTGCCGACTCGCACCAGCTCTATGGTGCTTTGTACAAGCACAACGGAGGTAAACAAAAGGCTAAGATGCTTGCGGTAAACGAGTGGGATACAGGTCGTTATCTCGGTCTTATCGAGCAGTTGCCCGTAACTTACTCGACAGTTGGAAATATGAACGAACATTCGCTTATCATCACCGAGACAACCTACGGAGGTCGTCACGAGTTGGAGGATAAGAACGGCATTATGGACTACGGCTCGTTGATTTACATCGCATTGCAGCGAGCAAAGACGGCGCGTGAGGCTATCGCAACCATTGTTTTCTTGGCTAATCGCTACGGCTACGCCTCTTCGGGTGAGTCGTTCTCGATTGCCGATGCTGACGAGGCGTGGATTATGGAGTTGATTGGTAAGGGCTCAAAACTCGATGCAAAGGGTAATAATCTCCGCAAGGGTATCGTTTGGGTTGCTCGCCGTATCCCTGATGGATATGTGTCGGGACACGCCAACCAAGCCCGTATCTCGACATTCCCACTCAACGACAAGGAGAACTGCCTCTATGCTCCCGATGTGATTTCGTTTGCTCGCGAGATGGGCTACTTCAACGGCAAAGATGAGGAATTTTCGTTCTGCGATGCCTACGCCCCTGCCGACTTTGGTGCATTGCGTGGCTGTGAGGCGCGTGTCTGGGCGTTCTTCCGCACTGTGGCAGAAGGTATGGACCAATACACCGACTACGCTATGGGGCATAACCCAAAGAACCGTATGCCGTTATGGGTTAAGCCTGCGCAGAAGGTCTCGCCAAAGCAGGTGTTCGATGCTATGCGCGACCACTACGAGGGTACTCCGATGGATATGACCACCGATATCGGTGCAGGTGGTAATGAGTGTCCGTATCGTTGGCGACCAATGTACTTCAAGGTTGATGGCGTGGAGTACTGCAACGAGCGTGCAACGGCTACGCAGCAGACAGGTTTTTGGCTCTGCGGTCAGGCTCGTAAGGGTAAGACGGGTATTCTTTGGTTTGGTACTGACGATGCCGCAACATCGCCTTTGACACCTATATATTGTAACACTACCGAGGTGCCTTGGTGCCTCTCGGAGGAGAATGGCTCAATGTTGCACTACTCGCCAACCTCGATGTTCTGGGTTACAAACCGCATCGCAAACTTCGCTTACCTGCGCTACAATGTTATCGGAAAGCGCGTGCGCGAGGAGGTTGATAAGTGGGAGAATGAGAAGTTGGCAGAGGTCGCAAAGGTTGATGCAAAGGTCGCAACCCTCTCGCCTAAAAAGGCTCAAAAATTGCTTACTGACTATTCGACAGTTACGGCACAGACGCTATTCGAGAAGTGGGATTCGTTGGATAAGTATCTGCTTGTGAAGTTCATTGACGGCAACACTAAGGCGGAGAATGAGAAGGGCTTTATCGATAACGGCAACGGCAAGAATATCCCCGACAAGATTGAGCAGTCGGGCTACTCGGAGAAGTGGAAGAGAGCCGTTGCAGCGGATAATGGCGAGGTGTTGAAAGTTAGATAACTTCAAATTGACAATTGATAATTGATAATTGACAATTGACCTTCGGTCTTCACTGCTCCGCCTCGGCAAAGTCTGCAAGCAGCCTCTGCACTCGGCTTAATCGCAGCGGTGACAATTAAAGGTATTTTATTTTAACTTAAATAGTTAATGGCTAATAGCTAAAAAAATATGTTCGATTTAATAGTTATCGGCGGTGGTCCTGCGGGATATGTGGGTGCCATTCGTGCAGCAGAATTGGGCGGAAAGGTCGCCCTCGTGGAGCGTTCGGAGTTGGGCGGAACATGCCTTAATTGGGGCTGTATCCCTACGAAGGCTCTGCTCAAAAGTGCGCAAGTCTATCACTATTGCAAGAGCGCAAAGTCGTTCGGAGTGGCGATTGAGGGCGAGGTTAAAGCCGATTTGAAGGCTATGGTGGCTCGCTCGCGACAGGTGGCTGCAACCACAGGTCGAGGTGTAGAAATGCTACTCAAAAAGGCTGGTGTAGAGGTTATTACGGGCTCGGCAGAGTTGCTCTCCGACCACGCAGTAAAGGTGGGCGATGCGACCTACGAGGCTAAAAATATACTCCTCGCTACGGGCGCTTCTCCGCGTGAAGTGCCTTCGATTCCGATTGACCACAACTTTGTCCTCTCCTCGCGCGATGCGCTTGTGTTGGAGGAGTTGCCCGAAACGATGGTTGTCGTAGGTTCGGGTGCTATCGGTAGCGAATTTGCCTTCCTCTACGCTTCGTTGGGGGTGAAGGTTACGGTGGTGGAGTACTTGCCACAGTTTATGCCACTGCTCGATGCCGAGGTGTCGGCTGCCGCTGAAAGAGCCTTTCGCCGTCAGCGCATTGCCGTTATGACCGACACCGCAGTAAAGAGTGTTTCGGTTGTCGATGGCAAGTGCGTGGTCGAGGTTGAGCAGAAGGGCGAAGCGAAGCAAATCGTTGCCGATAAGGTGCTCTCGGCTGTCGGTATCAAGTCCAATATCGAGGGCTTAAACCTCGATAAAGTAGGAGTTCAGGTAGAACGAGATAAGATAGTGGTAGATAGCGAGTTCCGAACATCGGTTTCGTCTATCTTTGCAGTGGGCGACATCATCGCATCGCCAGCCTTGGCGCATGTGGCATCTGCCGAGGCGGTGAACTGCGTGGAGCGCATCTTCGGACTCTCGCCAAAGGCTATCGACTACGCTTTGACCCCTGCCTGCATCTTCACCACGCCTGAGATTGCATCGGTCGGATTGACCGAGGAGCAGGCACAGAAGCAGGGTATTGAGTACAAGGTTGCTCGCTACAACTTCGCCTCATCGGGCAAGGCGGCAGCGGCAGGCGACCGCGATGGCTTTGTGAAGTTGATTTTCGACAGCGAAAACAAGTTGCGCGGAGCGCATATCATAGGTTCAAATGTTGTTGAAATGTTGGGTGAGCCTTCGGTGGCTATGGCGTTGGGTGCTACGGCAAACGACCTCGCAACCACCATTCATGCACACCCTTCGCTCTACGAGGGTATCTACGAAGCGGCAAAGTCGTTACAATAATTTACACATTTACACTATTTACACCCCTGAAAATGTGAAAATCTGAAAATATATTAAAAAGCTAATGGCTAATGGCCAATGGC
>JAZOBZ010000055.1:0-4929 GCA_045596245.1 Alistipes sp. | reverse complement strand
TACCCTTCGACACCTGAATTGACGAGAGCCACATGCCCGGTGTGTAGGACAAGCCGTAAGGGGCTGAGAGTCCTCGCATTATGGTACGATTCTCATCGAGAATTTGAGTGAATGTTCCCGCCAAGCCGAGCATCTTGATTTGACGTGCGCCCGAAATGGCATCGCTGAAACCTACCGTTACCGAAGCCGAATTTTCAAAACTCTCTGCCAAGTTGCAACAAGCCATCTTGCACAACCCTGCAAAGGAGATATTCTCGCTTTTGAGCAGTCCGTCTTGACGGATATAGTTGCCGAGTCCTCCCTCCACAACTACGGCATCTACCGCAACACCCTCTGTAAGCTTGAACTCCACCTCTCGCACCTTCGGCTCTACGCGCAGAGTGTCGTTCGTGTAGCCGAGGAACGAGGCTACAAGGGCGTTGTTATCCTTCACGCGGTAGAGGGTGAATTTACCCTCCAAGTCGGTCGCTACACCTACCGAGGTGTCAGCCCAATAGACCGATGCTCCGGGGAGGGGTTTGCCCTGCGCATCGAGCACCTTACCTGTGATGTTTTGTGCCGATACGAGAGCCGTACCGAACACTATACCTATAAATAAAAATATGATTTTTTTCATCTTTTTCCGTTGTTGTTAGTGTGTCATAATTGATTTGCGGTCAGCCACTTGGCTCGACCTTCCTGCAATTATGCAACAACGGGAGGGGCGCGCATACCGCACCCTGAAAGGGTAGGCGATTGCGGTAGTGACTCACTTCGTTCGTAATAGTGAGGAGTGAGGAGTGAGGAGATAGAAGTGAGGAGATAGGAGTTGGGAGTGAGGAGGTGCAAATCCACACTACTTATAACAGGCTCGACATCAATCTCTTGCTCCTTCGATATATCGTAGAGTGCGATGCGGTTCGAGTGGTCGTGATGACAGCCGTGTGGCGACTCGAAATGAGCCTTCTCGCAACCTTCGTGGTGGCAGTCGCACGACTGACCGCAACAGTGGATATGCTCTGCGTGGTTTGCGTAGCACGATAGCGCAATAACCGAGTTGCTGCATACCCACACAAGGTACACGGCTAACATCAGGGTTATTTTCGCTAATCGCCTCATAACAAATTGAGAATTAAAAATTAAAAATTAAAAATTCCTTTAATTGTCACCGCTGCGATTAAGCCGAGAGCAGAGGGCAAATGTATTTGCACTATGCCGAGGCAGAGCAGTGAAGACCGAAGGTCAATTGACAATTATCAATTGTCAATTAAATTGCACTCTTGCAATTTCTCCACCCAAGCCTTTGCATCACGCTCGGCAGTTGCGAGGTCTATGCCGTAGTTCTCGACAAGGGTATTTGCCACATCGGCAACCTCGAACTCCTTGCCCTGCAACTCGTTCCAAAGGAGCAACGAGGAGTCGTTGAGTGAGATGATGCGAGTCATATCGCTACCCGCAGCTCCCTGCATTATCACCACATTCTCGCCCGCCATCGAGCGCACTTTATATCCATCTTTGAACTTCATAATCAACTCTAATTTTGTGCAAAGATAAGAAAAAAAACGGAAAACGGAAAGCGGAAAACGGAAAACTTTTAGTTTTTAGACGAGAGACGAGAGACGAGAGACGAGAGAAAAAAACTTTCAGCGCACCCCTAACAACCCCTAAAACCCCTAACAACCTCTAATTCGCTTGCGCCGTGACCACCCTCGGAGTCCGCAAAACCAAAATTTACCCCTCATTTCTCTGAAAAATTGTTAATAACTATTTCTACGAAATAATTTGCAAAATCAGAAAAAATTGTATTTTTGCAAAGATTGGTAAAATAGGCGAAAACTTAGACGAAAGACGAGGGTTAAAGCGCGCGCCATAGAAGGCAGAAAGCCTGACGCCATAAAGGGCTGAAAGCCCGCCGCCATAAGGCAGTCGCAGACTGCGCCGTCATAAACGCTTGCGCCTTGACTACTCTTGGAGTTCGGAAAACTAAAAAAACTTAAATAGTATGTTTACACTACTTTTCGCACTTTATATCCTCGTGGAGCTGACCTTTTGGTTTGTCGTGTCGTGGATTGTGCTTGCAGTTTGCTACCCCTTCGACAAGGCTCGTAAGGCGGTACATTGGTGCTCGAAGATGATTTGCATGTTCTTCTGGAAGGTGCCACCAACTTGGAAACAGAGGGTTGAGGGTTTGGAGCATATCGACCCGAACAAGTCGTATGTGATAACCATCAACCATCAGAGCATGGCGGATATCATCTCGCTCTACTTCCTCCCTTTGAACTTCCGCTGGGTATCGAAGGAGGAGGTGTTCCGCATTCCCTACATCGGTCCGTTGTTGATTGCACATGGCGATATTCCTATCCAGCGTGGTCGTGCTACGGAGGCTATGGCGAAGGTTGTGAACGATGGCAAGATGTGGATATCGCGTGGTGCTTCGATTGCGATATTCCCTGAGGGTACACGCTCGAAAGATGGCGAGATACACCGTTTTAAGCAGGGCGCATTTGCCTTGGCGAAGGAGGCAGGTGTTGAGATTTTGCCTGTGGTGCTTGACGGCACAACCAAGATTTTTAAGCGCAAGAGCTATTGGTTCAATTGGAAGCACGGCCTGGCGGTGAAGGTATTGCCGCCAATCTCGGCAGAGAGGGTTGCAGCGACCGAGCCTGCGGAGATGGCAAAGGAGGTGCAGGAGATGATGACAAGTGCTTTGGCGGAAATCCGCAAATCAAATTGACAATTGACAATTGACAATTGAAAATTGTGGTAAAACGATAAATCGTTTTTGTTGTGTTTTTTTTTGATTATCAGTTAGTTGTCTATAAAAAATAAAGAATAAAATTCCTTTAATTGTCAATTATCAATTGTCAATTATCAATTTTATCTGAAAGATAATATGGCAGATTTACTTAAAACCCCGATGACCTACGATGAGGACTCGATAAAGACGCTCACACCTCGTGAGCATGTCCGCTTGCGCCCCGGTATGTACATCGGAAAACTCGGTGACGGCACGATGTCCGATGACGGTATCTATGTGCTTATCAAGGAGGTTACCGACAACTCGATAGACGAGTTTATGAATGGCTTTGGTAGTCGTGTGGAGATTACCATCGAGGATAATGTTGTATCGGTGCGTGACTACGGTCGTGGTATTCCGCTTGGAGCGTTGGCGGCTGCGGTGTCGGTGATGAATACGGGTAGCAACTACGAGGAGGACGGCAAGAAGACCGTAGGTCTGAATGGCGTGGGCGTGAAGGCCGTGAACTACCTTTCGAGCGAGTTTATGGCTCGCTCGGTGCGTGACGGCAAGGCGCACTCGGTAACCTTTGCGCAGGGCATACAGACAGGCGAAGAGTGGGAGGATAGTGTCAAGGAGAAAGATGGCACCTTCATCAAGTTCCGAGTGGACGAGGAGGTCTTCGGCAAGTATAACTACAACTTGGAGTTCGTTGAGCAGTTGCTGCGCAACTATACCTACCTCAACAAGGGGTTGGTTATCTCGTTGAACGGTACGCAGTATGTGTCGAAGAATGGACTGCTCGATTTGGTGAACGACAATTTGAGCGAGGAGCCTTGCTATCCGCCTATCCACCTTTCGGGCGAGGATATCGAGGTTGTTATCACGCATGGACACGGCTATGGCGAAACCTATTTCTCGTTTGTGAATGGTCAGTACACCTCGCAGGGCGGTACGCATCAGGCGGCATTCCGCGAGGCGGTGGTTAAGACCTTGAAGGAGTTCTACCACAAGGACTACGACCCTTCGGATATTCGCTCATCAATTATTGCGGCTATCTCGTTGAAGGTGTCGAAGCCGTTGTTCGAGTCGCAGACCAAGATTAAACTCGGCTCGAAGGATATGTGGAACGGCGGACCAACAATCCGTCAGTTTGTGGGCGAGTTCCTCTCTACGGAGTTGGATAACTACCTCCACAAGAACCCCGATACGGCGCAGGCTATACAGCGCAAGATTGTCGAGAACGAGAAGGAGCGCAAGGAGATTGCAGGCGTTCAGAAGAAGGCTCGCGATACGGCAAAGAAGGCGTTGCTTAACAATAAAAACCTGCGTGACTGCAAGATACATCGTACCGACAAGCACGAGTTGGCGGAGCAGACGATGATATTCCTTACGGAGGGTAACTCGGCTTCGGGCTCAATCACCAAGAGCCGTAATCCGCAGACGCAGGCGGTATTCTCGTTGCGAGGAAAACCGCTGAACTCCTACGGAATGAAGAAGACCATTGTCTATAAGAACGATGAGTTCAACTACTTGCAGGCGGCATTGAACATTGAGGAGGATATGGACAACCTCCGCTACAACAAGGTGGTTATAGCAACCGATGCCGATGTTGATGGTATGCATATCCGCTTGCTGCTGCTGACCTTCTTCTTGCAGTTCTTCCCCGACCTGATTAGGCGTGGTCACTTGTTTATTATGCAGACGCCACTTTTCCGTGTGCGTAATAAAAAAGAGACCATCTACTGCTACTCGGAGGAGGAGCGTGTGGCAGCGATTGAGAAGTGCGGAGCAACGGCAGAGATTACCCGATTCAAAGGTTTGGGAGAGATTTCGCCCGATGAGTTCGAGGGCTTTATTGGTGAGCAGATACGCCTTGACAAGGTGCGCCTGACCAAAGATGACCCGATTATGGATATGCTGACCTTCTACATGGGTAAGAACACCTACGACCGCCAGCAGTTTATTGTGGGTAACCTGCGCATCGAAGAGGACAAGATAGACAATTAAAAATTAAAAATTAAGAATTAAAAATTCCTTTAATTGTCACCGGTGCGATTGAGCCGAGAGCAGAGGTTGCTTGCAGACTTTGCCGAGGCGGAGCAGTGAAGACCGAAGGTCAATTCTCAATTGTCAATTGTCAATTTGAAAGAAGTGAATTTATGAACGAAGAGAGAGATATACAGGAAGAGTTGTTGAACGAGGAGGAGATT
>JAZOBZ010000054.1:0-32635 GCA_045596245.1 Alistipes sp. | reverse complement strand
GCCCACGCAGTGGGATTAAAACGGAAAGCGGAAAACGGAAAGCGGAAAACTTTTAGTTTAGTGAGGAGTGAGGAGTGAGGAGTTGAGAAATTCAAAATTCAAAATTCAAAATTCAAAATTCAAAATTCAAAATTCAAAATTCAAAATTGATAATTTTTAATTTTTAATTCTTAATTCTTTCAGCGCACTCCTTAAATTCATTAAACTCCTTAAACTCCTTAATTCGCTTGCGCCGTGACAACTTTCGGAGTTTACAAAATTAAAAAGATATAGATATGACAATGAAAAATTTAGAACCAAAGTTGGTGTGGGGTATCTTCGATGAGATTACGAAGGTGCCACGCCCATCAAAACACGAAGAGAAAATAGGCAAATATCTTGTAGATTTTGCCAAGTCGCACAACCTTGAATATCAGTGCGATGCCATCGGAAATATCGTGATTCGCAAAGGTGCAACGGCAGGTTACGAAGACCGCCCTACCGTAGTTTTGCAGGCGCATACCGATATGGTCTGCGAGAAAAATTCGGATAAAGTTTTCGATTTTGACAACGATGCTATTCAGACCTACATCGATGGCGAGTGGGTAAAGGCAGATGGTACAACGCTTGGTGCTGATGACGGTATCGGCATGGCGGCAGCATTGGCTCTGCTCGTAGATGAGACGGTTGAGCACCCCGCAATTGAGGCGTTGTTTACCGTAGATGAAGAGACCGGTTTGACGGGTGCTTTCAACCTCGGTGAAGGTATGGTGCAGGGTAAATACCTTATTAATCTCGACTCGGAAGACGAGGGCGAGGTCTTTATCGGGTGTGCAGGTGGCGTGGATACTTTGGCGTATCTTCCACTTGTAACAAAGTCTGCTCCAAAGGGATATAGCTATTACAAGGTTGTTGTGAATGGTCTTTTGGGTGGTCACTCGGGCGATGATATTGACAAGGGACACGCCAACTCGAATAAGTGGGCGGCGCGTATTGCCGAGCGTGCAACACGACTATTTGGCGCACGATTGTCGCAGTTTGATGGCGGAAATTTGCGTAATGCCATACCTCGTGAGGCGTACATAGTTCTGGGAGTTCCAAGCGATGTTGCGAAGGCTTTTGTTGCAGATGTAGAGGCGTACGGAGAGGCTCTGCGCAGTGAGTTTGCACTGACCGAGCCAAATGCAAATATCGAAATTTTAACAGCCGAGCGACCTGAAACGGTGCTTGACGAGGAGACACAGCGCAAATTGTTGTTGGCGTTGATAAGCGTTCCTTCGGGCGTTTTGGCGATGTCGGCAGCGATGCCCGGTTTGGTCGAAACATCGACAAATCTTGCATCGGTGAAGTTCCGTGATGACGAAATTGTGATTACCACCTCGCAACGCTCCTCGGTCGAGAGTGCCAAGGAGTATGCCAAGTTGCAGGTAGAGAGCGCATTTGTCGCTGTCGGTTGTGAGGTCGTTCACTCTGACGGCTATCCGGGTTGGGCGCCAAATCCAAACTCAACACTCCTCGAATGTACCAAGGCGGCGTATAGAAAACTCTTCGGTACGGAGCCGCGAGTTCGTGCTATTCATGCGGGATTGGAGTGCGGTCTGTTCCTCGAAAAGTACCCTCATTTGGAGATGGTCTCGTTCGGTCCTACACTTCGTGGCGTACACTCGCCTGACGAACGACTCGAAATTGCAACAGTGGATAAGTTCTGGAAGTTGCTGGTTGAGGTAGTGGCGACTATCAAATAAACCACTTATTTACAATTCGTAGGAAATATCGGTTGTCGGAGTAGTCAATAACCCCGACAACCGATATCTCTTTTGTCGGCATTTTCTCCGCTGCGTAGTGGCAGGAGCCAAGAGTGCGCACGGCAAAGGTGTTGCCATCTCTATCTATTAAAGTGCGGTAAGTTGTTACAGGCTTGTTATTTTCGAGGTTGCACCACGATAGCCCATGCTCCTCATCGCAAATGCGAACATTGTCGAAACGGACAATAGAGCTGATATCATTTGCTCCTATATCCGTAAATCGCTTTGTTACAGGAACGAAATCTTTACAAGAGCCAACCACGCGAATATAACGGTCGAACATCTCATAGCCGATATTATCAAGCGGAAAAGTGCCTGTCGGAGGTGCACCGAGCTCTATTTTGCCACCTATGCGAGCCAACATAAGACCATTGCAGAGTATCTCAACTTCGGAGTATATCGGCAGGTGTTCGTTGATATTACGAGAGTCGATAGCAAACTCCAACCCTCCGCTGCTATCTACAATAACGGCACTCTTGTTCATCTCGCCAAGCCAATCTGTTGCAACCACCACACCTCGCACTATGTAGTCGTTAACAATGCGATAGTGGCTACCATGACATAACGATTTGAGATAGGCGATGCTCACATTCTTCGGCTGAGAGGTGGTGGGTTTGTCGGTGGAGCAACCGATTAGGAGTAGCAGACTACATATTATTCCCAATATCCGAAATATCATCTGCAAATCGAGGTTTTATTACAAATTGTCTGCCCGATTCACCGCCAACAGATTCGTGGTAGAGTATGCCTTGAATAGCGACTATGGCGTCAGACATTTGCTGTGAAAAGAGATTTGCGTATGGGCTAATGTATATAAATATCTCTCTGTTTTCGTTGTCAATAAAACGATAGTAACCCTCCTTGTTATCGTAAAGCTGGGAGTGGTATAGATTCTCTAACCTCACGAATTGTCCACAAAGAGATGTGTCGAGTTGTGCAATGGAGAGCAGACGAGGTGTTACATACTCTATCGAATTACTGAGTATAATATGTTGGTCGATAATCTGTTGTGCCTCAAACTCTCGCAGATAGGTACTATAACTATATGGTGGTAGTCCGACCTGCAAGATATTATTATCCAACATAATGGCGCAACCTTTCAGATGTAGAGCAACCTTCGAACCGATAGGGTAGAGAGATGATATATTATAGATGCCAAGTTTGACCTCGATGGCTCCTGTGTTGTCTTCGATAAACACAGAGCGATAGAAGTTACCTTCGCTATCGGAACTTGTTACGCTGCCGACACATATTATACCATCGGTGATATTGTAACACCCACCGTAACATAATGGTCGCAATGCTCCTATCTTTGTATTCGCAAGCATTGCATCGGGCTCGGTTTGTGGCGTACGATGGGTGTCGTAACAACCACTACATAGAAGCAATGTGGCGATTAAGATAGTTCCGAAATTACGCATATTTTGACTAAAAAATATATCAAATCACTGCAAAATTACTAAATATCGTGAATTTTTGCTACTTTTGTTCTCGAATAGATAAAATTATATCCTTTCCATGTTGAATTTGTTACAAAGCGAAACAGAGAAGTTGCAGGAGTTGATAGTCCCTGATAGTGTGCAGAAGGCGCAACTTGCCGAGACGGTGCATAAACTCGAAAACCTCACCACTCTCGACTATAAACAACTCCTTATCGATATTGCGCAAGAGGCAGGGTGGATATTACTGAAAATTCTACTCGCCTTTGTTATCTATTTCATTGGTAAGCAACTTATTAAATGGGTTGTGCGCATCATGGATAGAGCATTTACACGCCACAAGGTCGAGACTTCATTACGCTCATTTTTGCGTAGTTTGGTCAAGGCGTTGCTGATGGTTATGCTGGTGCTTGCCATCGTGCAGACCTTAGGCGTGAATACCTCCTCATTCCTTGCACTCTTTGCCTCGGCTGGCTTGGCTATCGGTATGGCATTGAGTGGAACGCTGCAAAACTTTGCAGGAGGAGTAATTCTGTTGCTGCTTCGCCCATACAAGGTCGGCGACTATATCGAAGCGCAAGGGCAGTCGGGTACGGTGGAGTCCATCGGATTGTTCTCTACTTGTCTGAAAACACCTGATAATCAGACTATATATGTGCCTAATAACGCCATTGCAACCTCTATTATAGACAACTACTCGCAGTCGGATACACGCCGTGTGGATTGGACTCTATCCATTTCGTATGGTGATGATGTAGATGTTGCTCGCCGAGAGATTTTGGCGATGTTGGAGGCGGACAAGCGAGTTCTGACCGATACGGCACCAGTGGTCTATGTTAAAAATTTGGGCAATAGTTCGGTAGATTTGGTTATTAGGGCTTGGGTAGCAAATGCGGACTATTGGGGCTTGTACTTCGATATGAACGAGAAGATGTACAAGGAGTTGCCGTCAAAGGGTATAAACTTTCCTTTCCCGCAGATGGATGTGAACATAAAGAACAACAAATAATATATAAATAGTTATGGAATTAAAGGATATTTTGGCAATTTCGGGCCAACCCGGATTGTATCGTTATGTAGCACAATCTCGTAACGGATTTATTGTTGAGTCGTTGATTGACGGTAAGCGTATGAACGCTTCGGCTTCATCTCGTATGAGCGCATTGACCGAGATTTCGATGTTTACCGAGGGTGAGGATATACCTCTTGCAGAGGTGTTTACCAAGATGTATGCCTATACAGAGGGTAAGCAAGTTCCTTCGACCAAGGAGGGTGCTGCGCGCTTGAAAGAATTTTTTGGCGTTGTAATTCCTGATTATGACCGTGAGCGTGTTCACGACTCGGATATCAAGAAGGCGGTTTCGTGGTTTAATATGCTTGTTGCCGCAGGTATGACCAAGTTCGAAATTCCGGAGGAGTAATATCTTGTTTTACTCTATTACCAAAGAGAGGAGCCCGATTTTTTTCGGGCACCTCTCTCTTTGTATGAGCACAAACTCTATTTCTCGATAAAAGTAGCGTAGTCGTCAGCCGAGAGAAGCGAATCAACCTCCTCCGGTGCAGACATCTTAATCTTTACCATCCAACCCTCACCGTATGGGTCTTTGTTTACGAGTGCAGGGTCTGCGTCAATTGCAGGGTTCACCTCTACAACCTCACCCGAAACAGGTGTAAAGGCGTCAGATACGGTCTTTACAGCCTCGATAGTTCCGAAGATATCGCCCGCTGCAAGGGTTTCTCCCTCGCTCTGGATATCAACAAATACAATATCGCCCAACTCGCTCTGTGCGAAATCGGTAATACCAACATAGGCATACTCGCCCTCTACTCGACACCACTCGTGGTCGTTCGAATACTTCAATTCAGCAGGAATGTTTGACATAGCTATATTTGAATTAAAAATTAAAAATGCAGAATTAAAAATTAGATTTCTATTTCAATCTTTTATTGTTTGCTTTTTGCAAAGATAGTTAAATAATTACAAATTCAATCTCTTTAAACAAATAATCTTTTATTTTGCCTTGCTTGTCTTCGAGTTGCAACGCTCCCGATGAGGCTGTGCCGAGAATTTTGGCTTCAAATCGCTCGCCACTTGGCAAAGCGTAGGTGTGATACTCGTTCAAGCGATACAACAACTCATTATATCGCTTGTGTAACGCACAATCGGTATTTAATTGACAATTGACAATTGACAATTGACAATTATCGGAATTTTTAATTTTTAATTCTTCATTCTTAATTTCGCGAAGCGCATTGTAGTTGCGTTGCAGATGCACCAAAAAGCGTTGCAACACCTCCTCAACATTCAACTCTCTACCAAGTAGTTGTGCCATCGAAACGGGATTAGGTAACGATGCGTCAAACTCCGTTTGATTTACATTTATACCGATGCCTACAATCGTACGGCGCAGAGTCGTAGTTGCGAGCGAATGCTCAATAAGTATGCCGACCAGCTTCCTGTCGCCGACATATATATCATTTGTCCACTTTATCCTCGCCTCAATGCCATATTCGGCAAGCATATCCACCAACGACAACGCCACCACCTCCGACACTGCAAACTGCTCGGCGATGGGGACGAAAGTTGGCTCCAACACCACCGAAAAGGTCAGATTCTCCCCCTTTCGGCTATGCCATTCGTGTCCACGCTGCCCACGCCCTGCCGTTTGAAAATCTGCCCATACGACATCACCCTCGCGATACTTCTCATCACGAGCATCATCGTTGGTCGAACTTGTTGTATCGAGGTGGTAAATCATAATTTTTACGCCTGAACGCCGAAGTCACGCAATGCGTCATTGAGTGTTGTTTTCTTGTCGGTGGACTCCTTGCGCTTGCCGATAATCAAGGCGCAAGCCACATTAAACTCTCCCGCAGGGAATTTCTTTGGGTATGTGCCCGGAATTACAACCGAGCGAGCCGGAACATAACCCTTATAGGTTACAGGCTCTTCGCCCGTTACATCAATGATGTGTGTTGAGCCGGTAATAACGGTATTTGAACCGATAACAGCCTCGCGACAGATATGCGCACCCTCAACGATAATGGCACGCGAGCCGATAAAGCAGTTGTCCTCAACAATTACGGGAGCAGCCTGCACAGGCTCCAACACTCCACCGATACCTACACCGCCTGAAAGGTGAACATTCTTGCCAATCTGTGCGCACGAACCGACAGTTGCCCAAGTATCGACCATAGTGCCCGTATCGACATAGGCACCTATATTTACATACGAAGGCATAAGCACCGCACCTGCCGAGATATATGCTCCGTAGCGCGCCATTGCATGTGGAACTACGCGCACGCCAAGTTTCTCGTAGTCGTGTTTGAGGTCGATTTTATCGTACCACTCCAACTCACCGGCACGCATTGTGCGCATCTTCTGAATAGGGAAGTACATAATAATTGCCTTCTTAACCCACTCATTCACCTGCCATTCGCTATTCTCCAAGTCGATTGGCTCGGCACAACGCAACTCACCCTTATCAACCGCCTCGACAACGGCACGAATCACTGCGCGTACCTCCTCTTGTTCGAGCATTGCACGATTCTCCCACGCCTGCTCGACTATTGCTTTAAGCTCTGAAAAATTACTCATATATTCTACTCTGATTATAAAATCTATTTGTCGGTTGCCCACTCTCCCTTGGCACCCTCGTATATAACAAACTGATTTGGCGCAAGCGATTTTAGCAACAGATATGTGTCGTATATATTGATGCCTGATGTTTTACCTTTCGCTATGGCATAGCCAATTACTGCACAACAGCCCTTTACGGTGTGTAGTGCATGGGTGTTACGCCATAGATAGTTCTCGTTCCATAGTGGGTTGTTGCTCGGATTCTCTCCTCGCTTGATGCCATCGCCCAGTAGGGTGGTGTCGATAGGTGTGCGTACAACAGCATACATACCCTTTTCGGCACACTCCTCAATTACCTTGTAAGCATCGCGGTCTAATGTGATTATTATGCCGTTATAACCATATTTTTTAGCCTCGTCAAGACTTTTCACAGCCTCCCACTCGGCGAGATTTGGCGTTACAACTTCGCCATTAATACGCATAACACCCTTACTGAGGGTTACTTCACGCAGTCCTATGCTTTTGCTGATGCATTCGGCAATACGATTATCAATGCGACTTTCCAAGTCAATGCGCACCTTTGTAGGCTTTTTCTCACTCCACAATGCTGTGGCTGGCACTACACATGCAAAGCGCAGTGTGTCCTCACGGCGCATATCAAGTGATATTTCGCGATACCCCTCTGTGATGGTTATGGTGTCATTCAGGCGAAGTGCGTAGTGTATGCGTGTACTCTTGCGATTTAGGGCATCACATTTAATCGGTACGGCAAATTCGGCAACTCCATTACCCTGCTCGTTAAGGGTAACCTTTGTCGATATGTCGCGTATGCGGATAGTTGGTTGCGAGAATACCTCTATGTCGCTGACGGTCATCTCCTTAGGCTCGTAGAGTTTGTTGGCTAACAACGATTTGTCGAGAGTGATAGTAATCTCGTTGCGTCCCTCTTTCGAAGCTTTTGTGATGTTGAATTCACAACCCATAACACCTGTTGGAGTATAGCCTACCTCTCGACCATTGATATATACTGTGTATGCCGCAGAGGCATAACCCACATAGAGTATCACCTGACGATTAAGCCAGCTTACGGGTAGTGCAAAGTGGGTGGTGAAGGTCGATGTTTGAGCTGTCTCGCTGCGAGTAGGTTCTTCGATTGTCGCTACGAAACGAGATTGAGAGCGATTCTCTTGAACGGCATCTTGCATACGATTATATGGTGTAATTCGTGTGCGAGCAGGCTCCACCTGACGAGCCGATAGGTCGTAACTCTCTTGTGCTGCTATCGAAGATGTGATAGCAAGAAATATGGTTGTAATAATTATGAACCTCTTCATGATTTTTTTGTATCTTTGTCGCAAAGATACAATTTATTTTGATAAAATTACTATGCCAAATAGTGTAAAACATATATTCCCCGATATTTCTGCAAGAATAAGAAGTGTTGATGGCGAGAAACAGATTTGGGACAACTTACGCAAGCGATGGCTGGTGCTGACTCCTGAGGAGGAGGTTCGCCAAAGTGTGATATCGTGGCTTGTAATGGTGAAGGGTGTGCCGGCATTGAGAATCTCACAGGAGTATCCTGTGAATGTGAATGGTCAGCATCAACGCGCCGATATTGTCGTGGTCGATGAGTTTGCCAAACCTTATATCTTAATCGAGTGTAAAGCCCCCGATATTGAGATTGATAATGATGTAGCAATGCAGGCAGCTCGCTATAATACGGTCGTAAAGGCGCGATTTGTCCTGCTTACCAATGGCAAAAAACTCTTCTGCTATGAGTTCTCCGATGGACAATATCGTGCAGTAGCAAATTTTTAGGAGAGAAAGTAAACTCTTAATACGACAATTATCAATTCGTCAATTGTCAATTGTCAATTGTCAATTAGATAATAGAGGTTGGCTTAATTGCCAACCTCTATTATCTCAACTGTCCAGCCGAATAACTCATTTGCACATGCGCTCTGCATCTGCGCTATCTGCGAGGTCTGTACTGTATCGGCAACTATTGCATTTACCAACTGCTCGGCATTGGCGTAGGTACTATCAACCGCATTTGCAAAACATTGATAGAAAGCATTTTGCTGTGCACGACTCAGACCATCGGGCAGGATATTTGTCGCTACGAGGTCGCGATATGGATAGAGATGTCGCATATTCGAGGCGTCAGCAGCCAACTGCTCAACGATGGTGGTAACAACATATACCTGTACTGTATCATTTACAGCAGGCATCTCAATAAATGTTGTATAGACAGGATAATCCTCCTCTACCGAAGCCAACACTTGGTCGGTGAATAGCATATACTCTGCCTCGGTGAGGTTGTTCAGATATACCATCTTGCGATAGTCGCGCAAGAGGTTACGCATGGCCTGTCGCTCTTCGCGATTCCATTTTGTTTGTTCTCCACAAGCGAACAAACCTCCAAAAATAAGCGCCACAACGGCAAACGAAAGTAGAAACTTTTTCATCGTGTAAATCTTTTATATGTTAAACCACACGATGAGAGAGCAACCTTCGTGCCAAGCAAATCTACTCTTGTGCAAACTCCTTGGTTACCACAATACGAATTGCTTGTGGTACTACCGATATGGTGACAGGCGTACCGCCTTGCAACTCTCCATCTGTTTCGAGGGGCATGCTTGGTGCAGATAAGACCTTTATTGTCTTACCTTGCGCATGGCGTACATGACCGATAGAGTATATCTCGCCATTGAAGAGTCTTCGTGCGCGGAATACTACATGCCACCAATGCACAGGTCGGATAATAGTCAGGTCGAGCAAACCATCGTTCGCAACGGCTCGTGGCAACTGCTGAATACCACCGCCATTGTAGCGACAAATGCCGACTGCCAACGAGAAGAGTAGCTTACTATAAATAACTCTACCATCAACCTCGATAGTTGCTCCGGCAGGCTTTGCCGAGAAGAAACCTCGTACAAGACTGTATAGATAGAGCCATTTGCCTTTACAACCCTTCAATTTCAGATGGTTGAATATCTGGATAACATAGGCATCAAAACCTAAGCCGGCTACATTTGCCATGTAGCGAGTCTGTTCAACCTTCGACTCGGTGTATATTACTTTACCAACATCTTGCAGGAAAGAGTGCCCCTCTACAATGGCGCGGATTGCTGCGGTGTAGTTGCGTGGAATACCAAATGTGCGTACCCAGTCATTACCTGTACCTACGGCAATAACAGCCAACAGAATCTCTTTCGGCTCGCACTGCTTCTGAATGAACAGACCATTTACTACCTCATTAAGAGTGCCATCACCACCTACAACGATGATTTTACGATATCCACGATTTGCTGCTTCAACGGTCAATTCTGTGGCGTGATGACGATGCTCGGTAAATGCGGGGTCGTGCTCAATTCCGTTCTCACGGAGAAGGTGTGAGATTCTCGGAAAGTCCTCCAATCCCTTACCTCCTCCCGATACCGGATTTACCACCACAAACCAACGCTTTGTATCTTTATGAGTCATAATTTTTAGCCATTAGCTAAATTAAGAATTCCTTTAATTGTTAATTCGTCAATTGTTAATTCGTCAATTGTCAATTATTTTGCCGGAGCGTTCTTTAATGTGTGGAGCAAGAAGTCGTAAAATTTCTCCACCGATGCAATCTCCACCTTCTCGTCTGGCGAGTGTGGGTAGCAGATTGTCGGACCGAACGAAATCATATCGAGATTTGGATATACACCACCTATGATACCGCACTCCAATCCTGCATGTATAGCAGTTACGGCAGGCTTCTTGCCGTATAAAGCCTCGTAAGATGCCAACATCGCCTTCAAAATCGGCGACTCCATATTAGGCTTCCAACCATCGTATGAGCCTTCGAGCAAGACCTCTGCACCAGCCATCTCGAATACGCCCTTGATAGCCTCGCCAAGAGCAACCTTCTCGCTCGAAACAGATGAACGCAACAAACATTGAATCTTCACGCTCTTGCTGTCAGATACCACGCGGGCGAGGTTTGTTGAGGTCTGCACCAACCCCTCCATCTCAACCGACATCTTCACTACACCGTTAGGTGCGCCAACAACCGCCTTAACGAGGTTTTGTGCCGTAGCAGCAGGGATAATCTCCGCAGGGTAGGCAACCTCCTCTACGAGTACCGCAATCGAATCCTCGATATTCTCGAACTCTGCCTGCAAGGTCTTTTCGTATGCGGCAGCCTCAGCCTTGAATGCCGCTACATCGTGAACGAGTACAACTGCCTGTGCCTCACGAGGGATAGCATTTCTCAAACCACCTCCGTCAATCGAAGCGAGCAACCACTCCTGCTCGGTGTGGAGCAACAAACGACACAACAAGCGGTTGGCATTTCCACGCTGGAAGCCAATCTGAATACCCGAGTGTCCGCCCTTCAAACCCTTAACCTCCAACTTAACCGCCGACCAACCTTGCGGTGCAGGCTCGGCAGTGTAAGGGAGTGTGATGTTTGCATCGGTTCCACCTGCGCAACCAACATACAACTCTCCCTCGGTTTCGGAGTCGAGGTTTAACAAAATATCGCCTTTGAGCAAACCCGCCTTCAAACCGAATGCTCCGTCCATACCGGTCTCCTCGGTTGCGGTGAAGAGTCCTTCGATAGCACCATGTTCGAGAGTGTTATCCTCCAATACTGCGAGAATTGCCGCTACGCCGATACCGTTGTCAGCACCGAGAGTGGTGCCGTTGGCAGTTACCCACTCGCCATCGATATATGCCTCGATAGGGTCGTTCTCGAAGTCGAAAACCTTGTCGTTATTCTTCTGCGGTACCATGTCGAGGTGCGCCTGCATCACGATACCTTTGCGGTCCTCATAGCCCGCAGTTGCAGGCTTTGCGATATATACATTGCACGCCTCATCAACGCAATACTCCAAATTGTGAGCCTTTGCAAACTCCACGATATACTCACGCACCCTCTCCTCGTGATGCGAAGGACGAGGAATCTGTGTCAAAGCCTTAAAATGCTTCCAAACAAGTGTCGGTTTTAGTTGCTCTAAATTGTAATTCATAGTTACTATTTTTAATGATTAATTCCAATATGCCATTAAATTTTTTATTGCCGTAATAAATATAGTAGGTGCATTTATTCCTAACACCATCTTTCCATCTTGATTGAGTAAGAATCCTATTTCAACCTCTATCACAGAATCGTTTTTGCTTCCATACAGCACCACTGTTCGCTTATGGGCGTAATGAGGGTAGTGCTTACAGAGATACATTGCCTCGAATGAGTCATATAACTTTAATTCCTCAATTCCCTTCAAGCGATTAGCAAATGTTTTTCCTTCGATAGTTATAGACTCCTTTGAATCGATATCAATCAATACTAAATCCGGTATAGCAAGTCGTTTGCTCTTATCGCCTGCTTTATATAGTCCTCTATCCACATATTTCTCCAATGGGATATGAACTCCATCGGCTGTTTTGAAATAACTTTTCTCGCAACCAGCATGATTGTCAAATACAGAAAAACTGCTTGTGAGATTTTCAACTACCGTGTGAATAAATATAGTTCCAAGTTTCTCACCTTTTATTTCATAGTGCCAATAACTATCAGGCAGATTGCATGGAGATAAGGCAAGGCCTTGCAAAGAGAGATGCAGTCTATCTGCAATTTGCAAGAATTTATTATTGCCAACTACATGTTTCTGACTTAAACCATGTCTTGTTATTACGATGTCTTTATCCCACCCTAATTTACGCAATGTTGCACATATCAAACTTAATGTTCCTATACTTGGGTCATGTGCCAATCTATCATCTTTGTATAATCTACCAGAAACAGAGATGCTATCATCGTATTGCTCAATCTCAACAGGTACATTAGTCTGAGATTTTGGCTTGGACATAAGCTGCTTGGTCGCAATCAGTTCCTCTATGGTTGAAAATGGTTTGTATAACTCTTTGTCAAGTTTTTTACCAATAATATCAACCCCAAGAGTTCTTAACATGCGAGTGCCAAAAATGTATGTATCTGTTGGATTTTTCTTTTGCTCAATATGAAGCGAATATAGCATCACACACTTGGTGTGAGGATAGAAAAAGTTTAAGACTACAAATTTTGTGGCACGCTGATAGACTCCGGTATTTCGACTTTCACTATCATCTGTTTTTGTCTCTTCTATTGCCAAAAGTGGAGTGTCTTGTGTGGTAGGTTGCTCTTCCTGATAATATAGGAGGTAGTCCACGAAACTAGAAGAACCGGATATGGTTTTGATATAGACATGCTCGACCTTAGGGCTATTAAAGCCCTTAACCTCGTATGTGAAGTCAAAACATTTTTCACTATTCAACAATGGGCATATCCACAAATCGCCACCTTTGTAGGCGATAGACTGATACCCTGCGAAATAGTCTAAAATATTCTCCAATGACTGCTTCTTTGGGCGTTCTTCGGTTAATATCCACAAGTTCTTCATCGCTTCAAAATATATAATTGTTCAAATACCTTCTTCTTTGTTCTTGATAATCCGTTGTTGTTGCTTTTGAATCGATTGTATTCAAATTGCTCCAAAACAACATCACCATAATTGGTGAGAAGCGAGATAATATCTTCTTGCTTCATAATGCCCTCTGAATTATAACTTAGAACAAGATATTTGTATTTACTACACTCTGCAACCTTTTTTAATGCTTGTAATGCACTTTTTGCATTGCAAAATACAGACTTCTCTTTGTCGTATGGGCGCATGCCTGTTACGCCTTTAATTTGAGGATTGTCGTATTTTGCAATAGTTTCTAATACATGATAATTTGGCAGGTACTGACGCTCGTTGTATGGAGGGTCAAGATATAATATATCTGTATCTATTTCATGTAAAATAGACAAACTATCTGCATTAAAAACTCTATTTTTCTGGTTGTTGTCTGTTAGCAGTATCGGTCTTAGCTTTAATGGCTTGACGGCTCTTGGATCCCATTTCTTGTAAAATGCTGCATATACACCGGCAACATTTGCATATAGCGATACCGATTCTAATAGGCAAGCCAACAGGATATAATACTCTAACTCATCAATTAATTTGGAACTTTTCCACTCTTCTATCTTGATTCGTATGGCATCTATCTTGGCACCATTCTCTCCTGTGAAATACAACCTCGGAACTTCAAGATGCGGCGTTCCATCCGGTGTGTAGTTGTTATATATAAAACCCTTAATAGGAGCAACACCGTCTAAGTATGATAGTACCACCTCTAATGGGGTATAGAAAAGAGATTGAATTTGTTCGCTATTGTGTATTATAGGTAATATCTTTTCAAATTTTGGGGTTTGATTATTCTCAATATATGCTTTTTGCAAACAATATGACATGTACATAATATCAGATGAATCAACCTGATATCCTAATTGCTTAAAGTATCTTCCAACCCCTGTTGTGCCAGCAAATAAATCAAACAAGTGCTTACCGCAAATGTTATTTGCAGCAAGAATAGAGTGAATCTTCTCTACTATATTCTCTTTATTGCCTATATATCTCATTATTACAGAACATAATTAGTAATGAGAACTTCATCTGTAATGTCGCTTTCACTATTTATAGAGTGGTAGTTGGAGTTTTGATAATCCATATTCAAATGATGTACATTAAAATTGTGTATCTCTATCCACTGTTTTAATATAGCATTACTTCTTCCCTTGTGCATTAAAACATTTGACAGCGCAAACCGAACACCTTTTCTATTCAACTCCGATAAAAGTGCAAGCAACTTCATCTCTTCTCTATGTGACCAGCCTGTAAAACCTCTCTTACCGTCATTATAAGTGCCTGTTGTTATTAAATAAGGAGGGTCGCAATACACGAAGTCATCAGAGGTTAGTTTAGATAAATCCAACTCTTCAAAATTTGAAGATGAAAACTCGACATCTAATTCATGTAGTTTTGCAACGAATAGCTCCAAATTCTTTTTCATGTTGGCATTATATCTACTGCGATTTTTGCCAAATGGTATATTGAATTGGTGATTGTTGTTAAATCTAATTTGATGATTGAACGAATACGCTGTTAATACAAATAAATCAAGTGGGTTTCTTTCTTGATTATAAGTGTTCCTTAATGCTAAATAACCATCGGTGTTGGTAAGGGATAACTCAAAATCGTCAATTCTTTGCTCCACATAGTTTACAACCTCCGTTGTTGTCATAGATTTGAATTGCCTGTACAAGTCAACGATATACAACAAGTTGTCATTGAGCAATAATTTGTTTGCCTCCACATTAATTCCAACATTTCCTCCACCGCAAAACATATCAACGAAAGTGTCGATTTTCTTCGGAAATAGAGGTAGCAGTTGAGGTAGTAATTTGTATTTACCACCTATATAATTCATTGGAGAGCATATATAACTTTGCATTTGCATATTCAGTTTTCCGTTTGTTTGTCGAATGCCTCGACAATATGTTTTACCAATTCGTGGCGGACAATATCTCCCTTGTTGAACTCCACAAAACCGATACCCTTAATGCCCTCGACCGTATGCATCGCACGAACCAAGCCACTGTCGCTCTTGTGTGGCAAATCGACCTGTGTAACATCGCCCGTAACGATAAATTTTGCATTGCGTCCCATTCGTGTCAGAAACATCTTTATCTGCGATAGGGTGGTATTCTGCGCCTCGTCAAGTATCACAAATGCATTATCCAGAGTTCGACCACGCATATAGGCGAGTGGCGCAATCTGCACCGTGCCGTCCTCCATAAACTTCTGCAACTTCGCAGGCGGTATCATATCGTTCAACGCATCGTACAACGGCTGCAAGTATGGGTCCAACTTATCCTTTAAATCGCCCGGCAGGAAGCCCAACTTCTCGCCAGCCTCTACCGCAGGGCGTGTCAAAATAACTCGGCGCACCTGCTTGTCGCGCAAAGCACGAACTGCCAATGCAATAGCCGTATAGGTCTTACCCGAACCCGCAGGACCTGTCGCAAAGATAAGGTCGTTCTTGTCGTACAAATCGACCAATTTGCGCTGATTGGCGGTGCGAGCCTTGACGATTATGCCGTTGTTGCCATAGACAATAACCTCCTTGTCGCTCTGGTGAGCCTTCTCTGCCGCCTCGGCAAAACCCACCGAGAAGGATTGCTCTATAACCTCCTTCGAGATGTGGCCGTAGCGGTCGTAGTAGGCGATTAAGCCTGCCATCTGGCGTTCAAAACGCTCTACATCACCCTTTGCACCAAGCACCTTCAACGAGGAGCCTCGCGCTACGATTTTGAGTTTCGGGTGCATCGCCACAATCTGTTGCAGGTAGCACTCTTTTGCTCCATACAACTCTCGGGTATCGACACCCTCGATTACTATCTCTTTTCCCGTTGTTTCAGTCATCAAAATATCTTTTTGCTTTTTTTCAGTTTTCCGAACTTCTACCCTTGTCAAGGCGCAACCTTTTTAAGGAATTTAAGGAGTTTAATGAATTTAGGGAGTGCGCTGAAAGTTCTCCGTTTTCCGTTTTCAGTTTTCAGTTTTCAGTTTTCAGTTTTCAGTTTAGAACGCATATCCTATGCGTAGTTGAACACTGCGACTGCGAGTTCGGAAGGTTTGCGCTTCGGGTTGTTTTGTCTCATCGAGTGTCCAAATGTATGAATTTACCGACTTGATATTGGTAAATTGGTCGGCATAGCGTACATCTATAATCATACACTTTGCAAACTTGACACTTACACCTGCCGTATATGTTACGGTAGGAAATATCTTGCCAAGTGGCAACTGTTTTACGCTGTCGTCTGCATCATTTGCAACCGTATATGTAGGATTATCCATAAGTGTAAACACAGGTCCTGCATTTATGCGGAACATAGCAATACGGAACGACAACAACAGCGGTATCTGCACCATGTTAAACTTTGACTTTGCGGAGAATTTATTTGCCTTGTCGTCTATTCTTATGGTTGAGTAGGCATACGATATTTCCGGTTGAATGCCAAAGGTTCTGCCGATGTTGAGGCGAAACTGCAAAGCTGCGCCATACGACATCTTCATCGTGATATTTGGTGTGAAGTTGGCGCTTATAGGCTGTACCTGAAACCAGTTATAACGAGCTCCTATACCCAAGCCGAACTCGGTGCTGACCTTAGGTGCCGACTTGCTCTGTTTCGGCATCTTCCGCACAGGACTCTCAGGCGAAGATGTTTGCGCAACGGCAGTAGAGCAGATAATTACAGCCATCAACGAGATTATGATACGCAAGCACTTATTATTCATAGTAAAAAAATATATTATGTAGTAATAACTCCCAAAAATAATAAATATTTTTGAAATATCCATCGTATCATTGGTAAAATCTCTTTTTTTCTTTATCTTTGTAGCCGTAATATTGTGTAGCGACAATTTTTTTAATGATAAAGACCTCTGATTGTCAATTCTCAATTGTCAATTGTCAATTAAGAAGAATATGAGTTTAGTAGCGATAGTAGGACGCCCGAATGTGGGCAAAAGTACACTCTTTAACCGCCTTGTCGGCAATCGACAGGCGATTGTTGATTCAACAGCGGGAACTACGCGTGACCGCCACTACGGTAAGACCGATTGGAATGGTCGTGAGTTCTCGATAATCGATACGGGTGGTTATTCGGTGAATAGTGACGATATCTTCGAGGACGAGATTCGCAAGCAGGTGATGCTCGCCATTGAGGAGGCCGATGTTATTCTCTTTATGGTTGAGGTGGGTACAGGTGTTACCGACCTCGATATGATGATGGCAGAGGTGTTGCGCCGTGCCAAGAAACGCACGATTTTGGTCTGCAACAAGGTTGATAATTACGACCTTATCTACTCCTCCAACGACTTCTATTCGCTCGGTCTTGGCGACCCGTTCTGCATCTCTTCGATGTCGGGTAGCGGTACGGGCGATTTGATGGACGAGATTTTGAAGCACTTGCCTGAGGATTGCGAGGCGGAGGAGCTCGATGACCTTCCTCGTATTACTATTGTTGGTCGTCCGAATGTGGGTAAGTCATCGCTCACAAATGCACTGCTCGGTACTGACCGTAATATCGTTACCAATATCGCAGGCACTACCCGCGACTCTATACATACACGCTACAACAAGTTCGGCATGGACTTCTATCTTGTCGATACGGCAGGTATGCGCAAGAAGGGTAAGACAATGGAGGATTTGGAGTTCTACTCTGTGATGCGTTCCATTCGTGCTATCGAGGCGTCAGATGTTTGTGTATTGATGCTCGATGCTCAGCAGGGCTTGGAGTCGCAGGATTTGAATATCCACAACCTCATTGTCCGCAACCGCAAGGGTTGTGTTATCGTGGTGAACAAGTGGGACTTGATTGAGAAGGGCAATAATACCATGAAGGAGTGGAAAGAGGCATTGGAGAAGCGTTTGGCTCCGTTCAACGATATTCCGATTATCTTCACCTCGGCTCTGAACAAGCAGCGTATTTTAGATGTGTTGCAGACTGCAATACGAGTATATCAGTCGCGTGCCCGCCGTATCCCGACTTCGGAGTTCAACGACTATATGTTGCCGATTATAGAGGAGACGCCGCCACCTTCAACCAAAGGTAAGTATATCCGCATCAAGTATGCGATGCAGCTCCCTACACCTACTCCGCAGTTTGTCTTCTTCTGCAACCTGCCGCAGTATATTCGTGAGAACTATCGCCGATTCTTGGAGAATCACTTGCGAGAGCATTGGGATTTTTCGGGAGTGCCGATTCAGATATACTTCCGCCAAAAGTAAAAAAATGTTTTTAAGCAGCGATAGCTGCGTTGAACATCGATAGCCGAGTTGCTCACATAGGCCTACTATGCTGCGCACTCGGCTTCTTGTTCGCCTTGCTCTCATCTGCTTAAAAATCATTTTTTTTTGGGGAGGTATGCGCCCATCTCATTTCTCTTTGACGGCGTTGCAACTATCTCCTTAAAAGCGATTTTTGGGTTTTTGGTGAGTCTCTCAAAAACAATTTCTAACTTTTAATTTTTAACTTTTAACTTTTTTTGCTATCTTTGCAAAAGAATACTCGGGGCAGGGTGCAACTCCCTACCGGCGGTGATAGTCCGCGACTCCCTATGGCGGTGATTTATAATAAATTGCAATCTGATGGGACTGAATCGGTGAAATTCCGATACCGACGGTAATAGTCCGGATGAGAGAGTGCAATATAATTGACAATTGAAAATTGATAATTGACAATTAAAGGTTTTTATCTTTTAATTCTTAATTTTTAATTTTTAATTCTTAATTGGTGGTGCTATGCACCTCGCTGTCCCGATGTTTGTATGTGTAACATTTGGGGCATTTATTTTTATAGGTATGAAGCGTTTTACACTTGCTTTATTTGCTTTGGTAGTGGCAATGACAACTACCGCACAATCAACTACTGCATCGTTGCAGGGTTTTGTAACGGACAACAACGGCAAACCATTGGTGGGTGCTACGGTCGTGGCAACACACTTGCCAACAGAGACGGTGTATGGCACAATTACAGACGCAAATGGCGAGTATCGCCTGCAAGGCTTGCGTGTAGGTGCGCCATATACGGTGGAGTTCTCGTTTGTCGGCTACAAGGAAAAAAAGATTGAGGACATCGCCCTATCGTTAGGCGAAAAGCAGCAGATAGACGCTCAACTATCCGACACGCAGAACATTGATGCGGTGGTGGTTACAAGCGACAAGTTCGCCGAGAGCCGTATGGGTGCAGGAGAGGTTTTTCACAGCGATATCATAGAGCGTACCCCTACCGTATCTCGCTCCATTGACGACATCACACGCCTTGCTCCGCAGGCGATGGTGTCGAAAGACGGAGGTATCTCCATCGCCGGCGCAAACTCGCGCTACAACTCCTTCCAGATTGACGGTACAGCCTCGAATGATATGTACGGCTTGACCTCTACGGGTACAAACGGAGGTTTGGCGGGTGCTAACCCCGTTCCGCTTGATGCAATTTCGGATATTCAGGTAGTTACCGCACCGTTTGATGTGCGTCAAGGCGGTTTTAGTGGTGGCGGTATAAATGCGATTACCAAGTCGGGCTCAAACACCTTTTCGGGTACGGCATACGCCTACTACAACGACCACAACTTCTATGGTCGCAGCCCGCTGAATGGAGCAAAACTTACCGAGCAACAGACGCAGATTTACGGCGTTTCGCTCGGAGGTGCGATAGTCAAAAACAAGTTATTTTTCTTCCTCAATGGCGAGTTCAACCTCGACTCCTCGCCATCGTCTTACTATGTGGGCGATAGTGGTTGCAACATCTCGGCAACAAATGCAGCGACCATAGCCAATTGTTTCTACGAACTTACGGGCTATGATGGTGGCGGCTACGGCATGCAGACGCTGAAAAGGCATACAGGCTCGTTAATTGCACGACTCGATTGGAACATATCCTCACGCCACAACCTCTCGTTACGATACAACTTCCTCGATGCGAGGAAAGATGAGTTCGTGTCGAGTGCAACGCTTTTGCGCTTCAATGGCGAGGGTTACACCTCGATTGCCGACACCCACTCGTTGGTTGCCGAGCTGAACTCGCGCGTCTCGGAGAAGATGTTTAACGAGTTCCGCGTGGGCTACACCCGAGTACACGATGGTCGCGATGCTATGAGTGGTGCGAAATTCCCTTATGTAGAGATTAAGAAGATGCGTGATGGCGACAACACCTCGGTATATATCGGTACAGACCCCTTTGCCATTATGAACGATTTGGTACAAAACACCATAACGCTGACCGACAACTTCTCCTACTATGCCGATTCGCACACCATCACAATAGGTACGCACAACGAGATTTTCAACTCCTCGTGCCTCTACATGGCGAATGCTTTGGGAGCATATACCTACGACACCCTTGACGATTTCTTGCAGGACAAGGCTCGCAAGTATGTGCGCAATTACTCGGATAACCCTTATACAAATATAACTTCGGCACAATTTGGCGTATATATTCAGGACGAGTGGAACGCCTCGCCTCGCTTTTCGATGACCTATGGTCTGCGAGCCGATATCCCTGTGATATTCGGAAACCCTCCCACAAATGAGGCGTTCAACTCTTCTGAAATAGCCCAAAAGTATGGCGTCAAAACCAACCAGGTACCTCGCCCTACGGTGCTTGTTTCGCCCCGTATCGGAGTGCGCTGGCAGATAGCCAAGAGCGCAGAGGCTTCGACCTTGTTGCGTGGTGGAGTGGGTATATTCTCGGGTAGAATACCGTTTGTGTGGATATCTAACTGCTTCTCCAATAGTGGTATGACACAACGCGGTTATACGCTCGATAGCAGCAAAGGACAGAGCGTTCCAAAGTTTGGCGAGGAGCCTTCGGGTGCGGAGGGGGTATCGTCAAATCCGATGCTCAACATCGTGGCAAAGGATTTCCGTTATCCGCAGGTGGCGCGAGCAACTCTCGCCTTGGAGCAGGAGTATAAGGGGTGGCACTTTATGGTCGAGGGTATCTTCTCGAAGTCGATAAACGACCTCTTGATAACCAACCTCACAGCACAAGACAAAGGTAATAAGTTGTTTGCCGTAAATTCGGCTCTCGTAAACGAGCAGAACACCACAACCCTCTACGACACCTCGTTGGCGAAGTCCTACTCCTCGATTTACCTCTTGTCGAACACCTCGAAGGGGTATGGTTACTCGGTGAGTGCATCGGTGGCAAAGCATTTCCGCTTTGGCTTAGACCTCTACGCTGCATATACTTTTGCGCACTCCTACTCGGTAATGGACGGCATCTCGGCACAGGCACTCAACACTTGGAGTCGCAACTACTCGGCAGATAGCAATGCGCCTGAATTGAGTTACTCCTTGTTCGATGTTCCGCACAAGATTACGGCATCGCTCTCGTATCGCACACCTCGCTATGCGAAGGTGCTTGGTACGACCATTTCGTTGCTCTATCAGGGCTATTCGGGTATGCGTTACTCGCTCACCTACGCAGGCGAAGATGCCAACAACGATAGCAGTTACGGCAACACCACAATCTATGTGCCGACCGCTGCGGAGTTGCAGGCTATGGAGTTCGAGAACGAGGAGCATCGTGCAGCCTTTGGAGAGTATATCGAGGCGACACCTGCCCTGCGCCGTTCGCGTGGTAAATTCCTTACACGAAACGCCTTGCAGACACCTTTCGAGCACCATCTCGACCTCCATATTGCGCAGGATATATACTTCGGTGCGAACACCTCACGCAAAGTACAGATTTCGCTCGATGTGATAAATCTCGGCTCGCTCATCTCGAAGGATTGGGGGGCAAGTTACTACACCTCGAAGTATCGCATTTCACCTGTCGAGGTTTACGACTACACAACCGATGCGCAAGGAGACCGCACACCGAAATATCGCTTTGTTGGTGGCGAGGTATCCCGCAACGACCTTCTATCGCGTTGGCGTATGCAGGTAGGAATAAGAGTCGTGTTTTAGCACGACTCTTATTAGTTAAAGGTTTGTAACAGCTTGTCGCTTCCAACGCAGATATCCCGCCACTGCAAGTGCCGAGTATAGTGCGTACAAACAACCCGTAAGGGGTATGCCTTTATAGATATACAGCCCTACGGTTATCATATCTACCACAAGCCATACGAGCCACTGCTCCAAGTATTTACGCGACAATAGCCACATCGCTATCATCGACATAGCCGTAGTCATCGAATCCCAAAACGGTACGGTACTGTCAGTAAACTCCACCAATAGATAGTATATAGCAGCATGTAGTACGCCATATATAACTACCAATGGCAACACAAGTCTTAGCGGTGTGTGTGCGATTTTTAGTGGGTTGTTTTTACGCTTATGTCCTAACAACCACGCTATCAGACCATACAAGCCTGCCAAGATATAGTAGCCTTGCATGGCACAGTCGGCATACAATCCCGATTGGTAGTAGAGTGCGCAGTGTACGCAGGGCATAATTGCCCCCACTACCCACAACCAAATGTTGGCTCGGTACTCCAACCACAAGTATAGCAGTCCGAGTACCACGCCCACAATCTGTAAAATAAGTTTTAGTTCCACGACTATAAGACTATGAATCCGTTAAAAATTAAAAATTAAGAATTAAAAATTATATTCTAACGCTGCCAAAGCGTAACAGCGTAACATAGGCACGCCCCTTGTTACGGTGTTACGGTTTTGTTACGCTTGTTACGGTTGTTACGGTTATGCGGACTCCTACTCTCATCACGGCGCAACCTTTTTAAGGAGTTTAAGGAGTTTAAGGAATTTAAGGAGTGCGCTCTCCGTTTTCAGTTTTCAGTTTTCCGTTTTCCGTTTCTCTCGTCTCTCGTCTAAAAATGTATCGTTACATTTCCAAGTGCCGAGATGGTTGCCTGTGGGAAGTAGCAAGCCCACGAACCACGCTCTGCAAGGGTTGCGCCCTCCAACCACGAGCCACCATATCCGCTTGCGCAATACTTGGCATTAAACAAGTTGCCAATCTTCACTCCAAATCGCACCTTCTCAATACGCTTTGTGCGAAGCGTGTAGGAGATATCGAGGTCGCTCACGCAGTAGCGTGGCAGGGTTAAATCTTCGTACTGCCCGTTTGTAAGGTACTGCTTGCTGACATAGCGAGTCGAGAGTCGTGCAGCAAAGCCGTGCGTATGGAAGTCGAAGAATGTACCCGCAATAACCGAAGGCGAGTAGGCAATCGTAGTGCGACCACGCTCAAACGCTACGCCATCAATATAATCGACATAGTTTTTGATATGGTTTTGGCTCAAAGTGGCATTTCCACCGAGCGAAAACCACTTCGTAGCATTGACTGCCAACGACAACTCCACACCTCGGCGGTACGAGTCGGGAACATTGCGCGAGAGTAACTCGCCCGTATCGGACAACTCGCCCGTCTGCACCAGCTGGTCACGATACATCATATAATATAGGTTAATGCCGAGCGACACAATCTTTGTATTATAGGTATATCCAGCCTCGATATCAAGCATCTTCTCGGCTGTCGGGTACTCGCCTTTGCGGATATCGGTGAAGTTATTGCGTGTAGGCTCCTTCTGTCCCACCGCAGCCGAAGCATAAACGGCGTGGTCACGAGCGAACGAGTAGTGCAAGCCGAGTTTAGGATTGAAAAAGTTGTAGTGGCGGTTGATATTCAGGCTCTGCATCGCCCCCGTAGTATCATCGAAGTTGTCGTTTACGCCCGAAATAACATGCGTGATATGGCGATACTGCACATCGGCATAGAGATTCAACCCCTTGGTAATCAACCAATCGACCTTTGCAAAGCACGATGCGTCCCACTTTGTCGTATAGTTGCGATAGTACTCCGCAGTGGCGAAGTCGGGAGCCTCGGTCAAACCCGAAATCTCGCCATAGTGGACTCCGTCATAAAGTGATGCCGAAGCACCGAGCGTAAGCGATACACGCTCTGCGGTGTAGGCTGCCGAAGCGACCAAACCACCGAAGTTGTTACCCATCACCTTCTTGCGCAGAAGGTTGGTGCTCTCAACCAAAGCACCTCCGACCTCGATAGGTGCAATACCATAGCCCGGAAGCCATGCATCATTCTTGTAGTTGCGATAGTAGCCGTTGCCGTAGGTGTAGTGGGCGGTAGCGTTGATGCGCCACTTGTCGTTGAAGATATGGCTTACGACCAACTGATTGTTTATCTGCGTGTAGTTGTCGGTATGGTCATCGAAAAAGCCGACCACCTTACCATCGATAACAATCTCACCCTCAGGGTTGTAACGGCGATTTTCAGCCATCTGCTCTGCACTCAAACCGGTGTAGGCAAGATAGACCTTCGCCACACCTCCGAACGAGAGTAACTTTACACTTGTACGCCCCTTATAGTAGCCCGCCTGCAACATATACGATGAGAGATTGCTCGATGCTCGCTCGACATAACCGTCAGAGGAGAGGTGCGACAAACGCCCATCAATAGCCCAATGCCCACCGAGCAAGCCTGACGAGAGGGCTATCTCCTGCTTGGCGGTGTTGAATGAGCCATAGGAGAGCGATGCACGCCCCGAAAACTTCGATGCGGAAGGTGCGGAGGTCATATTGAGTGATGCTCCGAAGGCTCCCGTACCTGCGGTCGAAGTGCCGACACCTCGCTGCAACTGCACCGAGCCGAGCGATGACACGAGGTCGGGAGTATCGTACCAATAGACCGAGTGGGTTTCGGCATCGTTCATAGGCACGCCATTGAGTGTGACATTGATGCGTGTAGCGTCTGTTCCACGCACTCGGAACGAGGTTGAGCCTATGCCCGTACCACTCTCGGAGGAGATTACAACCGAAGGCAGATTTGCCAAGAGCGAAGGTATATCCTCGCCATAGTTGCGCTCCTCAATCTCACTGCGTGAGAGGTTCGTGTGGGCGATAGGGGTAGTTTTCGATGCTCGGGTGGCAACCACCTCAATCTGTTCGATGGCAACCGAGTCGTTCTCGATTAAGTTGAGAGATTTTGCTCTCTCATTTGGTGTTGCTGAGGCAACACTTGTAGCACATAGTGCCACTGCACAAAAAGAAAAAATCCTTTTCATAACCATTTAAGTTTTTAATTAAACAATAGTTTGAAAAGGGGTCGTATGTAAAATTACACTCTTCCCGTTCCGGCATTACCCGTTTCGGTTCGATGGGTATAATCTCAGCCAAAAGAAATGCAGAATGCAAAATGCAGAATGCAAAATGGGGAAATAATTTTGAATTTTGAATTTTGAATTTTGAATTCTTTCAGCACCCCTTATGTCGGGGCAAAGATAGTAAAAAAAGTTGAGAGTTACGAGTTGAAAGTTGAGAAATTTTTTCTATCTTTGTAAATTAAAGTAAGAGTATGGTTATGGATTTGAAAACGAGATTGCAACGCGTGTTGCAGATTGTGGAGGAGGCAGAGCGTGTAGGCTCACTCTCCGAACTCGAACGAGATATAGCACTCAGCGAGTTGCGCGAGGCGTATGCCGAACTGAAATTCTGCACAACGGAAAACGAAAAACAGAAAACGGAGAACGAGGAGCAGTCAGAAATAGCCCCTACAACCCCTATTATCCCTATCGCCCCTACAACTCCCATTGAGAAGGTTGAGCCTGAGGTTGATGCTGAGGAGGGCGAACCCGAGGTTGAGGTAGAGTTAATTTTCGATGAGAGCGAAGAAGAAACGGAAAACGGAGAACGGAAAACGGAAAACGAGCAGGAACAGGAGCAAGAAATAATCTCTAATACCTCTAATGCCTCTAACGCCTCTAACACCCCTATCGTAGAGGAGAAACTCCCAACTTCAAAGCGTAGCCCTTTGCTCTCGTTGTATGAGGAGTCTGCACCAATTATTGGCGAGCAGTTCCACGAAGCACCTTCGGTGGCAGATACCATTGCCTGCCCGAAGGGTGTGGCGGAGAGAGCTCCCGTTGTGTCTTTGCGCGATGCGATAGGTGTTGCAGATAGGTTTATGTTGATAAGAGAGTTGTTTGGTGATGATGTAGCGTCATACGAGAGTGCTATTGAGGCACTTGATAAGCAACCTTCATTCGATGACTGCATAATCTTTATTGCGGAGCACTATGCTTGGTCGCCAAACTTGCAAGCGACAAAACTTGTGATGGATTTGCTACAACGAAAATATAATTAAATGGCTAATGGCTAAAAGCCAAAGGCTAATAGCTAAAAGGAACTATGGCACAACTATATATCGTACCCACGCCGATAGGCAACTTGGAGGATATTACCCTTCGTGCGATACGAATCTTGAAGGAGGTGGATTTCATCTTGGCGGAGGACACTCGTACAAGTTCTGTGTTGCTCAAACACCTCGGTATCGAGAAACCTTTGCGCTCGCACCACAAATTCAACGAGCACGCTACCGTGCAGGCGGTTGCCGATGCAATAGATGCAGGGCGAGATGTTGCACTTATCTCCGATGCGGGTACTCCGGGCATCTCGGACCCCGGTTTTTTGTTGGTGCGTACCTGTGTAGAGCGAGGTATCGAGGTATCGACACTCCCGGGTGCTACGGCATTTGTGCCGGCATTAGTACAGAGTGGATTTCCATGCGACAGATTCTGCTTCGAAGGTTTTCTGCCACAAAAGAAGGGGCGCAAAAAGCGCATCGAAGCATTGGCACAGGAGGAGCGTACGATGATATTCTACGAATCTCCATTTCGTGTTGTCAAGTGCTTGGAGCAGTTGGCAGAGGTTATGGGTGAGGAGCGAGAGGTTGCCGTATCGCGCGAAATAACCAAGATGTTCGAGGAGACCGTGCGTGGAACACTCGCGGAGGTGGCAGAGCACTTCCGCCAGCACACACCGAAGGGCGAGTTTGTAATAGTTGTAGCAGGAAAAACGGAAAACGGAAAACTGAAAACTGAAAACTGAAAACTTTCAGCGCACCCCATAAAGTGAACGGAGTGAGCCCCCCCATAAAGGGCGGAACGTCCGCCCCCAGTAACCCCCAGAAAACTCTGCGCCGTGATAAGGCTTGGAGTTCGGAAAACAAAAAAACTATGAAGAATAAAATTAGAGAGATATACGAAAGTATGCTTGTCGCACTGTTGTGGGGACTATGTTATCTGTTAGGCATATTGCCACGATGTGTGCGATATGGGGTGTTTGTTCCTTTCGTGTCGTTTATTTTGCGTAAGGTAGTGCATTATCGTTACAATGTGATTACGCGACAACTACGAAACTCATTTCCCGAAAAGAGTGATACGGAGTTGAACGATATATGCAATAGATACTATACCCACCTTGCCGAGATGATTATCGGCACACTTTCGTTGGCGGCTATGAATGATAGAAGGCGTAGCCGTGCAACAGAGTTTAATCTGACCGAGAACTTCGATAAGTTAATTGAGGGCAAGAATGTTGTTGTTTTGACCTCGCATTATGGCTTTTGGGAGATGGCTCTAAATCTCTATCTCGTAACTCCAAATCACCATTTGGTTGTGGCGTACAGACCTTTGTCGAGTAGGATAATGGATAGGTTATACCGGCATCTGCGTAGCTATGAGCATGTGGATGTAGTGTCGAGTAATAACTTTATGCGTCACTATATCGCAAATCGTCAAGGTATAAATGGTAAGAATATAGTTGTAGGTCTTATATCCGACCAAAACTGCCCTGTAACAAAGGGGTGCTGCTGGCATCGTTTTCTCAACCACGACTCGCTGTTTTTTGATGGAGGTGAGCAGTTGGCACGAAAGTTTGGTCTGCCTGTCTTCTATTTGGAATTGGAACGAATCGAAGCGGGACGCTATCGGCATAACTATACACTCATCTATGATGGCGAGGAGGAGATTAAACCTCACGAGATAACCGAGCGATATGTGCGATGTTTGGAGCGAACCATCGAGGCGCGACCTGAGTATTGGATGTGGTCGCACAGACGCTGGAAGAGTCGTCCGAAGGCTGGCTCGCAATTCTATGATGATTATAAGACAAATGAGTAGTGGAGAGAACAGCTGTTGTTATACTTAATTGGAACGGTTTGCAACAATTGCAACACTATCTGCCGAGTGTGGTAACAACTACGCCCTATGCGGATATTGTTGTGGCGGATAATGGCTCTACCGATGGCTCAGTGGAGTGGTTGAGAACAGAGATGCCGAGTGTGAAACTTGTGTTGCTCGACAGAAACTACGGCTTTGCTGAGGGATATAATCGTGCATTAAAGCAGTTGCACAGCTACGATGTGTATGTGCTGCTCAACTCCGATGTAGAGCCTGCGGAGGGGTGGCTACAACCTCTTTTGTCTCAGTTGGAGCAAAATCCAGATGTAGCGGTAGTTGTACCGAAAATTCTTGATGACAAGTGTCGCGAGCAGTTTGAGTATGCAGGTGCAGCAGGCGGATATATTGACTTGCTCGGTTATCCGTTCTGTCGTGGTCGCATACTTGGTACTATTGAGAGCGATAAAGGTCAATATGATACATCGTGTGATGTAATGTGGGGTAGTGGTGCGGCATTTTGTTGCCGAGCCGATGTCTTTGCCGAACTCGGAGGCTTTGCTGCGGAGTTTTTCGCCCATCAGGAGGAGATAGATCTCTGTTGGCGCGTATGGTTGTCGGGCAGAAGGGTGGTGGTAGAACCTCGCTCGAAAGTCTATCACTTGGGCGGAGCAACGCTCTCGTCAGACTCTCCGTTTAAGACTATGCTCAACCATCGCAATAATCTTGCAATGCTCTACCGTTGCGCTCCAACGGCACAAAGATTGTTGGTCGCAGTGGTAAGACCTGCATTAGACTTTATGGCATTTATGCTTTATGCCTTGCAGGGTAAGAAGCAGAGTGCAAGGGCGGTATGGCAGGCGTGGCGAGATTTTCTGCGTTGGCATAGGCGACTATCGGCAGAACGCAAGGCAATTCGCCGTGATGTAAAACGCGAGGCACCGATATACTGTGGCTCAATAGTTCTGCGTTACTTACTCGGAAGAAAAACCTTCCAAGAATAAATCGTTCTTATGAGTTCTTTTTGCACGAGAGCATCGGTCGTCAAAATGCTCACATAGGCTTACTATACTGCGCTTTTGTCGCCTTGCTTCGCACAAAAATAATCTCATAATTTACGATTTAGAGGTATGATGAAATTAAGAATTAAAAATTAAAATAATTACCTTTAATTGTCAATTATCAATTGTCAATTGTCAATTTGAATTATGAAGAGAATCGTAATAATTCCAACCTACAACGAGTGTGAAAATGTGGCTCGTATGAGCGATAAGGTGATGTCGCTTGTGGGCGATTTCGACCTTTTGTATGTCGATGACGGCTCGCCTGATGGCACAGCTACGATTATCCGCGAGAAGATGGCGGAGTATGGTTCACGCATAAATCTTTTGGAGCGTAGCGGAAAGCTTGGATTGGGTACAGCCTATATTGCAGGTTTCAAGTGGGCTTTGGAGCGTGGGTATGACGAGATTTTCGAGATGGATTGCGACTTCTCGCACAACCCTGACGACCTGCTCCGACTTGCAGCTCGCTTGGAGAGTGATGCCGATGTGGTTGTTGGCTCTCGCTATGTTACGGGAATGAATGTTGTAAATTGGCCACTCTCCCGCATACTTATATCTTATGGCGCATCGCTCTATGTTCGTTTGATTACAAGAATGCCAGTGTATGACTCTACCGCAGGCTTTGTGGGTTATCGTGCAGAGGTGTTGCGGGCTATGAATCTCGATAAGATAGATATGATAGGCTATGGATTTCAGATTGAGATGAAATATACAGCTTGGCGACTCGGCTTCCGTTTGTGTGAGGAGTCGATAGTCTTTACCGATCGCGAACTCGGCACATCAAAGATGTCGAGCAGTATATTTGGCGAGGCATTCTTCGGGGTGCTAAAACTTCCATTCCGCAAGTTGTAGAATAAGATAGATACTAAAAGAATAAGCCACTCACCGATAGGGAGTGGCTTATTCTTTTAATGTCGAGATAGTTTATTTAATACCTTTCAACTGCTTGAAGATTGCGTTGTACTTGTTGTACTTGTCCATCATACCCTCTTCATTACGAAGACGGAAACAGAGTACTTTCAGATACTCGGCACAATCTACGCTGTCAGGCTTCAACTCCAATGCCTTCTCCAACCAAGGCAATGATTTCATATAGGTTGTATTTACCTCTTTCAATCCTGTCTGATACTCCTCTTGGCTACTGATGCTGTCGAGACGAGCGTTAAATGCGCGATTAGCCTCATCACCCTTTGCCATATAGAAGTAACCAAGATAGAAGTTGGTGTCGTAGTCGTTAGGCTTTAAGTCGTTGATTTTGAGGAATGAATTGATACACTCGTCAAAATTCTTCAACTTGAAGAATACCTGTCCACGAGCAAACCAAAGGTCTGCATTGTCAGGCTTCTCGGCAAGCATCTTATCGATACGCTCAACCAAGTCGGCAGGGTTGCCGATACCATCTTCTGAGGTGTAGAGCTGAATCAAACCCTCCATGATACGCTCATTGCGAGGATACTTCTCGATGCCCTCCAAAAGAGTATTCTTAGCCTTTACGAGATTCTCCTTGTCTGCCTCACGCTGTCCATAGTAGCAGTGGAACAAGAAGTAGTAGAGGTTGCCCTGCTCGTCATTGTAATTGAGTTCGAGAGCCTTTGTGAGGTACTTTTCGCCATCAACGAAGTATTGAGGCTCCTGTGCTCCGAGGAACGCAGCTAACTGACCTGCAAAGAAGTAGTAGCGAGAGTCCTCCTTGCCAATTGCAGGATTCTTCTGTAATTCAACGGCTTTGAGATAGACATCAATAGCAGTCTTGTAATTTGCAATATCAAGACTTACCGAACCTAACTCTGAATAGTGATTAATCAAGATGTCCAATGCAGCCTTGATTTTTGGGGATAATGCAGGGTCTAACTCATACGCTTTTGCGTATGCCTCCTTCGCCAATTCGAATGCGTTAGGAATAACCTCCTGCTTAATAGTCCAAGCGGAAACCTTTCCATTTTTGGTGTGTACATCAACCCAATCAAAGTTATACACACCCTCGTTTTCTCCTGATGGTGCAACGCCCAAACTCATAGCGAGCATGCCGACATCAAGTCCGGAGAAGAGATTTTTGGTGGGTGCTACAATAGCATCGGAGCATATTTTGCCTCGATTGAGCCATGTTGCAGCTTTGCTCGATTTCTTTGGATTGGCAATATCGGCATTGCTCTTCTCCAATTTGGCTGTAAATGCTGCACTGTTAATTTTCTGTGCGGTAACGGTAGGCACTACCAGTGTCGCTAAGACCACTACCATTGAGATAAATCTTTTCATATTAATCTAACGGTTAATGTTTAATGTTTATTGTTTATTACTCATTTTCATTGTTTGTTTCGGTTGCAACAGCCTCAGTAGAGTTCTCTGTGCTATCTGTTATTGCACCTTCAACTACTGTGCCCTCTTCGAGTTCCTCCTCTTCGGTTACAGGAACCACGGCTACCGATGCTATTTCATCGCCCTCGCGGAGGTTGATGATACGAACACCCTGCGTTGCACGACCTGCTAAACGAATCTGCTCGATAGAGGTACGGATAGTGATACCCGAACGGTTGATAATCATCAAGTCGTTGTCATCGGTTACTGCCTTGATAGCCACCAACTCGCCGGTCTTCTCGGTGATGTTGATAGTCTTGACACCCTTACCGCCACGGTTGGTAACACGATACTCCTCTACATTGGTTCGCTTTCCGTAACCGTTTGCCGAGAGTACCAGTACATCCTCATTTGACTCAGGTTCGATACAAATCATACCGATAGCCTCGTTGTCGTCTTCGAGCGATACGCCACGCACACCAATCGAGGTACGACCAACCTCGCGAACTGTCGATTCATTGAAACGGATAGCCTTACCCTCACGAGTTGCAATCATCACCTCGGCTGTGCCGCTTGTGAGTTTGGCCTCGATAAGGCGGTCGCCCTCACGAATCTCGATAGCGTTGATACCATTGGTACGAGGACGCGAGTATGCCTCCAACTTGGTCTTCTTAACTGTACCGTTCTTGGTACACATTATAATATAGTTGGAGTTGATATACTCCTCATCGTTCAACTTCTTGCAGTTGATATATGCACGCACCTTGTCGTCAGGCTCGATGTTGATGATATTCTGAATAGCACGGCCCTTCGATGCGCGTGTTCCCTCCGGAATCTCGTAAACCTTCAACCAGAAGCAGCGTCCCTTCTCTGTGAAGAACATCATTGTATTGTGCATCGAGGCAACATAGATATGCTCGATAAAGTCTTCATCGCGGGTAGCCGAACCCTTCATGCCAACGCCGCCACGATTTTGTGTGCGGTAGTCGGCGAGCGATGTACGCTTGATATAGCCGAGGTGTGAGATGGTGATAACCATATCCTCATCAGCGTAGAAATCCTCCGGGTTGAACTCCTCCGAAGCATAGACAATCTCCGAACGGCGCTCATCGCCATACTTCTCCTT
>JAZOBZ010000053.1:0-17578 GCA_045596245.1 Alistipes sp. | reverse complement strand
ACATCAATTTAACGCAACTCTGCATCGCTTAATGCTATTTTATCGAAACTTTTATGATTTCCGTCTATTGAAATTTTACCCCCTCAATCCACAACAACAAACAAGCCTGCCTAACTTTTTTACTTGTTAGACAGGCTCAATACTTTATTTATTCCTCCCCTAAATTAGGGGAGGTGCCCGTTAGGGCGGTGGGGTATAACATTCTATTTTTCACAACACTAAACTATATAATTCCGTAATTTTATTTGGATTCCCCCAGAAAAAGTTGCTTTTTTGGGGGAATTTGTGATTTTTTGGAGTAAATAGTTTGTGGTTTCAAAAAAAGATTGTAAATTTATTGAACGATTTGGAAACAAATGACAAATAAAAACACTTAAAACTTATATTTACTATGAAAAATTACTCACCAAAAGAGATTAAGAACATCGTTCTGATTGGAGCCCCGGGCTCGGGTAAAACTACCTTGGCAGAGGCTATGGCTTACGAAGGTAAGGTTATCGACCGCCGAGGTAGTATTGAAAATAACAATACTCTGTCGGACAATACCGACATTGAGCACGAATACAAGCGCTCAATCTATGCGACCACTCTCTTCACAGAGTTTATGGGCCGCAAACTCAATATCATCGACTGTCCGGGTTCGGACGACTTCTGCGGAAATCTCTTCTCGGCATTTAAGGTAGGTGATGTGGGCGTGATGCTTGTGAATGCACAAACCGGCTGGGAGGTTGGTAATGTTATCCAAGGTCGCTATGCTCGTATTTTGAATAAGCCGCTTATCGCCGTAGTGAACCAGCTCGATGCAGAGAAGGCTTCGTTCGAGAGTACATTTGAGACTATCAAGGATAAGGCTTCGGTAAAACCTGTTATCGTTCAGTATCCTGTAAATCAGGGAGTAGGCTTCGACTCGTTCATCGATGTTTTGATGATGAAGATGTATCGCTTCACCGATGAGAACGGTACTCGCGAGGAGTTGGAGATTCCTGAGAGCGAGATGGAGAAGGCAAAGGCGTTGAACCTCGAACTTATCGAGACCGCTGCCGAGCACGATGACGCTTTGATGGAGTTGTACTTCGAGAAGGGTACTCTTACACAAGACGATATCCGTTCTGGTTTGAAGATTGGTGTTGCGAAGCGTAAGGCTATGCCGGTATTCTGCGCAAGTGGTAAGAAAGATATCGGTACAAAGCGTTTGATGGAGTTTATCATCAATGTTGCTCCCGGTCCAACCGTAGCACCTGCATTCCCTGCAACAGACGGCTCGGAGGTCGCTGCTGACGAGAACGCACCTGTGGCTTTGTTCGTATTCAAGTCGCAGATGGAGGGACATATCGGCGAAATCAACTACTTCCGCGTTGTTCGTGGTAAGCTGACTGAGGGTATGGAGTTGGTGAACTCGCGTACAGGCAACAAGGAGAAGTTGTCGCAACTCTTCGCCGTAGCGGGCAAGAATCGTATCAAGGTTACCGAGTTGTCGGCAGGCGATATCGGCTGCACCGTTAAGTTGAAGGGTACGCGCACAAATGACACTTTGTCGGCACCTTCTGCACCTGTAACTTTGGAGCCTATCGTATTCCCAGAGCCACGCTACCGTGCTGCCGTTAAGGCGAAGGTTCAGGCTGACGAGGAGAAGCTCGGCAAGTTGTTGCTCGATGCTCGTTTCGAGGACCCTACAATCTTGGTTGAGTACTCGAAGGAGTTGAAGCAGACCATTATTCAGGGACAGGGTGAGCACCACCTCAATATCTTGCGCAACCGTATCTTGGCAGACAGCAAGATTGATATGGAGTTCTTTGCACCGAAAATCCCTTATCGTGAAACTATCACCAAGGTCGCTCAGGCAGACTACCGCCACAAGAAGCAGTCGGGTGGTGCAGGTCAGTTTGGTGAGGTACACATGGTTATCGAGCCATACTACGAGGGCATCGAAGAGCCTACAAAGTATAAGGTAAACGGTAAGGATATCACCGTAAATATCAAGGGCAAGGAGGAGTACGACCTCGAATGGGGTGGCAAACTTCAATATTACAGCTCGATTGTCGGTGGTGCTATCGATGCACGCTTTATGCCTGCAATTTTGAAGGGTGTAATGGAGAAGATGGACGAGGGACCGCTTACAGGCTCGTATGCTCGCGATATCCGCGTAGTTATCTACGATGGTAAGATGCACCCGGTAGATTCTAACGAAATTTCGTTCAAGCTGGCTGCTCGTAATGCATTTAAGGAGGCGTTCCGCAATGCAGGTCCGAAGATTATGGAGCCTATCTACAATGTAGAGGTGCTCACTCCATCGGACTATATGGGCTCCGTTATGAGTGACTTGCAGAACCGCCGTGCTATGATTATGGGTATGGAGTCTGACAAGGGATTCGATAAGCTCAATGCTCGTGTTCCTCTTGCAGAGCTCTATCGCTACTCAACAACTTTGTCATCTTTGACCTCCGGAGCAGCGACTTACACCATGAAGTTCGACTCTTACGAGCAGGTGCCAAGTGATGTTCAGGATAAGTTGTTGAAGGCTTACACTGACACTGACGAAGAGTAAAAAATCGTTCTGATTGGCTCTTTTTGAGCTGCACTGCGATAGCCCGATTGCTCACATAGGCTTACTATGCTGCGCATCGGGCTTCTTGTTTATCTCAAAAATAGCTCAATCATTTACGATTTTTTATGACGGTGTTGCACTTTCCTCCTTAAAATGTGTTTTTTATAATAAGGATTTGTCGTCTTGTTTGGCACAAAATCTCCTCGCTCATAAGCGATTCTCGGTGTAGGGGTGATTCCTCCAACAATCAGACATGAAACAATAATGAGGAGTATCTTATACCCCTCATTATTGTTTAGGTAGAGTCTATTACAGATTTTTTATTTGATAATATCTGTAAGTTTAATGTTTAGTGCATTGCAAATCAAACACAATGTCTTGATTGTGATATTGCTCTTGCCCGCTTCGATGCGACTTAGGTTGGAACGCTCGATATTGCATCGATAGGCTACCTCCTGCACGGTTAGCTTTTTCGATCGGCGAATCTCTTTTATTCGCCGTGTTATATCTGCTAACACATATTGATATTCAATCATAAAACAAAAAAAGTTAAAAAAAATTTGGTAGTACAAAGTTTTGTATTTATATTTGCACTGTGCGTATCATATATGATACCAAATGAAGTTTTTTACAGATGGAAATTATGAGTTAAAAAGGTGTAAAAAGAGGTGAAATAGCATATATATATAGATATAGGTATAACATTTTAATTCCCAAAATCAATTTAATTATGAAAAAAAATCTATTTAGAATGATCCCATTGCTTCTGGGAGGAGTGATGGTGTTGTTGTCGGGTTGTGTTAAACGCGCTGATTTCGAAGCGTTAACCAATCGTGTAACTATTTTGGAGGCTTCGCTTCCTGAGATTCAAGAGCAAATTTTTGCTTTGGAGGGTTCTGTATCCTCATTAGAGGAGTTCGACCAGAAGTTGCAATCAAGTATTGACGACTTGAAGAGCGCAGACCAGAGTGTAGGTGAGCGCATAAACGACTTGCAGAGCAACTTGCAGGGTCAAATCACCGACCTCAACACTCGTTTGTCGGGTGAGGTTTCGGATTTGAAGACTGCAACCAAGAAGAATGCCGAAGACATTGCATCGCTTTTGTCAACCGTAGGTGCAATTCAGGGTAACTTGGAGAAGTTGGGCGACACCTATGCAACAGATGCAGAGTTGAAAGCTGCTGTTGATGAATTGAACAAGGCTATTGAGCAGGTTAAGACCGACTTGACCAAGACACTCGGTGATAGTTTCAACGAGGCTTTGAAAGGCTATGCTACCACAGCTGCCCTCAAAGAGGTTCAAGATGAGTTGGGCAAGATTGACCTTGACAAGGTAAAGGCAGACTATGAGAAGGCTATCAATGAGGCTCTCGATGCTGCTTTGGCAAACAATGGTAAAATTACAGAGAAGGTTAAAGAGATGATTTCGACTGCTCTGCAATCGCTCGAAAAGCGTTTGGCTGCTGTTGAGGGACAGGTTAAAGAGCTCCTTAATCGTATCCAGAGCATCGTTTTTGTTCCTGAGTATAGCGATGGCAAGGCTACTATCAACTATGCAAAGGTAAATAGTGATATTATCGAGGCTCAGAGCAAACTCACCTTCCAGGTATATCCTGCTGAGTGCGCTAAGGCATTCAATGCTAATGGTGCAGAGAAACTCTTTGCGTTTAACTTCAAAGATGTACAGAGCCGTGCAGCTGGTGAGCGCAGATTGGAGGTTGCTAAGGTTGTGGCTGATGCGACTACCGGTATGGTTGATATCTATGCAAATGCGCGTGATTTCGCAGCCGGATTCTACAATGATGCTCCTACGGTACACTATGCAGTATCGCTTGTTGTAGATGATGCAAACGAGATTAATATCGCATCTTCTTATGTAAATCTTATCGCAGCAAAAGAGGCCGATGCAAAAGTTATCACTGCTGAGGTTGTTGATGCCGCAGATAATGCCTACAAGATTGAGTATGTAGATTTAGGTAAGAAGGATATATTGAAGGGACATCAACTTAAATTTAAGATCGGCGGAGGTGCGGAGTTGTATTCTCTTGAAGAGATGCGAGGTATGGGCTATGATATCTCTGTATCTCCTGCCGTATCTTATACATATAGCGATGATACAAAAGCAGACCGATTCAGCAATGCGGATACTAAGGTTGAAGACCACATCTACGCTACTGTAAATCTTACTGATAAGGTTGTAAAGGAGGATGTTGGTTTGATGGAGACTATTGACTACACTTACTCGGTAGGTGGTGTTGAGGTAGCAGCAGCAACTGCAACCGTTGAGATTGTGAAGATTCAGCGTGCTATTGAGCTCTCTGTTGCTGATATCAAGTGGGTATATGCTGAGGACGCTGAGAGCGATGTTACAGGCAATACTTTCTCGGCAGAGGCTGCTACATTGGTTAGCTCTACTGTTCCTGAGGAGACTACTTGGGAGACCATTATCGCTGCACCTGCTACTCCTTCTATCAAGGTTGATGGTGCTGATGCAACAGGTGTAACTGCTGTATTTGGTGGTACTGCCGATGCTAAGACTCTCGACTTTGCAGGCTTTGCTTGGGGTAAGACATACGATGTTGAGGTAGTTTATGCATTGCCAAATATCGATGTTACAGTTAAGGCTACTATTAAGACTGTTGACCGTGCGCATGATGTTGTTGAGTTGAAACTCGCTGACGAGAGTGTCAATATCGCACAAAACCTCGAATTTGCAACTGAGGCAGAGGCTCTTACAGCATTGTATGATGCAGTTAAGGCCGACCTTGGTGAAATGACAGAGGCTGAGTACTTGATGGAGGTACTCGTTACCAAGACTACCGATTTGTATGTTGCTAAGAATGAGGTTAAGGGCGTTGCTTACGCTAACTCGAAGTTGAATATCGCAGCTGACGGTTTGAAGGCTCACGCAGCTTACTTGTACAGTGATATGACCGCTACACCTGATGTTGTAGAGTATGTTTACGATGTAACTACTTGGTACGGACAGCAGTTTGTGATTACCAAGAATGTGGCTATCAACAAGGCTATCACAACTTACGACTTTGAGCATGTTCCAACTTGGGTATTCGAGAATCCTTACAAGTCGGCAATCACTCCTGAGTACACCTATTCGAATGAGGCTGCTCGTAATGCATCTGCATTCTCGTTGGCAAGTATCGTATTGAATGATGCATTCCTCGTGAAGAATACCGAGACTAAGGAGACTATGGATAATGCGGCTCTTGCAGCTCTTGGTATCACATTGGAGTACTCTATTGAGGACGCTCATGTTCCATCGAGCCTGCTCACTGTTAATTCATTGACCGGTAAGTATGAGTTTACCTACGACACTAAGGTTAAGTCTGTAAATATCTCTGGTCACTTGAAACTTGCTACCGGTGTTGCTGGTGAGGTTATCGAGTTGCCTACTCAGTTCTCGAATGGTCTTTATGCAGACTACCAGATTGAAGGCTTCAATCCACTCGAAGACCGCATCATTAAGACAGAGGTTGATGCTGCTGGTAACAGCTTGACATTTGTCGAGCTCGTAGAGGCTAAGGAGTACAGCACAAGTGTATGGTCGTTGTTGAGCATTAAGGATAAGCGAGGATTCAACCTCTTCGAGAATGGAGCTTGGGTAGTAGGTGATGATGCTAACGGATTTGCTAACGGTGTTAAGCCAAGCGATGCTGCTATCTATGATGCAACTATGAAGTTCGAGATTGTAAGTGTTGAGAATCTTCCTGCTGAGCAGGCTGGTAAGGTTAAGGTTTCACCAGAGTCTGGTATCTTGACATTCGACTATACTAACAAGTTCGTTGCAGCTAAGCCAATCAAGGTTGCAGTTAAGGCAACCCTTGAATACAAGTATGGCGAGACTCTCGAAACTACATTGTACTACACATTCCAGACTAAGTAATTTGATTTGGTCAATATGAAAATAGAGGGAGGATGAAAATCCTCTCTCTATTTTTTGATAGAAGCTCTCTAAGAAGGTGATTTATGCGTTATACTCGTGTTCGAAATCCCTCTTGTTATACAACTTCCGATAAAAAGAGTGTGTCCAAAAAACTTGTTGGGCAGGCTCTGCTTACCTTCTGCGATGTCGTTTAGGTAGTTCGATATACTCCGAATAGAGTATATGGGTGTGCGGGTTCGAAGAGGTTATCTCTTGACGAATTGCCTTTGTGCCGTAACGAAAAAAGAGAAAACGATGCGGTACACGATGTACTACCTGTCGAAGTGTATCGATACTCTCAATGAGGCACTCGGTTCTGCCATTGCGAATCACCCCCTCGATTCGAACCCAATGGTCATTCCAGCGAAATATAGAGGCTGTATCGGGGAGTAGACGATCAAGAAAAATGGTGTCATGTATCGGGGTTTGAACCTCGATTTTTGTTTGCGATGCAGAGGTGGCAACGCTCTCCACACGGCGCAGACGAATGCCCAAATCACGAATACGCTTTGTGTCACGAGCATGCTGTTTGCGATAGTCATCGAGTTGAAGTTGCAGGGATAGAACCGATGCCGCAGACTCTTCGAGCCGTGTTTGGTAGAGCACTGTTTCGGAGCTAAGAGCTTCGTTGTTGTTGCGAAGTCGGGCGACCTCTCGATACGAATGGTGCAATGTAACACCGAAAGCGATAGCAAGCAGTGTTGCCCCCATCGCATAGATGAGTAAAAATTTTTTCATGTTTAAAAGGGATTTTGTTTGGTGCAAATATAGAGTATCAAATCCCCTTTGTCAATATATATTTTTTAGAAAGATTGGAGAGATACAAAAATGAGAGAATTTTTAACTCTACACTTTTAGCTCTATTGCTCTGCTTTGGCAATTTGTGAGGCCATTCGTTCAGCTGTAATATCCATATAGTGGCGTTCATTCCACTTCGCAAGTGCTGTAATACCGCGATAATCGATATAGATAATCTCTTTGGCTGAGGTCAGGTCGTCAAGCATAATCATCCCCTTTGTTACCTTACGACCGTGTGCAGATATGTGTCTCATCGCAAAATCGAACTCAACCCCTTCACCTGAGGAGGAGAAGCGAATCTCATCATCGAAAATAGCGGCTATCGGAGAGCCATCAATGGCAACAATACGCTCTTGCTCATCAATCCATATCGGAACTTGTGCATCAGATATTTGAGACATTGAGTGGTTTAATTCGAGCATGGCCTCCTTTGCAGAGGTGTTTTTGGTGAGAAAATCACCTGATAAACGGCAGACGAAGCCTTGTGGTCGAATGGCACGAAGGGCGAAGTTATTGTATATAATTTCTATTGCATCGACCGTTATCTCTCCATTGTCATAGCATCGTACATATACCCCGTTGATGGTGTGCGGAGAGTATCCTTCACACTGCAAAATAGATTGTATCAACTCTTTCAACGCATCACTTGTGATGCAGATAGGGGAGTTGAATATATCGTTGGACAATGCGCTAAGACGGGCGAAATGCTCATCGAAGTGCATTGGCTGGTAGCCTCGTGTGCGTATATATTCGTAGATGTAAGCCATCTTCTACATCATCATGATTTTCAGTATAAATTCGCGTAGCAACTCTCCATTTGATGCACCGCCATCATCTATGCCCTTACTCTTAGCATCGTACTCGGCACACAAGCCTATAATTTTAAATACCTTGTTGTTTGGCCACAACGGAGCACGGCGGGTAATCTCTTTGAGGAAGTATGGCGAATTGAGTCGCATAGCTCGACACAATTCGCTATGGTCGGGCATAGCCACACCTCTCCGGCGGGAGTCCCAACATATATAATTATAGGTGAAAAGTTGGCGGAACGAGTCGTAGAGCACCTTTACACTTAGCAATAACGGATAGGCCTTTGGATTCTCGCCCATGTATTGCGCAATGGTCAGTGCCTTTTCGAGTTGGCGGTCGAGAACGGCATTGCTCAATTCGTAGTTGTTGAATTGGCGTGATATGCCGATATGGTTCTCGATATCTTCGGGGGTTATTGTCGTGCGCTCCTTCGGTAGCGACACTATCATCTTTTCGAGTTCGTTGCTGATTTTCGAGATATCAACGCCTAAATGCGCAACAAGAATTTTGCTACTTGTCGAGTCTATTTTCAAACCTTTTGTTGCGGCAAATCCTGAGAGCCATCGCTCTGCCTCATAATCACGAGGAGATACCGAGTCGAAAACAACACCCTTCGCTTTGATACTTTTGTATAGCGGTGTTCGGCGGTCCATCGCTTTGCCCTTGTGGCATAGGACAAGAATTGTTGAAGGTTGTGGTGAGGTGGTATAGGCATTGAGTAGTTCGATTTTATCGAGTTGCTGAGCCTCCTTTACGATAATTGCCTCATATTCCCCCATCATAGGTAGTTGTCGGCAGTAGCTCGCTACGGTTCCTCCATCAGTGTCGTTTCCATATACTACAATCTGATTGAATGCACGCATTGACTCCTCCATAATGCCCTCGCACAGAGCATCGCACAGAGCATCTATAAAGTATAGCTCTTCACCCTGCAACAGGTATATCGGTGCGAACTTCCGAGACTTGATGTCGTTCATTAAACGGTGAAATTCGGCATCACACGAGGCGAATGTAATCTTCTCTGCCATATCAAATTAGATGGTATATTTCGTGATTTTAAGTACTCTTTCGGTGTGGGTATCTACCCTAAATCTCTCGTCTGTACGGCGACCTACAACCCATACAATATCCTCGCCCGACACCAATACGAATTGTCGTTTACGCTCCACGATAGGAACCTTCTGGTCTGTTAAGTAGTCGCCAATCTTTTTGCGCCCTGTCATACCGAAAGGGATAAAGGTGTCTCCTTCGCGCCAACGGCGCAGACGAAGTGGATATTGCAGTTTCGACTCATCGAGCAGTGCGACATCGCTCGGCAGTCGATACTCATTTACATTATCTATATCGGTGTGTTCGTAGTAGAGAACCGAGTTACCGCAGTAACTACGCATATCATCTATCTCTACTACCACCTCACAGTCATCTTGTTCTTCGATGCGGGCAACCATAATATCTCCTCTGTCGAGATATGCCACATAGTCACGCGCGTAGAAGCGGCGGTCTGTAACTCCTCGTTTCAGGGCCTTGTTCAGCTCCTCGACAACATCTCCTTTGAATCCGTATGTGGAGTTAAGCAGTTCGTATATAACAAAGTCGCGCGGATAAATAGTGTCAATTGCCGAGACTTTGATTGTATCAACTCCATTTTCGTTGTGTACGGCATTATTTCTAATTTGGTCGATTGCCGCATCTATAAATCTTTGCGCATTGTTTAATCGGTATAGATTACCACGCATTAACGGAGTAAATTTAGGATTTATCTCCTGCAATAGAGGCAGCAACCCCAATCGTATTTTATTGCGCAGATACTTTGTCGAACGATTTGAAGAGTCCTCGCGGTATGGTATCCGATTGTGGACGGCATACTCCAAAATATCCTTGCGAGTTGCATATAGAAGAGGTCTTACTACACGCCCATATTGGCGATTGATACCCGTTAGTCCTCGCAATCCCGTACCACGAAGCAGGTTTATGAAGAATGTTTCGATTGAGTCGTTCGCGTGGTGAGCAACGGCAATTACTCCATATCCCTCTGTCTGGCAGAGTTCGTTAAACCATTCGTAGCGCAGACGGCGAGCTGTCATCTCCATCGAGTCTCCTGTGCGAGCCATTTCGCCCAAGGTGTCGAAGTTTTTAGTGTGACACACGATACCCAACTTCTCGCACTCACGCAGCACCATCTCGGTATCCTCGTCACTCTCCTTGCCACGCAGACAAAAATTACAGTGTGCGACACCGACATTATAGCCCAATCGAACAAATATCGAGAGCATAACCATCGAATCGACACCTCCCGATACGGTCAGGAGAATCTTATCCTCATGCGAGAATAGTTCATGTCGTTCGACATACTTCTCAAAAGCCTGCAACAGAGTTTTAGTTTGCATAATAAATAATATCTCTAACGCCCCTAACGCCTTTAATGCCCCTAATTAAAGCACATTCACCTCCGGCGAAATCTCGATGCCGAACTTCTCGTTGACGGTAGCTACAACCTTGTGTGCAAAGGCTATTACTTCGCTACCCGTAGCACCTCCGAGATTTACCAGAACCAATGCCTGACGCTCATGTACGCCGACATTACCCTCCTTGTAACCCTTCAAACCTGCTTTGTCTATAAGCCAACCTGCGGCGAGCTTTATTTTACCCTCTTCGGCAGTAGGGTAGTGCGGCATATCGGGATATTCAGCGAGCAAACCATCTGCCACACTCTGTGCTACAACAGGATTTTTGAAGAAACTACCGGCATTACCCAAAACGGCTGTATCGGGTAACTTTGAACGGCGAATTGAGCAGATGGCATCACGGATATTTGCTAAGGTAGCACCGCCTCGTGCCTCGACCTCACGAATGACATCGCCATATCCGAGTCGCGGGTTTGGAATTTTCGACAACTCAATCTCGATAGCCGTAATTATCACACGCCCCTTCAACGAGTGCTTAAATACGCTTTCGCGGTAACCGAAGGCGCAGTGTTCAGCAGCAAGAGTTACGAAGTTGCCACCCTCGACAAAGTACATCTCAACATTGCGGATAACATCTTTTGCCTCCACTCCGTATGCCCCGATATTTTGCACTGGCGCTGCACCCGCCTTGCCTGGAATTAGGGATAGGTTTTCGATGCCCCACAAGTTGCGCTCCACACTCCACGCCACCAAATCGTCCCACTCAACACCTGCGCCAACCTTGATACGAACGGTTGTATCACTCTCTGAAAGTATCTCAATGCGATTGTCGCAAGGCGTAATAAGCAGGGCATCTATGTCCTTAGTAAACAAGATATTGTTTCCTCCACTCAATACATACCAATTCTTCGTGCCATATTTGGTGAAGAGTTCGGGTAGCTCCTCTGCGCGGTCAAACTCTACGAGCCGTTTTGCTATCTGTCGTACATGGAAAGAGTTGCGTTCCGAAATATCTATATTTTCATAATAGCGTATCATAACCATCTCTTTATAGTGCAAAGTTAAGTATTTGAACGGAAAAAAGAATTTTTTAACTCTTATTTTTTATTTTTAGCAACAACAAGAGGGTGCCAAACATATATCTGGCGCCCTCTTTTGTCGATAATTATTTAACTGTCAATTACACTATTCCCTGCTCCAACATTGCACGGGCAACCTTCAAGAAGCCGGCGATATTTGCGCCCTTAACATAGTTGGTATATTCTCCTTCGTCACCAGCCTTAACGCACGCCTCGTGGATAGAGTGCATAATGTAGTGCAACTTCTCATCAACCTCGGCTGCCGACCACGAAATATGCATCGCATTTTGCGTCATCTCCAAGCCCGAAGTGGCAACACCACCTGCATTCACCGCCTTGCCCGGAGCGAATAAGATGCGAGCCTTCTGGAACGCTGCGATAGCCTCAGGGGTACAACCCATATTCGAAACCTCAGCAACGCACCAAGTGCCGTTTGCCAACAACTCCTCGGCATCAGCACCTGTCAGCTCGTTCTGGAATGCGCAAGGGAGTGCAATGTCGCACTTCACGCTCCAAGCCTTCTTGCCCGGAACAAAGGTTGCATCGTTGAATTTCTCTGCAAATGGAGCAACTATATTGCGGTTCGAAGCACGCAACTCCAACATATAAGCTATCTTCTCGTCATTCATGCCGTTAGGGTTGAGGATAAGACCATCAGGTCCCGAAATAGCGATAACCTTCGCACCCAACTCGGTAGCCTTCTTTGCTGCGCCCCAAGCCACATTTCCGAAGCCCGAAATAGCAACCGTTGCACCCTTCAACTCCTTGCCTGCACGGTGGAGCATATGCTCAACGAAGTACAATGCACCAAAGCCTGTTGCCTCAGGGCGAATCAACGAGCCACCCCAAGTCAAACCCTTGCCTGTCAATACACCTGTGTTGTACTCGCGAGCCAGCTTCTTGTACATTCCGTACATGTAGCCAATCTCACGACCACCCACACCTACATCTCCCGCAGGTACATCGGTATCAGGACCTATATTCTGCCATAACTCCCACATAAAGGCTTGACAGAATCGCATAATCTCGGCATCGCTCTTGCCCACAGGGTCGAAGTCCGAGCCACCCTTTGCACCTCCCATAGGGAGTGTAGTGAGTGCATTTTTGAATGTCTGCTCAAAGCCAAGGAATTTCAACATAGAGAGATTTACCGCCTTGTGGAAACGAATACCCCCTTTGTATGGACCGATAGCCGAATTGAACTGTACTCGATAACCGAGATTTGTTTGAATCTCGCCATTGTCATCAACCCATGTTACACGGAAAGTGATGATACGGTCAGGCTCAACAATGCGCTCAACAATTTTAGCCCTTTCAAACTCAGGATGTTGATTATAGACCTCCTCGATAGACTCCAATACTTCGCGTACTGCCTGCAAATACTCCTTTTCGCCAGGGTGCTTGCGCTCCAAATCGAGCATAATGTTTTGTACATTCATAATATAAGTAGTTTTAAGGTTTTGTTTGTTTTTTAGTTTTTCGCTCGTTAAATCTCTACCAGATTGTGCTTTATGGCATATACCACAAGACTTGCCGTATTCTTCGAGCCTGTCTTTTCGAGAATGTTGGCTCGATGTGAATCGACAGTGCGCTTCGACAAAAACAGTTTGTCGGCTATCTCCTGTGTGGATAATCCTCGACAGATGCCCAACAAGACATCTATCTCTCGCTCGGATAGTATCTCGACATCTTCATTTCGGCGCATAGCCCCTGAGAGTGCCTTCATCACATTGTAACAAATGTACTCTTCATCATTCATTACTGCATTGATGGCTGCAAAGACCTCCTCAATGGAGGAGTCTTTCAACAGGAATCCCTTGGCTCCTGCCTCGACCATACGATAGTAGTATTTCTCATCGCCAAACATCGAAAGGCAGATTATTTTCAAATTGGGGTTGTGCTCCAATGCCATTGCTGTCGCCTTATCTCCCGATAGGGTGGGCATCGCTATATCCATAAATACAATATCCGCAGACATGGCAACACTGTTATTTAAAAACTCAGCTCCATCGCTCGCCTCGGCAACGACACGACAGTTGTTCTTGCCATCAATCAAACCCCGCAATCCATTGCGGAATAGGGCATGGTCATCAACCAATGCGATTTTTATCTCTTCTTCCATATTGTCTTCGTCTTTTAGGTGCATGAGTCTCGCTCTTTGATGTGTTGATATTTACAACAACATGTACACCATCTCCATTTGCACTACTTATCTGTAACTCTCCATTCAGGGAATCTACTCGTGAGGTTATGTTCGATAATCCCATGCCACTCAACATAATCGTGTCAGGATTAAACCCGCAACCATTATCGCTATATTTCAATTTAAGTATGGTGTCTGTCAGTGTGAGAGAGATATCTATCTTCGAGCAGCCCGAATGTTTTAGCGAATTGTTCACCAATTCGCATATTACACGATAGAACACCACCTCTATATCGCTGTCAAATCGCTCGTTGCGGAGATTGGTGTCAAATACCATCTCAATAGTATGTAACGACTGTATGCGAGATAGGAAGTTTTGAACACCCTGTGCCAAACCGAAATCCATTAAAATTTGAGGAGACATATTGTTTGATATCTCACGCACTGAGCGAATTGCCTCATCAATCACAAAACGGGTATTGTTGAGAATCTCTCTCTGTTCTTTGCTCATACTCTCTGCCGAGATAGCCGATAGCGACATTTTAGCCGATGATAGCAGAGGTCCCATACCGTCATGTAGCTCCTTTGCAAATTGCGAGCGAGAGCGCTCCTCAGCACGCAATACTGCTGACAGAATCCGTTTGCTGAATAGATTACGCTGATATGTCAATCGTTCGATGTAGTTGACAAGTCGATGGGCAAAGAGTACTGCGATAACGATACATAGCGATGCTATAATATCGAACAGAACAAATATCTCATAGTTGAAAACCTCGGGTGAGTAGAGTAGAAGTAGATGCATGGCAAATGATATTGCCAAACCGACTATGCAGAGAGTCCAAATAATGTTGTACTTTGTTCTGCGAATAAGATGTGCGGCATAACCAATGGCTAATAATTGAACAGCCATTATGACTACCATCGTTATTTTCAGACCAAGACCTAACATAATCTAAACTCTTGTTATAAAATATCACGCAGTCGTTCCATTTGATTATATGCCGTCAAGTCAATCTGTACGGGAACAACCGCCACATATCCATTTGCCAATGCCCACTCATCACTCTCTTCTGCTTGCGGTTCAGCGTTTGAGAATGCTCCCGTAAGCCAGAAGTAGTTGCGACCATGAGGGTCGGTGCGCTTGTAGAACTCTTCGCGCCAATATCCGCGAGTCTGACGCGATAGGCGAATACCCTTAATATCTTTGCAAGGAATATCGGGAACATTCACATTCAGGCATAGTGGCTGAGGTAGATTCTCGTTAGATAATACTGCATTGACAATCTGCGTTCCATACTTTATTGCCCCTTCGAAGTCAGCATCGAGGTCGTGGTCGGTCAGCGATAATCCGATACTTGGGATATTGTAGAATGACGCCTCTATTGCAGCACCCATTGTTCCCGAATAGAGAACATTTACCGCTGCATTTGAACCATGATTGATGCCTGAAATCACCAAATCAACCTTCTCATCGCAAAGAAGATGGTCAAAAGCCATCTTTACACAATCAACAGGTGTTCCATTGAGCGAATATACCGTTATCCCCTCTTCCTCGCGTACCTTACGCAGATAGAGTGGATTGTAGATTGTTATAGCTTGACTCATGCCACTTTGCGGAGTATCTGGTGCAATGGCAATAACACGACCAAATTGCCGTGCAACCTCTATGGCAGCAGCAAATCCCTTGCTGCGGTAACTATCATCGTTAGTTAAAAATATAAGTCTCTCCCTCTTCATACCATTACAAAGATAGCAATAAAAACGGAACTGACGATACGGAGTGAGGGAAAAAATAAAATTTATTTGTATTTTTTTCTGAATCACAAGCGAGAAAAGCCCATGTAAGGGGATTATACCCCTGAATAGTTGGTGCTACAACAAGAAAATCGAGCCATCTTTAATAGTTTTTTAAAAAATTAACTAATTACAAAAAATAACTTTTAAGAGGGTTTTGCTTATGATTTATTTAAAAAATGTAAATTTTGGTAAAAAAATATCACAAAAAATTTGCAAGTATAAAAAAAGTATATACCTTTGCGCTACAAATGTGGGGTTCTCCCACTTGCTCATTAGCCTAACTAACCTAACATTGGATCTCCGATAGTTTCCCAGACTATCGGAGATTGTCTTTTATGTTGAAACAGAGGTGTTAATAGGTCATTAACATATACTCGTTCTATTTTTAGGCTATTTTTTTAGAGAAAAATTTGGACATTCTGAAAAAGTGTATTACTTTTGCACTCGATTCCGAGAGGGATTTAGATGGTGGATGTAGCTCAGCTGGTTAGAGTTGCGGATTGTGGTTCCGAAGGTCGTGGGTTCGAATCCCATCTTCCACCCTTGAAAACCTTATAACAAGTGATGTTATGAGGTTTTTTTGTTTCTATACATTGATCTCTTCCAAACAAAAAAAACTTGCCACAATGACCTGTAAAACACTTATTTAAGGATGTTTTACAATAGTCATTGCCTCATAACATTCCCACCTATTTCAATACTATGAGTATTATGAAATAGGGGTGGGGAAGATGTGATTTCAACCCAATTTTTGAGACCTATTATGTGACCACTTTTTATGGTCTCAAATAATGCCATAACTATTTAATACCTAATATGTTATGTGGAATATTTCATTTTGTTGCAGGGTTGCAAAAATTACCAAAGAGGGACTTGCCCCTATTGAGATGGTCATCACAGTAGATGGTCAAAGGAGTTTCAGGAGGTTATCTATGAAAGTAAGTCCAGATGAATTCAAGAAGTTAATATCTTGTAAAAGAGATAATTATGTCAAGCAATACTGTGATAAGGAGAGGGTAAAGACCTATGAGATATTTAGGAAGTTGGAGATGCTGGGTATGCCCATTACCCCTGCCATAGTCAAAGAGGCACTCAACAACAATGGTGTAAGTGTGAGTTATAGGTTGTCTGACCTACAAAGGGATTTCACTACCATAGTTAGTAAGAGGGTTGGAGTGGATTTGTGTCTTAATGTTTATAAGAAATATGAGAGAATGATGAAGTATGTAGTCAAGTTCTTGGGGGATAAGGAGTGCAGACACATCACCAATAGTGATATGAAGAGGATAGTTGCTGATATGAAAGCAAAATACCAAAACTCAACCTTTGCCAACCTCTGGGTAATTGTGAAGTCATTTATCACCTATGGCATCAACAACAATAGAATTCCCAATGACAATCTATTTGCCACTATAAAGGTTGTGAAGAAACCTAAAAAGGTGGAGTATCTCACTATGGAGGAGTTGGATAGAATTAGGAATACCACATACAGCACCCCATGTTTGCAGAGGGTTGCTGACTTTGCTATTTTGGAGGCAAACTTGGGACTTGCCTATTGTGATTTGGTGAGCATTAAAAGAGAGGACATCAAAGAGTATAATGGTATTAGGTATATCCAAAAGCAGAGGGCAAAGACAGGTGTGGAGTATATCACAGTTGTTGGAGATGAAGCAATGGAGATATTGGAGAGATACAACTATGATATCTCCATAACCAATCAAGTATATAATAGGTATCTAAAAATTGTCGCCCTGCAAGCAGGGATAACCAAGAAACTGCATAGTCATCTTTTAAGACACACATTTGCACATCATCAACTCAATGAAAAGCACCTGAACATTGCCACAGTCTCCAAGATGCTTGGACACACCAATCTAAAACAAACAATGCACTATTGTCAAAAGCACACCAATACTATATTGGAAGAGTTTGTGATTGCAAATCAGGGATGACACACCACACTCCCCACCCCTATTTCATAATACTCATAGTATTGAAATAGGTGGGAATGTTATGAGGCAATGACTATTGTAAAACATCCTTAAATAAGTGTTTTACAGG
>JAZOBZ010000052.1:0-10208 GCA_045596245.1 Alistipes sp. | reverse complement strand
TTGCAGAGGGGATAGACCATAGCGCAAAAATTTTTGCTCTTGGTTCTTGCTTTGCCGAGCGTGTGTCAGAGCGACTCAAAAGAGCGAAGTTTTCGGTTACGACAAACCCTTTTGGGGTGCTGTTCAATCCGCTTTCAATTGCGAGTGCAATTGAGCGTTTGGCAGATACAAGGGCTTTTGCAGTGTGCGATATCCGAGAGGGTAAGGAGGGCTTTTTCTCCTTCGATGCACACTCCTCGCTCGATGGCAAGACGCATACCGAGATATTCGCTAACCTCAATCAGGCGGTAGCGCAGGGCTCGAAGGCCCTGCACGAAGCCGATTGGGTGATTTTGACCTTCGGCACAGCGTGGGTATATGAGCGTGATGGCAGGGTGGTGGCAAACTGTCATAAACAACCTGCAAAGGAGTTCGAGCGCAGACGATTGTCTGTTGAAGAGATTGTCGAGCGATACAGAACACTTTTCGAGGGCATTTTGCGAGATAAGAGGGTGATTTTGACTGTAAGCCCTGTGCGACACCTGTGCGATGGCTTGCAGGAGAATAGCCTCAGCAAGGCGATATTGCGCTTGGCAGTGGAGGAGTTGGTGGCGAAATACGAAAATGCACACTATTTCCCTTCGTACGAGATTTTGATTGACGACTTGCGCGACTATCGCTACTATGCCGATGATTTGGCGCACCCATCGAAGATGGCGATTGATTATGTGTGGCAACAATTTTGCGGTGCAATTATTTGCGAATCGACACGACTGCGCCTGCCGCTGATAGAGCAGATTGTGACGGCAAGTGAGCATCGCCCGTTAAATCCTGAGAGTGATGCGCATCGTGCTTTCTGTCGCAAGATGTTGTCGAAGATGGAGGAGATGCCGGATGTGGATTTTTCGCTCGAAAAGGGTGTATTTAATAGATTTTTGTAAAATGAGAGTACGAATTTGCATAGCGACCATTTTATTTGCTGTAATGTCGGTGATAACAGTTGAGGCGGCACCTCGCTTTGCTGTAAATATCATTGTAAGTGGTCTGCGTCAGGGTGATATTGCACGCTATGAAAAGAATCTCGGCAAAGGAGGTTTTCTGCGACTTCGCAGTGAGGGAGTGGAGTATGCCGAGTGCTATGCGGATTATGCTCCGACCAGTTCCGAAGCGGGTTTGGCAACTTTGGCTACGGGAACATTTCCGTCAGTGCATGGGATATTCTCTTCGGTAGTTTTCGATAGAACAACCGGCAAAGAGAATGGGTTGTGTCGTAAAACGCAATTATTGCCGGAGGGTACTCTCCGCAAGGAGGTGGAGTATGAGTATATGACGGAGCCGTTTGTTGCTCAAACTCTATCGGAGGCTGTTCTTGCCTCATCGGAGCGTAACAGGGTTATAACAATAGCGCATAATGCCGTATCTGCAATGATTTTGGCAGGTAGCAGTGGCGAATGCTATTGGATTGATAAAAACGGAAAGTGGAATACGGCGGAGTGCTATACCGATAAGTTGCCATCTTGGGTGCGTGCGTGCAACGCAGATGAGATAAATCGAGTGTTTGCTACGAATACTTGGTATGGGAGATACACTCGTGACCGCTATCGTAATAAGAACTTCTCGAATATCACAATCTACGAAGAAAGCGTACCAAAGCGTCCGCGCTCAAATCGCAAACTTGCAGAGGGGTGGGTGGATAATCTACGCTCTATGCCTTCGGGTAATTTTGCGATATTCGAGTTCGCAAAGCGTGCTGTAAGTTCGTTGTTGCCTCTGCATGTCGAAGATGAGTGCAAGGTTTTGAATATATGCCTTGATGTACCTCGCACTATTGCTGAGAGATATGGAACAGACTCCATTGAGTATGAGGATATGTTATACTCGTTAGATGCTGTATTGTCGGAATTTTTGATATTCCTTTACGCGCAGATACCTTCACGAGACGAACTCCTCGTAACTCTCTCCTCCGATAGCGGTATTAGCCCTACTAAAATGGACAACAGCGATACATCGCGTTTCAATCCACGCCAATTCGAGGTTCTGATGAATGCCTTTTTGAGTGCCAGATATGGACAAGATTCGTGGATATTGGGATATACAAACGGTTCGCTCTATCTGAATCACGATGTTATATATCGTCATAAGGTTAGTGTGGCAGAGGTACAGAACGAAGTGGCATCATTTGCCTTGCAATATCGTGGCGTTGCTACGGCAGTTACCGCTACCGCGATGCGTTCGGCTCAATTCTCGCGAGGAGCGATGTCGTTGGTGCAGAATGGGTATAATCCGCGCCGTTCGGGCGATGTTATGATTGTTCTCGATGCTGAGCGCATTGAGTACGATGTGAAGCGTGTTGCCATGTCGGGCTCAATATATAACTATGACCGCCATGTACCGTTTATTGTGTGTGGTGCAGGCATTACCCCAAGAGAGGAGATGCAGCGTATCTCAAATGAACAGATTGCTCCATCGTTGGCACTATTGCTTGGTGTGGAGCGACCACAATCTTCCGAAGCCGAGATTGTGGTTATCGATATGATAAAAAAGCAGGATTATGATAAAAGATAATATACAGGAGGAGATAATCGAGGAGTTTTCGATGTTTGATGATTGGTTGGACAAGTACGACTATCTGATATCGTTAAGCGAATCGTTGCCGGTAATTACACCCGAACATAAAACCGATGACTACATTATTGAGGGTTGCCAGTCGCGCGTGTGGGTTGATGCGAGGTTGGAAGATGGAAAAATCTACTACTCGGCAGATAGCGATGCCATAATAATTAAAGGCTTGTTGGCGTTGCTTATCCGAGCGATGGGAGGTCGCACTCCGCAGGAGGTGGTCGATACCGATTTGTATTTTATCGATGCAATAGGACTAAAAGAGAACCTCTCGCCAACACGAGGCAACGGACTTCTCGCTACAATAAAGCAGATGCGACTTTACGCTCTTGCCCTATTGAAAAAGAATTGATAACGAAATAGATTTATAAAGAATACCTTAAATTGTCAATTATCAATTGTCAATTATCAATTTGAATATGATGACTCCCGAAGAGATACTACGAGTTGAAAAGGATATTGTACTGACGCTCAAAAATGTATATGACCCGGAAATTCCGGTCAATATATACGATTTGGGCTTGATTTACGAGATAGATTTCGATCCATCGGGCGAGGCTACTATTCGTATGACCTTGACAGCGCCGAATTGTCCTATGGCGGATATGTTGGTGGAGGATGTAAATACACAGGTTGCCAAAGTCAATGGAGTGGAGAAAGTGAATGTAATTCTCGTCTTTGAACCAGCGTGGGATAAGTCGATGATGAGTGAAGAGGCGCTTCTCGAATTGAATCTGTTTTAGATAAATCTCCATATATCATAATATATCATATATCGTACGCCCCAAACTTCTAAATGTTAGGTATCAACTCCATAAAGGCTGCTTCGCAGCGTAAGTGTGCCGAAGAACTGCTCACTCTCGATCGCTCGCATTATCGTGAGGTGATGGCGCAGTTATGCTTCGATAGAATCGGACAAAAGCAGGAGTTTCTCGTTGATAGATATCACGATACAGATGATTGGAACGAAACTGCGTACTTGATGTTACTGCGTTCGTTGGATATCAAAAATAACCGAGCATCGTACGAACGGTTGGCGCATGTGTTGCCATATCGTTATTTGAGTAAAGTCTCTTATGAACGCCGTTCTGTTGAGGCGATGCTGCTTGGGTGTGCGGGTTTGTTGTCGCGTTTGTCGATTGTTATGGCTAACAATAAAGATGTTGCCGAATTATGCGACATATTCGAATACGATTCTCACAAATACAATTTGTCGCAGATGGAGCTCTACGAGTGGCAACTTACGGGTAATATAGGATATAATCACCCTATAATACGGCTATTACAGTTAGCGGCTGTGTTATCCCGGCACGAGCACCTGTTGAACGATATATTGGAGTGCCGTACAAGACGAGATGTCGAGAATTTCTTCGATAAGAGCGATATACCCTCTTGGGCTAACAGATTTTTGAATGGAGAGGGGCGCAATAGCTCAATCACAAAGAGCAAGGCGTATATGCTGGGTATAAATGTATTGGCACAGATACAGATATTCTATTCGGAATATACTCTGCGTAGCGACCTCGACTCGCAAGGTATAGAACTGCTCGAACAACTTCCGGCCGAAGACAATCTCTTTATTGGTCGTTGGGTAAAACTTGGAGTTAAGGCTACCAATGCTCTCGAATCGCAAGCACTGTTGCAACTATCGAAGGAGTATTGTGGCAGATTAGCATGCGATAAGTGTCCGTTTAGACGCTTTGTAGAGGCAAAGTAGTATTGCACCCCGAAATACATTTGTATTTTCCATACAATTTTTGTATCTTTGGGGCGTTTATGGAAAGATAATAGCAAAAAAAAGATAATAGATATGAGCGTATTAACAAATATAATCAAATTTTTATTTGGTAGTAAGGCGGACAAAGACCGCAAGGAGATTCAGCCCTATGTAGATAAAATCAAGGCTGTCTATCCATCTATCGAGGCGTTGTCGAATGATGAGTTGCGTGAGCATAGCGCAGCCCTTCGCAAGCGAATAGCAGATTTTATAGCCGAAGACGAGGCGCATGTTGTGGCACAGAAGACGAAGTTGGAGGATATGAATATCTCGCTCAACGAGAAGGAGAAAATTTCGAAGGATATCGACCAGACCATAAAGCGTATTGACGAGAAGATTGAAAAAATCCTCGATGAGATTCTTCCGGAGGCGTTCGCTATCATGAAGGATACGGCACGCCGCTTTACGCAGAGTGAGCAGGTGGTGGTTACGGCAAACGACTTCGACCGCAACCTCGCAGCAAAAAAGGACTTTGTAAATATCGAAGGCGACAAGGCTATCTACGAAACACATTGGACCGCCGGTGGAAACGATATCAAGTGGGATATGATTCACTACGATGTGCAGTTGTTCGGTGGTGTTGTGTTGCACAAGGGTAAAATTGCCGAGATGGCTACGGGTGAGGGTAAAACCCTCGTGGCTACGCTACCTGTATTCCTGAATGCGTTGGCAGGCAAGGGTGTTCATATGGTTACCGTGAACGACTACCTCGCAAAGCGTGATGCCGAGTGGATGGGACCGATGTACCAATTTCATGGCTTGTCGGTGGATTGCATCGACTCGCACCAGCCAAACTCGGAGGAGCGTAGAAATGCCTACCTTGCAGATATTACTTTCGGAACAAACAACGAGTACGGTTTCGACTACTTGCGCGACAATATGGCATCTTCGCCAACGGATTTGGTACAGCGCAAACACCACTTCGCTATTGTCGATGAGGTCGATTCGGTCTTGATTGACGATGCGCGTACGCCACTCATCATTTCGGGACCTGTGCCAAAGGGCGAGGACCAACTCTTCGAGGAGTACCGCCCTGCAATTGAGTTCCTGTATGGCTTGCAGAAGGACTTTGTTACAAACCTCGTTGCCGAGGCGCGTAAGTTGGCTGCCGAGGGTAAGATGGAGGAGTGTGGTCTTTTGACCTATCGTGCATACAAGGGCTTGCCAAAGTATAAACCTCTGATAAAATTCCTCTCGGAGCAGGGCATCAAGGTGCAGATGCAGAAGACCGAGAATATCTATATGGCGGACAATAATCGCCGTATGCCGGAGGTAACAGACGAGTTGTTTTTCGTTATTGACGAGAAGATGAACTCGATAGAATTGACCGACAAGGGACACGAGGCGTTGTCGAAGCGTGTAGGCGAAGATGGCTTCTTCGTATTGCCTGATGTCGGTGCAGAGATTGCCGAGTTGGAGCAGCAGGAGCTCTCGTTGGAGGAGAAGGCGCAGAAGAAAGACGAACTCTTGAATGACTACTCTATTCGCTCCGAGAGAGTGCATACTGTAAATCAGCTGCTCAAAGCATACGCAATGTTCGAGAAAGATGTCGAGTATGTTGTGATGGACAACAAGGTGAAGATTGTCGATGAGCAGACAGGTCGTATTTTGGACGGTCGCCGCTACTCTGACGGACTGCACCAGGCTATCGAGGCGAAGGAGCGTGTGAAGGTTGAGGCGGCAACACAGACCTTTGCAACCATCACCTTGCAGAACTACTTCCGTATGTACCACAAGTTGGGCGGTATGACCGGTACTGCCGAGACCGAGGCATCGGAGTTTTGGAACATCTACAAACTCGATGTTGTGGTAATTCCTACAAACCGACCAATTTTGCGTGATGACCGTGACGATATAATCTACAAGACCAAGCGCGAGAAGTACAATGCCGTTATTGCGGAGGTTGTAGAGCTCGTCAAGGCGGGCAGACCTGTGTTGGTGGGTACCACTTCGGTCGAGATTTCGGAGTTGTTGAGCCGAATGTTGAAGATGAAGGGTATCAAGCACAATGTGCTGAATGCCAAGCACCACGCACAAGAGGCTCAGGTTGTTGCCGAGGCTGGTCGTCCCGGACAGGTTACCATCGCTACCAATATGGCAGGTCGTGGTACCGATATCAAACTTACCGAGGAGGTGAAGGCGGCAGGAGGTCTTGCAATTATCGGTACGGAGCGTCACGAAAGCCGCCGTGTGGACCGTCAGTTGCGTGGTCGAAGCGGTCGTCAGGGAGACCCCGGCTCTTCGCAGTTCTTCGTGTCGTTTGAGGACGATTTGATGCGTCTGTTCGGCTCGGAGCGTATCGCTAAGATGATGGATAGAATGGGTATCCAAGAGGGCGAGGCTATTCAGGCAGGTATGATGTCGAGTGCTGTGGAGCGTGCGCAGAAGAAGGTTGAGGAGAATAACTTTGGTATCCGTAAGCGTCTGCTCGAATATGACGATGTGATGAACTCGCAGCGTGAAGTTATCTACACCCGCCGCCGTAATGCGTTGTATGGCGAGCGTGTGGAGATTGACCTCAATAATGCGATGTACGACTATGTTGAGGCGTTCCTCAATGAGCATGAGGATTATCCGTTCGAGGAGTTATCGTTCGATTTGATTCGTGAGGTCGGCTTGCAACCTTCGTTCGATGAGGAGAAGTACAAGAAGGCTAATCGTAGTGAGTTGGTAGAGTTGCTTGTAGCCGACTTGCAGGCGTTGGTGGCTCGTAGAGCAAAGGCTGTGGCAGATACTGTACGCCTTGTAATGACCAAGATATACGAGGAGCGTAAGGGGCAGTTGGCGGATAGCAAGATGTACTTCCCACTCACTAACGGACATCTCGGATATAATGTTCCGGTGGAGTTGCAGAAGTGCAAGGATAGCGATGGCGCAGAGATATACAGAGTATTCTCGAAGGTGGTGATGTTCACCACGATTGACGATGCTTGGCGCGAGCACTTGCGCGAGATGGACGAGTTGCGTCAGAGCGTACAGAATGCATCGTACGAGCAGAAGGACCCACTCCTTATCTACAAGTTCGAGTCGTTCGGCTTGTTCGAGAAGATGTTGCAGAGGGTAAATCGTGAGGTTGTTTCGATACTCTGCAAGTCGTATATCCCTGTTCAGCAACAAAATCAGGAGTCATTGGAGCGAGCAAGACAGAATCGCGCCAAGGTAGATGTGAATAAGTTGCAGGCATCTCGTATGGCGGCAGCGGCAGCAGCAGGTCAGGGCGAGAAGTCGAAGCCGGCACCTATTCAGGTGGAGAAGAAGGTCGGACGAAACGAGCCATGCCCTTGTGGTAGCGGTAAGAAATACAAACACTGTCACGGCAGATAATCGAGGAGGGGTACGACCAAGAGAGTATGGGAGCATACGCAGAGGAGAAACAGCGGAAATTGGATATTCGCTACTTGAAGATGGCACGCATTTGGGCAGAGAACTCATACTGCGTACGCCGTCAGGTGGGTGCGCTTATCGTTAAGGATAAGATGATTATCTCGGACGGCTACAATGGCACGCCTTCGGGCTTCGAGAATATCTGCGAGAATGATATGGGTATTACAAAACCCTATGTACTACACGCCGAGGCAAATGCCATCACAAAGGTTGCCAAATCGGCAAACAACTGTGATGGAGGTACGCTTTATGTTACGACTTCGCCTTGTATGGAGTGCTCGAAGTTGATTATTCAGGCGGGTATCAAGCGTGTAGTTTTTGCCGAGAAGTATCACAATACCGAGGGGTTGGATATTCTCTCGAAGGTAGGTGTGGAGTTGGTGTACCTTCCGATTGAAGAGTAGAACGGAAAGAGTAGAACGGAAAACTAATTTTTAATTTTTAATTTTTAATTCTGCATTTTGAATTAAAAACTCTCGTCTCTCGTCTTTCGTCTTTCGTCTAAAAATAGGAACTATTTTTTATAAACAATATTTACAAACTAATTAAAACACAAATTACTATGAGTTTCTTAACAAATGAGAAATTGACCATTGTCGGCGCAGCCGGTATGATTGGTTCGAACATGGCGCAGTGCGCTATGATGATGAAGTTGTCGTCAAACATCTGCCTTTATGACCCATTTGCTCCTGCATTGGAGGGTGTAGCAGAGGAGTTGTATCACTGTGGTTTTGATGGCATCAACCTCACTTTCACTTCTGATATCAAGGAGGCTTTGACCGATGCTAAGTATGTAGTATCTTCGGGTGGTGCAGCGCGTAAGGCAGGTATGACTCGTGAGGATTTGTTGAAGGGTAACGCAGAGATTGCTGCCGAGTTCGGTAAGAACATCAAGCAGTACTGCCCAGATGTAAAGCACATCGTTGTTATCTTCAACCCTGCTGATATCACCGGTCTTATCACCTTGATTTATGCAGGCGTTAAGCCTTCGCAGGTTACCACTTTGGCAGCTCTCGATTCTACTCGTCTTCGCAGTGAGTTGGCTAAGTACCTCCATGTACCAGCTGACAAGGTTGTAAATCCTCGTACATACGGTGGTCATGGTGAGCAGATGGCAGTATTTGCATCGACTACCACTGTTGATGGTACTCCACTTACCGACATTATCGGCACTGACCGTATGCCACAGGCTGATTGGGACGCACTCCGTCAGCGTGTAATTCAGGGTGGTAAGAACATCATCGACCTTCGTGGCCGTTCTTCGTTCCAGAGCCCTGCTCTCGTATCTATTCAGATGATTGCTGCTGCTATGGGTGGTGAGCCATTCCGTTGGCCTGCTGGTTGTTATGTAAACAACGATGAGTTCAAGAATATCATGATGGCTATGGAGACCAAGCTCGATGCAAATGGCGTTGAGGTACTCCCTGTTCATGGTACCGAGGAGGAGCACGCAACTCTCGTAGAGTCGTACAAGCACCTCTGCGCACTTCGTGATGAGGTTATCGCTATGGGTGTTATTCCGGCAGTAGAGGATTGGCACAAGATTAATCCTAACCTCTAAAAATCAATTTGAAATGTTGGAAAGGCGGTCGTTTAGACCGTCTTTCTTTATTTGAAGCTGTCTAACAAGGTGATTTCTGCGTTACGCTTGCCCTCAAAATGCTCATTTACGCCAAGTAAACTCCGCTTTTTCGGGCTACGCAAGCCTTGAAATCCCTCTTGTTATACAACTTCTAGCAAAAAGGGAGTGCCTAAAAAACTTGTTAGACACTCCCATAAAAAGTGATAGATAACTATTGTCCCCCTAAATTAGGGGGACGAGCGTAGCGGAGGGGGTATGTAAAAACAACAACACTAAACTGTGTAATTCCGATTTTTTTTTGATTTTTTTTGTTAAATGGTATCAAATTAAAATAAATTTCTTATATTTGCATTACATAAGACCGCAAATAGCGGTATCGGAGAGATAAAATCCCTCCCTCGAAATTTTTCGGGGGGGGGATTTTGGGGTTCTAAATAGCTGTATTTCAGCGAGTTACGGTGTTTTAGCTAATGAATCACTTTAACTAAACGGAAAACGGAAAACTTTTAGTTTTTAGACGAGAGACGAAAGACGAGAGACGAGAGAAAAAAACTTTCAGCGCACCCCTAACGACACTAACGCCCCTAACGACACTAAAAAACTTGCGCCGCGATAAGGTTGGGAGTTCAGGAAGCGAAAAACGGAAAAAAACATTTTTATATAAAATACTTTTTTAATAAACTTTAACTAACAAATTAAACAATTAACAAAAATGAAAAATTTGCCTAAAATTTTCATGACAGTTGTGGCGGGAATGATGGCATTCTCTTGCGTTACAGACACAACTGATGACCTTACAGCAAGTGTTGGCAAAGGTCAAAAGACAGTAATCAGCGTTTCGTTGGAGGAGTCGCGTACTCAGCTTGG
>JAZOBZ010000051.1:0-10673 GCA_045596245.1 Alistipes sp. | reverse complement strand
TTGTATGTTTGGCAGATGTTCGTATTTATATTTTTTGTAACTTTACGAAAAATTTAATACTGTTAAATATGAACGAATATATAAAACGAATTAACGCATTAGTCTCTAAGATTCCGATAGAATTTATAGATTTCACTAAACCTAGAGAAAAGGCATCTTTGCCTAATCAAGCCCAATCTAATTTTATCACGAACAGAGAGCAAGGAGATTGGGCTGAAAATTTAGTGATGACAACTATTAATGAACAGTCGAAAAATTATATTGCTGTTAAATATGGGAAGTCTGATGACACCGTTGCTGGAGAAGATGGGTTTAAGGAGTTTTATGAAACATACCAGCAAGAATTAGACACAATCGGGAAAAGACCTGATTTGTTAATATTCCGCAAAGAAGATTATGACATTACCTTTGGAAAAGATATTAGCAAGATTGATCATATTAAAATAAATGATTATGTAAAGCGTGCTGTTGCAGGAATTGAAGTTAGGTCTAGTGCCTTTTTATGTGGGCAATATGAAGAAGTGATGTCTTCAAGAATTTCCTCGCACATTCAAACAGCAATGCGTATCAAAGAAAAAATCTTAGCAGAATATGTTGAGGATATGCAACTCCCCAAACGGAAAAGTTATATTGATATTCTTAAATCTATTGATGAAGAATCCATATTTATTGTTAAATTTAGAACTCCCTCATGGCGATCAAGCGAAAGACTGATAACATTATCTAATTTATTTAAGCAACTAAATCAAGAAATTGCTTCCATTCAATCAATAAAGCCCTATCTGTCGATTACGCCAAAAGTTGAGGATATCAAGGTGGTGTATAAGTGGATTAATGAATTCGGAGTGCCTCATTACTATTTTCAAGTCTTCTTTGATAAAATATATGGTTTGTCATTCGAGAATATATTAAAAATAATTTCCGATTCTAAAAATGAAGACGAAACATTCTCGGTGAGCGAGGATTCAAAAAATCAAAGAAAAAAGACGATAAAAATTAATACTAATGTTGGGATTACCCTATCAACGAACATTGATGAGCCAGAACACTACAGTCAAAAAAAAGTGTTTTGTGATGGACGCTTATTGTTTTACGTGGGATTTAAAGGAGGAAAGGCAAATCTGAATATTGAAAACATTGCTCAAATACTAGGCCTTGCAAATAATGGTTTTTAACAAAATATGAGCCCAGAACGAAGATATATAGAAAGATCCACCCTTGAGCATAGAAAATCTTTTGCTCAATTTTTCACGCCGTATCATGTCGCAGATGTTATGGCTGAGTGGATTTTGCAAAAATCTTCTATCCAAACTATATTAGAGCCAGCATTTGGACTAGGAATATTTTCTCGTATTCTAAAGCATAAAAAACCTTCACTTAAGATTCAAGGGGTAGAAATAGATAACTATATTTATTCAGCGGCATTAGATATATGTGACTCAAGTATTCAGGTGCTGAATAGAGATTATTTGGATACAGACTTTGAATGTAAGTTTGACGGAATTATTGCAAATCCACCTTATCTTAAATTTCATGAATATCATAATCTGCAATATATTGGTAGAATAAATAGGTTATACAAATATAACCTTAACGGTTTTACTAATATTTACGCATTATTCCTTTTGAAATCTATAAATGAATTATCAGAAGGAGGTAGATGTGCATATATTATACCGTCAGAATTTTTGAATGCCGATTACGGCAGACATGTTAAAGAGGCGTTGTTACAATCTGGTACACTGCGATATATAATCACATTTAATTCCAATGAATCTATTTTTGATGACGCATTGACCACATCTTGCATAATCCTTTGCGAGAAAGGCGCGGCACGTGAAAATGTTCATTTTGTATCATTAGATGCTTCATCTGATATAGAGAGTATTTTGGATATAATTTCTGGCAGAGGTGTTTATAATAATGTTAAGACATACAATGCAGATGAACTAGATCCCTCCATCAAATGGAAGAATTATTTAAGCGAGAAAAATTCATCCTTATCCGTAAAGTCCTTTGTACCATTTAGACTGTTTGCTAAAGTAAAAAGAGGTATTGCCACGGGGGCAAATAGTTTCTTTGAATTTAATATTGAGAAGGCCTTAAAATATAATATTCCTATCAGTTCATTGCGCCCATGTGTTTGTCATTGTACAGATATTAAGGGAGTCTATTTTGATGATGCGAAACATAAGCAATTAGTACAGCAGAACAAAAAGGTGTATATTTTGGACGCTGTCAATTGCAATAATAGTTTTATTGATGAATATATCAAATTAGGGGAACAGCAAGGTATAAATAAACGATTTTTGACATCCAAAAGAAATCCATGGTATTCAATAGAACACAGAACTCCACCGCCTATTTGGGTGTCAGTATTTAATCGGACAGGCCTGCGCTTTATTCGCAATATTTCGAATGCCGTTAATTTGACTACTTTTCATTGTATATATACAACTGAAATAGTCAGTGATGATTTATTGTTCGCGTATTTAGTGACAGATATTGCAAAAAGCTTATTTAATAGTAATTCTAGAGAGTATGGTAATGGATTGCAAAAATTTGAGCCTAATGACCTTAACAATTCATTAATGCTTGATTTACGGTTATTACCGACATCTACAATCAATGATATACTTAGAATATATCAAAAACTAGTAAATAGTGATGATCCCAAGTATATTCAAGAACTTAACAATGTATTTGAAGAATATATATCAATGGCTTAATTGCGACAAAATGCGACAAAAGTGTTGAACCTATACAAAACCTAATGAAGCAAAATGGGCGTTGTAGGCGCATAAAATCAAGTACATTATACCCCCTGAGGGGGTACAGAAAGGGAAAGATGAAAGTCTTTCCTTTTTTTTATGCGCCCTTAGGGAGTGAGAACCCTGGATGCGCCTCCCTTCCAGGGAGGTTGGGAAGGTGTAAACGAACGAGCACACGACTGCCTACTGCAAGTAGCGCAGTCGAGCCCCTGAGGGGGTACAGAAGAGAAGAATGAGAGTTCTTCTCTTTTTTTGTGGCATATCAGAAAGTGGGGCTTATTGGTCAAAATTATCTTACAACGGCTTCTTTGCTATAATGCCACGAGAGCCACTTTGCCGTGTAATGACTCTGCGACATTAATTATTCGTTGATTTCGGCTTCCTCTAAAACGCAATGATAAATCTCGTTCTGCCTCGATATAGCGACCATCAACAATTACATCACATAACTCAACTAATTTGCGACGAAGAGGATGCACGAGCAGATCCTCAAAACGGTATCCTGTATAGCACCAGATTGTTTTATCGGTCTGCTCTTTAATCATCTGCGCCAACTGAATAAAACCTTCGGGGTAGAACATCGGGTCGCCACCGGTAAAGGTAACATTCATATCTGCATCGACTATCAATCGGAACAACTCTTCTATTTCAATGGCTTCGCCTCCGTTTTCGTCCCAAGATTGTGGATTATGACACCCTGCACAATGGTTTTCGCACCCCGCACAATATAGCGAGGTGCGAAGTCCGATACCATCTACCGATGTGCCATACTTTATATCAAGTATGCGAATACTATTTGTGGATAACTCGGTCATTCAACTCTGCCAATTTAGCCTTATTCCAACGCTCGGTTGTTCCAACAAGGTAACCTGTAATACGCTGTAACTTATCAATATTCTCGCTACCACATTTAGGACATACCTCCAATTCCTGCTGAGCATCCTCATAACCGCAATTCATACAGCGGTTACGATTGTGATTCACCGAACAATAACCGATATCGTACTTATCCATCAAATCCACGATATCCATGATGGCCTGTGGATTGTGAGTTGCATCGCCATCAATTTCGATATAGAAAATATGACCACCACGAGTAAGATCGTGATACGGAGCCTCTACTTCAGCCTTATGCTTGGGTAAACATTTGTAATATACAGGAATGTGGTTAGAGTTGGTGTAGTAAATCTTGTCGGTTACGCCCTTAATTTCGCCAAACTTTTTACGGTCAATGCGTGTGAAACGACCAGACAAGCCCTCGGCAGGAGTCGCCAACACCGAGAAATTGTGATGATAACGCTCCGAGAACTCATTTACTCTATCGCGCATATAGGTAACGATACGCAAACCCAACGCTTGCGCTTCTTCGCTCTCGCCGTGGTGTTTACCAATAAGGGCTATTAGGCACTCGGCCAATCCTATAAAACCAATACCTAATGTGCCCTGATTGATTACCCCACCTATAACATCATTAGGTTTTAGGGTCTCACACCCCATCCACAACGAAGACATAAGCAACGGAAACTGCTTGGCAAGAGCCGTTTTCTGGAAATCGTAACGGTCACAAAGCTGCTTGGCTGTAATCTCCAACAGCGCATCCAACTTGGCGAAGAAGCTCTCTATTCGGTGACTCTTATCCTCGATAGACATACACTCTATGGCAAGACGCACGATATTGATTGTAGAGAACGAAAGGTTACCTCGTGCGATAGAGGTCTTCTCGCCAAAACGATTCTCAAATACTCGTGTACGGCAACCCATTGTCGCAACCTCATAATGATAACACTTAGGATCATCCTCTCTCCACTTCTCATGCTGATTGAACGAAGCATCGAGATTCACAAAATTAGGAAAGAAACGGCGTGCCGCCACCTTACAAGCCTGCTGGTAGAGGTCATAGTTTCTATCCTCTGGCAGATAGCTCACACCTCGCTTCTTCTTCCAAATCTGGATAGGGAAAATGGCTGTCGATCCACCACCCACACCCTCGTAGGTTGACTGCAACAACTCGCGGATAATACAACGACCTTCAGCAGAGGTATCAGTACCGTAGTTGATAGAAGAGAATACCACCTGATTACCGCCACGAGAGTGGATTGTATTCATATTGTGGATAAAGGCCTCCATAGACTGATGCACACGGTTGATAGTGCGATTGATAGCATGCTGCTTGAAACGCTCATCACCCTGCAAGAAATCCAAATCGCCATAGATATAATCCTCAATCTCGGTCTCGTAGAGATGTATTAGGTCAATACCCGTCAATTTCTCGATAGTCTTAACCTCCTCTATATAGCTACGGCGCACGTATGGTGCCAGATAGAAGTCAAACGCAGGGATAGCCTGTCCACCATGCATCTCGTTCTGCACGGTTTCCATCGAGATACAAGCCATAATCGAAGCCGTCTCGATACGCTTCGTAGGACGACTCTCGCCGTGTCCCGCCTGAAAGCCCTGCTCAAGAATCTTATTCAACGGATGTTGAATACATGTGAGCGACTTTGTTGGATAGTAGTCCTTATCGTGAATATGCAGATAATTATTTCTTACTGCCCATAGTGTCTCTTCCGACAGAAGATAATCATCGACAAATGGTTTTGTGGTCTCTGAAGCAAACTTCATCATCATACCCGCAGGGGTATTGGCATTCATATTGGCATTTTCGCGAGTTACATCGTTCGACTTTGCCTCCACAATTTCGAGGAACATCTCGCGAGTCTTTGCCTTACGGGCAATGCTTCGTTTATCACGGTAGGCGATGTAGCTCTTGGCAACCTCCTTACGAGGCGAAGCCATCAACTCCACTTCGACCATATCCTGAATCTCTTCCACGGAAGATTGCTCCCTACCGCGAAACTCTATGCGGTCAACAATTTTATAGACGAGGACCTCATCCTCGCCAGCCTCGGTCGTAAGCATCGCCTTGCGTATAGCTGCAGCGATTTTCTCGCGGTTGAAGCCCACGATGCGACCATCTCTCTTTACTACTGTCTGTATCATAATGCACTAATTTATAAATTGCACGCCTATGATACTTGCGGGGAATGTTGCAGATGAAATCTATCCTTATGCAGACTTAATCTTTGACGCTCTATCTCCCGAAAGCATCTAAAAAACAGATAAAGGCAGGTCTTCTGACTTGTTTCCTCCGTGCGGCCTTCCCACCCTGCGGGCAGTGACCATTGAGAAAGCACGGAGCATAATGAAACTCACAGCTACGGGTATAGTCTCGGATTTACACCGAAGTTCCCTTTTCATTCTTGGCGACTAATGTCACCTTGAACACCTTAATCAGGTACAAAAGTACTTAAATGATGTGAAAGAAAACATAAAATACATCTAAATTTTCTAACAATGTGTTAACATTCTCTCCATGTCATTGGCCCCTTTTCAAGGAGAAAACAATGAAAACAATCAGTCCTTTGTGCGGCACATAAGGTAATTCCTCTAAACTACATATACAAATAAAAAAGACAAAGTGTTAAGTTGTTACTTTATTTTACTTGGTAGCACTAATTGGTCTTAATTTAGACTACATAGAAGACTACATGAGAAGAGTAGAATCCTCGTAAAAAAAAGGTTTAAACGGGTTTTTAACGAAAAGTCGTTACACCACTAAACAACTTAACACTTTGTCAATCAGTTAATTCGGAAATAATGTGTTATTCACTTCCGAAAAAGAGGCTGCCAAGAATGGTTGTATCATTACGGGAGAGTACCTAAATTGGAAGATGTTGGCACACAAAGGCTTACAGGAACAACCTGAGGGGGGGGGTATGAAAGAGCGTGTCTAACTTGTTAGACAGGCTCGATTCTTTAATTGCTCTGGCGATTAAGCCCATTAACCTTCTCGGGTATCGAAAACGATACCCGGCAGTAGGGATATAGGTCGTGTAGGGAATTTAATGAGATTAGGGAGAATAGCATAGCTAAACTCCCTATTTTCTCTAATCTCACTTAAAGTCAATGGCCAATAGCTAACGGCTAAAAGACCGAAAAACTAAATACCCCTCTGGCTTTCAGCCACCTCCCCTAACTTAGGGGAGGAATATATTATAAAGTATTGTCCCCCTAATTTAGGGGCTGAATATTAAATAAAAATACCTTTAATTGTCAATTGTCAATTCTTCAATTGTCAATTAAAACTCTGTTTTCCCTGAATGCCGAGCGAGTCCTTCTCGCGCTGGGTGAGGATAAGGTCCTTATCCTCTGCGCCGAGCGTGCGGTAGTACTCGTTTATGCCATAGACCACATCCTCACGGTTGTAGTAGGCTGCGAGGTAGTAGAGGCGCGAAAGTTCATCGAGGCGGTCATACATAATATCTGCCACCAGGTCGCCCTGAATACCCTCGAACTGCAAGTAGTACTCGATATAGTCGATAAGATTGTCGCCATACGCCAACAGCAACGCATCGCCCTTCTCGTTCAAGCCGAGGTCGTAGTAGCACTCGATAAATGGGAAGGTGTTAGCCTCCGAGAAGCGGATTTGCTCTATCGGCAACACCGCCAAACCTCTGTCGAGCAACTCCTCGGCACGAGTAAGGCTCTTCGCATCGCCTCTGCGGATATACTCGCGGGCAACACGCGCAAATGCCTCCCTCGCACGAGATACCGAGAGGTTGTATTGCGTAAAGTAATCGACATAGACACGCTTATCAGCGAGGTTGCCGTAGCGCATCGTATTCATCAACTTGTCATAGGCGTAGTCGGCATCTATGCGACCGATGCTCCACGAATCTTTGTACGGCGTAAGAATCGGCACAAAGCGGTATGCGTAGCCATCAAACTGCAAGTAGTCCAACAAGCCGAACTTCTGCAACACATAGACCTGCGTGAAGTATATCGGGCGTTTCCAATCGAAGTGCGTAAGCATATCGAGCAACATCAGCTCCGAGCGTGAGAGCGATGTAGCGTTGATATTGATATAGACGGTATCGACCATCAAATCTCTATCCTTCTCCGCCACAATGCCCGAAGCGATAGCCGCATCCTTATCCACAGGCAGAGCAATGCGCTTTGTCGGGATATAGTCGGCAGGCTCGCCATAGCCAAGGTCCATCTTTGTACGGCGGTCATCGCTGCGTACAAACTCCATAACCTGCTTGGCATCGACCACGCGGTCAATCTGCGAATTTACCGGAATCCAATCGTTCACGAAGGTATATTTGTGGCTTGGCAACGAAAACGGAATACCCTCGGCATCGTTCGCCTTGCACTTCATCTCATCGACATACCACTCGCCATCGAGGTAGCTCGAATTCATAATGCGCACATCGGTACGCACACCATCAACCTCCTGATTGAACCACAACGGGAAGGTGTCGTTATCGCCATAGTTTACAATTATCGGACTTACACCCTCCTTCTCGACAATCGAAGAGAGGTAGTTGTAACCCAAATCACGCGCCATTGTGCGGTGCGAACGGTCGTGGTCGTCCCAATTCTGTGCGCAAAGAATACCGGGCACTGCCATTGCCAATACAGTAGCGGTGGCTGCTGCCACTTTGTGGTGCTTTTTCAACGCCTTTGTCAAGAGGTCGTAGAGAGCCAAAACGCCCAAACCTATCCACATCGAGAAGGCGTAGAATGAGCCGGCATATACATAGTCGCGCTCACGCACCTCACCCGGCGAGGAGTTGAAATATACAACCAGCGCAATACCCATCATCACAAACAACCACATCACAACGGTAAAGTTGCGAGGGTCACGATTGAGTTGGTAAATCAGACCGATAATACCCAACAAGAACGGCAACAGATAGTAGGTATTTCTCGCCTTGTTGTTCTCCATTTCACGAGGGAGATTGGTCTGCGGACCAAGATATGCCGAGTCTATCGCCTTGATGCCCGTAAGCCAATTACCGTTTGTAATCGTTACCGCATCTGCCTGAATATCGTCTTGGCGACCAACGAAGTTCCAGAGGAAGTAACGCCAATACATATAGTTGAGCTGGTAGGCGAAGAAGAAGTTTAAATTCTCCAAGAAAGTAGGCTCAACGATTGTGCGATTATATTCGCCATCATGATAAGAAACCTTGCGACCAAAGTCCAAAACCTCCTCGCGCATAGGCTTACCACTCTCGTTATAGACTATTTCTCCGTTTTCGTTGCGCACAAAGTCCATCTTTGTACGATATGCCGCCCAAGGCTTGTAGTCCTGCTCCTTCTTCATGTAGTTCCACATGCGAGGGAAGAGATGCATAAACTTATCGGGATAGACATAGTCATCAACCGTAGTGCGCTTCTCGTACTGCTTCTTCTCAGAGTTGTAGTGGTAGAACTCCTTTTCGGTGTAGCTCTCCACAGGTGCAGCATACGATGCACCATACAACAACGGGCGATTACCGTATTGGTCACGATTAAGCATCGACAACAACGCCGTAGGGTTGTCGGGATTGTTCGAGTTCATCGGTGGATTTACCGCTGCACGAATCGTTACCGAGGCGTACGAAGAGAAGCCGAGCATAATCATCGTAACACATACCGCAACCAAGTTCCAGATGCGATAACCTTTGCGGTGGGTAATATATATTGCAGTGCCAAGCAGTGCGAACATTGCAAAGGCAAAGACCACAATACCCATATTTACAGGTGCGCCGAGTGTATTAACGAAGAATACATCGACCATTGCACCGAGATATACGGTGTAAGGGATAATGATACCGTTAATGACGAGCAGTATCGCACACGCCAACAGTGTTACGAGGAACAGCCCTTTGAGGGTGATGTTCTTGTACTTGCGGAAGTAGTAGATAAACACCAACGCAGGGATAGTCAGCAGGTTCAGGATATGCACACCTATCGACAAGCCCATCAGATAGGCTATAAGGATAATCCATCGTGCCGCGTGAGGCTCGTCAGCCTCCTCCTCCCAGCGCAACATCAACCATACAACGAGTGCCGTAAACATTGACGATAGCGCATAGACCTCGCCTTCGACAGCCGAGAACCAGAATGTATCGGTGAAGGTGTAAGCCAACGCTCCAACTGCACCTGCACCGAGTACTGCAATAGCGTTTGCCGTAGTTAGCGGCTTACCCTCGCGAGTAAAGAGTCGGCGAGCGATGTGAGTGATTGTCCAAAAGAGGAACAGAATGCAGAAGGCACTTGCCAAGGCATTCATTCCATTCACCATGTGTGGTACATAGTGTGTTGATGGCGCAAACAGCGTGGCAATACGCGCCAAGAGCATAAAGAGTGGCGCACCCGGTGGGTGTCCTACCTCCAACTTGTACGAAGTGGCTACAAACTCGCCACAATCCCAGAGCGATGACGATGGCTCAATAGTCAGCAGATAGGTTGTTGCAGCGATAGCAAATACCACCCAGCCGACAATTCGATTCCAACGCTTAAATATATTTTGTTCCATAACTTCTGCGCGTTTATATCTATAAACGCACAAAGTTACTAAAAAATTGAGAATTATATCAATCTGCGAGGGTAAAAAAATAAAAAGTGGCACAATTGCACCACTTTTTACTATCTGTAATATCTTGTTCTATCCGAGATAAGACTTCAAAAGTTTGCTGCGCGAAGAGTGGCGCAGGCGGCGAATAGCCTTCTCCTTAATCTGGCGAACACGCTCACGAGTAAGGTCGAACTTCTCGCCAATCTCCTCCAAGGTCATCTCCGAGCAACCGATACCGAAGAAGTAGCGGATAATATCGCGCTCACGCTCGGTGAGGGTTTCCAACGCTCTATCGACCTCTGTTGCAAGCGACTCATTGATAAGACCTCGGTCTGCATTTGGCGAATCGGGATTTACCAACACATCGAGCAAAGAGTTATCCTCGCCATCGGCAAAGTAGCGGATGAACTGCTTGGCGGCGTTCAATCGAGCTTCATCGCCGTTATTGAAAGCACACAAGCCCCAAATTTCACCGGGCAGGGAGTTCTCCTCAC
>JAZOBZ010000050.1:0-10271 GCA_045596245.1 Alistipes sp. | reverse complement strand
GCACGATTAGAGCAATTAATCAAAGGATAAAAAGGTAAAATTTGTATAGCAAAATCAGTTATGGGTATGCAATATCAATACTTTGCATTTATAAGCTACAACCACAAAGATGTGGGGTGGGGCAAGCGGCTGCAGCGAAAGCTCGAGAGCTATCGTCTGCCAACAACACTATGCAGCCAAAGAGGCCTTGAGCGCAAACCGATGAGGCCCGTATTCTTCGCGCCAACAGATATACAGCCCGGCGAGCTCACCGATGAGCTGAAGGCGCGTCTGAAGGCCTCGCGCAACCTCGTGGTGATATGCTCGCCCAACTCGGCAAAATCCGGGTGGGTGGCACAGGAGATAGAGTACTTCTACAGCCTGGGGCGCAGCAAGGATATATACCTCTTTATAGTCGATGGTGTGCCCAATAGCGGTGACCCCGATACCGAGTGCTACAACCCCAAAATTGCGGAGCTCGGCCTCGCAGGTGTACTCGGCCCCAATGTCAACGAAAAGAACTTCAGGTGGGGGTACCTCAACCGCGAGAGGGCCTATGTGCAGCTTATAACAAAGATGCTCGGCATAGAGTTCGATACACTATGGCAACGCCATAAACGACAACTCGCCGAGCGGATATTGACATATACGCTGCTTATGGTGTTGGCCGTGGTCTCTGTGGTGGCGGCGTGGTCGATGAACAGACCCATAGATGTGGGGGTGGCACTTAACGAGTTAACGGAGCATAACGCAAAGTTGCCGCAGCTACAGAGGGGCGAGGTGACGCTCTACCTCGACAATGACACGATAACAAAGAGGCTCGTATCTGCCGACGAGGCGGTGATCTTCCCAAATATACCGCGCAGTATGGTGGGTCGCGAGGTGCGTGTGACATTCTCGGGCGAGGGGTACTGCCCCGGCGACGTGGTGGTGCCGTTGAGCCGCAGCATGGTGCTCGACATCGAGCGCGACACGCTGCAATATGGCGTGGTGCGCTTCAGGCTGCGCGATGCCGCGATGCGCAAGGTGTCGGGCTGTAGAGTCGCCATACATGGCGTTGAGGCCGTCACCGACGGTGAGGGGTATGCCGAACTATACATCCCCCTGAAGAGCCAGGATCTGCAGTATAGCATCTCGTGCGAGCGCAAATTGAGCTCGTCGACTATCTATGTGCCGTGTACGGGTAGCGAGGTGATATTTGTTGAGTAGAGTGTTTGATATAATATTTACTTATAGCACTGTAAAAATTATCAATTTGACAAATAGAAAAAATTGCACTATCTTTGCAGTGACAAAACCCAAGAGAGGTTAAACCATAAAAACTGAAAAGATTATGACAACGAAATTTTATAAGTGCCCGATGTGTGGCAACGTAGTAGTTAAGCTGGTAGATTCACGAGTACCTATTGTATGCTGTGGCAAGCCCATGGAGGAGCTGGTGCCCAACACCGTAGATGCCGCAACGGAGAAGCATGTCCCCGTAGTAACACGCATCGACGACCACCATATCAAGGTTGAGGTGGGCAGCGTGGCACACCCGATGACCCCCGACCACCACATAGCCTTTATCTATGTCGAGACCGAGGATGGTGGCATCCGCGTAGACCTGAAGGATAAGCCCGAGGCGGTGGTATGTACTTGTGGCTCAAAGATAAAGGCTGTGTACGAGTACTGCAACCTTCACGGCTTGTGGAAGGTTGATATGTAGACGGCCGAAGCATAATTAAAGCATTAGTCAGGGTAGCCAGATGTGTGACGAGGAGGTTTAGGCTCCGATTCCACGTTTGGCTACCGCTCTGTTATATGCCCGCTGTGGCTCGAGGTGTGGGGTTGACGCGGTGACACGGTTATTTGTGAGGTCGAAGGGCGTGTAAGCGTCGGTAACAGGTGGGAGTGGTGTGGTAGTGAAGACGGAAGTGACGGATAAAGTGCGAGGTGTTGCAGTAGCCACAGATCATGGCCACATCGACAATGCGCAGAGGTGTGCTGATAAGTATCTTGCCGGCAAGTGCCATCCTGCACTCCACAAACAAACGATGTGGCGAGAGGTAGTACTGCTCGCGGAAACGTCGCTTGAAGGTGGAGATAGATAGACAGCAATCGGCTGCCAGCCTGCCGATGTGTGCGTTGCTCGATATGCCCATGGCTACGGCTTGGGCCAGTCGCCAGTCGGCACGGCAAAAGTGCGATGTAGGGGTGCCGATGTGAATGTATATGATTACCTCGGCGTAGTTGCCCATAAACTCGGGGAAGCAGAGCTTGCGACGAGCTATGTTGTCTATATCTATGATGTAGCTGTTGTTGGGCGATATATCAACACTCTGCCTGCCACTTTTGATGGTGCAACGACCCTTGATAAGATAGCACATCGTCAGACAATCGCCGAGAGATTGATCGCGGCAATCTACCTCGAATGGCTCCCGACTGGTAATATATTTAACGTCTATGTCGAGCATTTGTTAGCTGTATATGTTTTATACACGGTTGACTTGGACTTGGGGTATGTCCTAAAATTACGACACGAAGATATAGAAAATATCGAAAACGAAGATGCATTTTCCCAAAAATTTTGAGTAAAACAGTCGATTTGACCCAAACGTGATATTTTTTTGGGGTTGCGAGGCGTGTGGATGTTGGTATTTGTTGGGAGGTGGTTGGTGGGGTGTTGGCTATGATTTGTGAGGGGAGCAGAAAAATTTTTATGTTTATGGGGTCGGGTGGTGACATTTTGTTTTTAGTGATATATTTGTTTGTGTAGCAGGTGTTTATGTGGTATGTGGGTGGCTTTTCGGGGGACAGACGAGATAGAAAAAATAAAATTTTTTCAAAAAAAGTTCGCAAAAAGTTTGCAGAATAGAAAAAATGGTGTACCTTTGCACTCGCAATCGAAAGGTTGTAGTCGTAAAATTAAGATGTTAGTGTTGCGGAAATAGCTCAGTTGGTAGAGCACAACCTTGCCAAGGTTGGGGTCGCGAGTTCGAGTCTCGTTTTCCGCTCAAACGAAGAAAAGCAGTCCAATCGGGCTGCTTTTTTTGTTTGAATTCGAGACTCGCCCGTAGCGACCCCAAAGCTCCCCTTTCAGGGGCAGGGGGTGTAAATAACAACTCGCGAACTTTGCCCACGCACGTGGGCTCGAGTCTCGTTTTTCTTTTTTCTCGCGACAAACTCACCAACACCCAAATTTTCGCGCACATTGTTGCCCAAATAGTGAGCAACGAGACATCCGCCAAACTAAGCGGCACGAGGCTTCAGCCTCAATGGCAGAGTGACCTCAACAGATGCATATAATACAAGGAACCCTTTCGGCTCCTTGTATTATCAATTAGCAGTTTTACGAATAATAAAACCTATACTATAAACTCGTTCAACTCTTCTTTTAACTGTCTCCAGTTGGGAAAATATCGATTTATTATTGGGGAATAGATATAAGTTTCTCCTATTACACTCCCTTAGTACAGAAATAATTCGTAACTTTGTAAAAGAGCATCTAATAATTAATCTTATGAGTACACTTGAACGGGCAATAGAGATAGCAACCGAGGCACATCGTGGGCAGTTTGATAAGGCGGGGAATGACTATATCGGTCACCCATTGCGTGTAATGGCAGCGGGGAAAACTACCGAGGAGAAGATTGTTGGTGTGCTGCACGATGTTGTAGAGGACACCGATTGGACCTTTGAACGCCTTGCCGCCGAGGGCTTTTCGGTGGAGGTTATCGAGGCACTGCGATGTGTTACCAAATTGTCGGAGAATGAGCCATATGACAAGTTTATTGCTCGTGTCAAGGAGAATCCGTTGGCCGTGGCGGTCAAGCTTAACGACCTAACGGATAATATGGATATTCGCCGTTTGCCATACATTTCTGACAAGGATGTCAAGCGGTTGAAGAAATATTTGAAAGCGGATAAGCAGCTAACAGGAACACCGACATACTCGGTATTTGCTTGCCAGCAGGAGTATCCCAATGCCTACAAGCCGTGGACAGAGAAAGATGATTTAGAGCTAACCCAAATGTGGTGTGAGGGTGCAACAACCAAAGAGCTTGCTGCCTATTTCCAACGCAAGCCAAGCGCTATAACCTCCCGAATCAAAAAGTTGGAGTTGGTGGAGAAATATGGAGAGAGATAAAATTAAATATAGCTATGCAGCGCGAAAAATTTAGTTAATATACTCATGGTGTACAATAAACAATCCTAACAGGTTGGCTCGTAAACCGCTAGATGAATTTGGAACTTTACAGAAAATCACCTATTTTCACTCCAATGCTCAAACCAAACGAACATGTTTCGCTCACTGATATGAGGCCGACGATCCGTAAAATAACTGTTACAATGCTTGCAGAAATAACGAGAATATCCCGCTCGTTTACCCTTTTTAACCGTGTCTAAATCCCCACAACGAGGACATCGAATTTTGCGCCTTTTTGCCATAAAAAAAGAGATTAGTAGAAACCGTTTTCTACTAATCTCTAAAATATCGCTGTAATTTACAAAAATTCAGATACTTATATTTTTATCCAAGCGCCACTTTTTGCATCATTACTTTTATTTTCATCATTACCAAAGTGAGTACATCTAAATCGCTGGATATCAGCCTCTGCTCTGCTTAATCCAATCCCAAACAGATTTATCCATACGACCCCAATAAGCCGTAACATCTAACCTTAATACTAACAACGCTATTTCTTCAAATTGTTCATTAGTTATTCTTTGATATACATCCTGCACGGAGATATCGGTATATATCAGCCAAACACCAGGGAATATATTACAATAATCCCCAAATTGTTTAATACGATCTTTTATTAATTCATCTTTATCTATTGATCTGCAGTCATATGATATTTGATAAAACTTACCCATAACTATTTTATTATTTTATTTCTGACACAATCTGCATTTCATTAATTCTACTATGCCATACGCCATCCCACTTTATCTCACAGTTAATGTTATATGGCTTAGCATTTTCAACATTAATACAACATTTGATCATCCAAGTTCCGCCACAATCACATGGAATAGTATTTTCTCCCACCTTCAAATTGTTTTTAATATTTCCATCCGGATCTTGTGAAGATGTAATAGAAAAAAGTCTAATTCGTTTGTATCCTCCATTCGCAGATATAAATGTAATCTCATCCGTTCCTAATCGCAACTTAGGTCTATCAATAGGTATAGATGTGTTATGCACATCTTGATCTCGCTTAAATTCAATTGTATCAATTTGTATTTGGCTATTTAAGGCATTAATATTGCCATTATTAGTAACTATTAAATCATTGTAATATAACTTCGCTTTCGGAGTGTCTGTACTTTCCTCTGCCAATACCTCACATGCACTTGAATGGGCAAATTTAAAGGACAATTCTACACTTTTAAAGAGACCTTGTAGCTCCGCCTTGAATAGAGCTACAATAACCGCACAAAAACTGCCAATACAAACAAAAAGATTGATAAAATTTCCGATATGGACTCCTGGATCCACAGGGGCGTCATTCACTGTATATATCAAACTGAATATTGGGAATTTACATCCGATACAATATGCACATATAAATACAATTGCAACGATAAGTATAAAATACCTTATACGAATTTTCATAACTTCATTTATTTCTTACAAATATAAATCACATAAATAACAAAAACAAATTATTTCACAATAAACATTAACTCTTATTTTTTAATTACTATAATGTCGTGCTATCTGCATACATGTAATAAATATATTCTCGTTTTTTATATGCTTATATTTTTTATCTTTTCAGCAAAGATAAGCATTATTCCACTATTCGTTTGTTAGAGATGTATTTATTTTGTACTTTTGTTAAGTAAAAATTAGTGCTAGGCATGGGATTCAAAAGTAGAAATATATTTGGTGCTCAACTTAATCGTAATTTCAAAGCAGGTTCAAAGATTGCTGATAATGTTACGAAAAGCCTGCTACTCGGTGGTTTGGTAGGGGCTGATTATATTTACAGAAAATCCCAACAACCGCGATCTCAACACAGACCTCTGACAACACGAGAACTACAAGAGTTAGAAGAGTTAGAACTAACATTGGCGACCCCTTTTAAGTTTACGAATGCTATTATTGCTCAATCGATTGCATCGCTATTTGCGCTCGGCTTTCCTATTTTAGGCGCATATCTATATTGTTATGAGGATTGGTGGATGTTCTTTTCTGTACTAATTTGTGGAATGCTAGAGTTATGTCTTCTCGTTCCATCCAGCATGCTAATAGATGACAAAATAGATAGCCAGTGGAAATTTAGTGCAACAAATAAGGATAAGCAGATAAGGCAAGTCAAAATTCTTCTGTGGTTATCTATTATTACAAATGCTATCCTTATCGTACTGAATAGCTATCCATTCATTGTGTATTATGAAGGAGGCATTCTCGTATCATTGATGACAATGTGCTTATATTTTGCAAATGGCGGTTGTATTTATATTAGTGCTAAAGAACTACGGAATATTAATGTTAGATTTGAGCAGAATGTAAACAAATTCAACAGACTGCATAATACTAAAGGTGTACACAATGAGCCAGAACAACCTATATTACAATCTAACGATAGTTTGGCGATAGTAAACAATGGCATAGAGCAGATACAAACATACATTGATAGATGCAATATTGAACAGATTTCACTGGAAGTTATAAAGGCTAACATACGAATCTTGAATGCTATGACTGACAGCTATAAAAAGGGCTATTCAGAGTTAACAAATAGTATTTTAGAACAGCTATTAGAAGAGAAAATAAATTCTGCAAAGCGAGATTTTGTTAAACGAGAATGTAGATTGGCGTTAGATATATTGAATATGCTTAAAACACAAAGCGTTGATGATGTGATTGCAACATTAAAACAGAAATACCCGTATTAAGTTTAGCAACTTGTCGATAACTTCTTTCTGTCTTGTAAACTCTTTGTTATAAAAGGCTCTAAACTGCACAAATAAATCACTCTTCAAAGATGACATATATACTCTGTTCGCTTTTGCGTAGTCGCTTGAGTGTTAAAAGATTAACCTCCGAAAGACTCTATAATATTTACTATAAGAGCAATAGTAATGTTTGCTAATTGATGCCAATCAGCTCATTGCGACAACTTTTCTCTATCCACTTTTTGAGGCCGAATTTCTGAACAGCGAGAACGACAATCCCAATATACGATTTTGGCGAGCGGTTCACAATCTAACAATATCTCGCACAACATATTGCATCATGTTGATTATTCGGAAATTACAATGTTTACCCATGTGCAAGATCGTGCGTCGGGTAACGGTTGTTTTTGGGCGATATGGGCAACAACAAAACAGGCGACCCTCTTTCGAAGATCGCCTGCGCTTGTGACACCGACAGGACTCAAACCTGTAACCTTCTGATCCGTAGTCAGATGCTCTATTCAATTAAGCTACGGTGCCGAATTGCGAATGCAAATGTAGGGCGAAATTGGCAATTGTGCAAATAATTTCGTAAAAAAATTTCAAAAATTTAGCGCCGCATCTTGGTAAAACGGTCGTAACGTGCTCATATCCTTAGCAATAGAGCTGTACGTCGGAGGCGGTAATTTTTTCGCCCGAAAGAATTGTCAAACGCTCAACCACGTTGCGAAGCTCCCGAATGTTGCCACTCCACCCCTTCTCTTGCAGGGCTGTGAGGGCTGCGGGCTCGATGGGTTTCACGTCGTGGTGGTACTCCGAAGCGATCTGTTGCAGGAAATGTTCCGTCAGGGCAGGGATATCGGCGGCGTGTTCCCGAAGGGCCGGTACACGAATCACCACCACTCCGATGCGGTGGTAAAGATCCTCCCGAAAGTTCCCCCGCCGAATCTCCTCCCTGAGGTCCTTATTCGTGGCGGCGATGACTCGCACATTGACCTCGATATCCCGATCGCTCCCCACACGGCAGATTTTTCGCTCCTGCAAGGCGCGTAGCACCTTGGCCTGGGCGGCCAACGACATATCGCCGATCTCATCCATAAAGAGGGTGCCCCCATCGGCCAGCTCGAACTTGCCCTTGCGCTGTTTGATGGCCGAGGTGAAGGCGCCACGTTCGTGGCCGAAGAGTTCACTTTCGATAAGTTCCGAGGGGATGGCAGCGCAATTCACCTCGATGAACGGAGCCGAGGCCCGAGGGCTTGCGGCGTGCAGGTGCTTGGCAACCAGCTCCTTGCCGGTGCCGTTCTCGCCCGTGATGAGCACCCTCGCCTCACACGGAGCCACCTTTTCGATCAAGGCCCGAAGGTGTTGCATCTGGGGCGACGAGCCGATGATGGCCTCGCTTGCTCCGCTCGGCTTGGCGGTGCGTGCCCGACGTATTGCAGGTCGTTGGGTAGGGGTCGGCTCGCCCTCGTGGCTCGCCACCACCCGCCGAATAGCCCCCAAGAGGCGATTCATATCGATGGGGCGGGGCAGAAAATCCTCGGCTCCACTTCGGACGGCCTCCACAGCCGCCTCGATGGTCGCCTCGTTCGAGAGGACGATGAACGGCAGGTCCGCATCGAGGGTGGGTGGGCAGTCGGTGAGTATCAAATCGAAGCGGTGGCGGCGCAGGATTCCTTGGGCCAACTCGTCGCTCTCGACGGTGGTGGTTTGCAGCCCTTCGTATTCCAAACGCTCACGCAAGGTGTTTCGCATACTTTTTGAATGGTCAACTATCAAAACCCGGGTCATAATTTGTAAATAATTAAAATTTCGCTATTTTTGTGCATCAAAACTACAAATTCTCGCCGTCAATACCCAATGGGGTGTGCGGCCTAAAAGGGGGAGCAGTAGAAGACTCGAAGTGCTATCCGAAGCCATCGAATACAGCTCTTTTGCGCCAAAACGAATCACCTCCCCATTGTCAAAACCGAATGAAAAAGAATTACAACTACACACGTCGCAAGCTCTATCTTCCCGAGTACGGACGCCACATTCATGAGATGATCGACTCGCTTATGGAGATCGAAGATCGTCACGAGCGTAACCGTCAGGCCCGTGCCGTCATTGCCGTTATGGGCAACCTTTTTCCGCTGTTGCGTGACACGGCCGACTATACCCACAAACTGTGGGATCACCTCTTTATTATGTCTGATTTTCAGCTCGATGTCGATTCGCCATATCCCCGTCCTTCGCGTGAGGATTTGACCATTCAACCCCGACAACTGAGCTACTCGCAAGGTCGCATCCGCCACAAGCACTACGGCAAGTATATCGAGCGTATGGTGCGCCGTCTGGCCGAGGAGGGGGCGAGCGAACGTACGGCCGAGGCCATCGACAACGTGGCTCGTTATATGCGTGCCAAGAGCTTCGAGTACAACCAGGAGCACCCCAACAACGAGGTCATCGCCAAAGACCTGCGCGAGATGTCCGAGGGTGTTATTTCGCTGAGCGAAGAGGCGCTCAATCAACTCCGAAGCGACTACAAACAGTACCTTTCGGCACGTCCTGCGAAGGGCCGCACGCCGCAAAATGCCCGCCAAAAGCGCAACACGGCTCCCGGTCACGGTCGTAATTTCGCCAAAAACGGCGGTCATCAGCGCAATTCGGGCAAATAAATGTGCGTTATTTGAGAAAAAAAGCTACCTTTGCTCTATTAACACGTAAGAAACGCTAACTTTACTTATGAATAAACTCATCATTGGTCTGGCCGCCGCAGCCACCTTGCTTGTCGGTTGCCAATCGTCAAAAGTGGAAATCGCAGGTCGTATGGCGGCCGGCGAGCAGAAGGAGATTTACCTCGAGCAGGTCTCGATGATGCAGCAGAGCATCATCGACACCGCAGCCCTCGACAACGAAGGCAACTACCTCTTCACCCTCGAGGAGGGTCCCAAGAGTCCGGCCATCTACAACCTCTTGTATGAGGGCGAGCGCATTCCGTTGTTCCTGAGTGCCGGCGACCGCCTGACGGTCAGCTCGGTGGGCAACATCACCCGCAACTACACCGTCGAGGGCTCCAAGGAGTCGGAGTTGGTGCGCACCTTCTATCAGCCCTTCGTGGCAGGTGCCCAGCAGTTGGACGACATCGCCCGCAAGCTGGCCGACAACACCCTCTCGGAGGATACTCGTGGTGAACTGATCAAGCAGTACACCGACACCTATTACGCCATCCGTCGTGAGCAGCTCCGCTTCATTGCCGAGCATAAGGCCTCGCTGGCGGCAGTTTATGCCATCTATCAGCGTCTGCCGGGCGACCGCTACCTGGTCGATGGTGTGAGCGATGTGATTCACTACCGCAACGTGGCCGAGGCCATTGCCGACCTCTATCCCAACTCGCCCTACCTGGTGATGTTGCGTGG
>JAZOBZ010000049.1:0-6829 GCA_045596245.1 Alistipes sp. | reverse complement strand
TACAACAACTTTATGTACTTTGCAATGGCGAATGTAGCCTTCAACAAGGAGAATACTCTGCGTGTATTCTTCCGCTCGTGGGCAGATAACCCTTCGGTTACGCAGTTGCAGAATATCTTCGATGTGTCGAATCCGCAGTATGTGAGCGTGGGTAACACCGATATCAACCCTGCATTCGTACACAATATTTCGGCTCACTACAACCTCTCGAAAGTTGATAAGGGTATTACCTTTATGTGGATGTTCAACACCCAATTCCAACAGGACTACATCTCGACCTCCACTTGGAACAACACTTCGGGAGAGGAATTACCCGATAAGTTCGATGACAAAGATGTACCTACAAAGGACAACGAGCGATATACTCCTAAGGAGGTTACTTCGTATGAGAATCTCGATGGTTACTACTCATTGCGCACTCATGTATCTCTCGGCGTGCCATTGTCTTTTATGAAATGTAACCTCAACATTATGGGTGGTGTATCGTATAGCCGTATTCCTTCCGCAATATATATCACGCCGGAAAGCGGTAATGTATTGCAGAATATCATCGACCACAAATATCAGACTAACCTTGCCAACAATATCGGATACGATGCAGGTATTACCCTTGGTAGCAACATCTCGGAGAATCTCGACTTTACCGTATCGTGGCGAGGTACATATAATCAAGCGTGGAACACCATTGGTCAAACCGCAAAGAACGACTATTTTAACCACTCGGTAAATGGTAATATCAAGTGGACATTCTTGAAGCGTTTGACCTTGACTGCTGCCGTATCGTATGTGCAGTATCTCGGTTTCACGAATAGTTACAACGAAGATTATGTCTTGTGCAATGTCTATCTCGGTTGCAAGGTCTTTAAGAATAAGCGTGGCGAAGTACAGATTGGTGTAAATGATATCTTCGACCAAAATACATCGTTTGCCCGCACTACGGGTTCGGGATATACACAGAATGCATGGAACAGCTGTATTGGTCGTTACTTCTCGGTGCAGTTCGTCTATAACCTCCGCCACTTCGGTAAGAGAGGCTCGACCAAGATGTCGGACTACAACTACAAGGAGTCAACCGGCTCGGTGGGTGTAAATCGTGGCACTTCATCAGGCGGTTGGTGGGGACCAAGGAGATAGTGAAGAGTAAAAAGAGAGAAGAAGAGCGTGCCCGATTAGTTTTTGGGTACGCTCTTTCTCTATAACTAATTCTCTGCTTAGAGAGCTATTTTCGCTACGCGGTGTTCGTGGCGACCACCCTCAAATTCAGTTGTGAGCCACTCTTCGAGAATTGCCACAGCCTCTTCATTCGAGATAAAGCGTGCCGGCAACACCAAGACATTGCTATCGTTATGCTGGCGTGTAAGTTTTGCAATCTCAGGCAGCCAAACAAGCGATGCACGAACTTTGGCGTGCTTATTCAAAGTTATTGCCATACCTTCACCCGAACCACAAATGCCAATAGCGCGTGGGAACTCGCCATTTTCGAGAGCATTAGCCATAGGGTGCGCATAATCCGGATAGTCACAACTCTCTTCCGAATGGCAACCGAAATCAAAAACCTCAAAACCTTTGGCAGAGAGATAACCTGTCAAAAACTCCTTCATGTCGTAGCCTGCATGGTCGCAAGCAATGCCAATTTTCTCCATATTACTCTGATTTTTAGATATATACTTTAATTATAAACTATCAATTGTCAATTATCGACCATATTTGTACTACAAAGATATAAATTTTTGTATCTTTGTGACACAAATATGAAGATATTTTTAATCATAGTTGGTTGCATATCACTTGCGCTCGGAGTTATGGGAATGTTTCTCCCGATGTTGCCTACCACACCATTTCTGCTACTCTCGGCTGCGGCATGGGTTAAGGCATCGCCTGCACTCTACGAGTGGTTGCTCAACCACAAGCTCTTTGGCGAATATATCCGTAATTTTCGCGAACATCGTGCCATACCTTTGAGAGTAAAGATTGTATCGGTATCGATGGTGTGGCTCACAATAGGCTACTGCATCTTTGCAGTGGTTGATGAGTGGTGGTGGGCGCAGATATTGATGACACTACTTGCGATAGGAATTTCGTGGCATATCTTGTCTTTCGCTACGCTAAAAAAGAGTAAAAACGATAGATAGAATTCACCATCACAAAAATTGGCTTTAAGTAGATGTGAGCAAGGCTTGCAAAAAGCCCGAGGCAGGGGAATACTTATCGTATTTTCCTGTCTCGGGACTTTTGTATAACGCAGCTACCGCTGCTTAAAATCAATTTTTCTTGGATTTTGGGGCAAGAATCATATTCATCTTCTTACCTTCCAACTGTGGCATAACCTCAACCTTTGCAATCTCTTCGAGAGCCTGCGCAAAGCGAAGAAGAAGAATCTCGCCCTGCTCCTTGAAGACGATGCTTCGACCACGGAAGAATACATAGGCCTTAACCTTTGCACCCTCCTTGATAAAGTTCTCGGCGTGGCGCAACTTGAAGTTGAAGTCGTGGTCATCGGTCTGCGGACCAAATCGAATCTCCTTGATAACGATTTTGGTCTGCTTCGCCTTTATCTCCTTCTGCTTTTTCTTCTGCTGATAGAGGAACTTCTGGTAATCGACAATACGACATACCGGAGGTTGCGCATTAGGCGAAATCTCCACGAGGTCCAACTCCATCTCATCTGCAAGTTGCAGAGCCTTCGAGATAGGTACAACGAGGTTTGGCTCGACATTGTCGCCTACAATGCGGACAGTGTCAGCTGTAATCTCTTCATTGATTCGATGTGGGTTCTCCTTCTCGGGACGGCGTCCGCGAGGAGGGAGGTTGCCCGGACGAGCTCCTGCCGGGCGTGGCGTAAACGGTTTGAATCCTGCCATTAGCTTTTAGCTAAATTAAAAATTAAGAATTAAAAATTAAAAATTAAAAATTACCCTTTTTGCATTCTGCATTTTGCATTAACCCCTCTCCGAGGGCTTTTCCTCCTTGCGACTCGGCATAGTGTGCAAGCACCCTCTGCTCTCATTCCGCTGCGTCAGTTCTGCATTCTGCATTTTGCATTTTGCATTTTGCATTTTATATTGCTTCTACCTCTTTTGCAACGAGGTCGTTCATATATTTTGCGTACTCTTCGAGTGTCATCGAGCCCTTATCGCCCTCGCCCTGTGCGCGGACAGATACGGTATGCTCGGCAGCCTCCTTCTCGCCAACAATCAAGAGGTAAGGGATACGCTTCAACTCGTTGTCACGAATCTTACGGCCAATCTTCTCGTTGCGGTCATCAATCTGCGCACGAACATCGCGCTCGTTCAAGTATGCAACAACCTCCTCGGCATAAGCATTATACTTCTCCGAGATAGGGAGTACAACTGCTTGGTCAGGAGCGAGCCACAATGGGAACTTACCTGCGGTATGCTCCAATAATACTGCCACAAATCGCTCCATCGAGCCAAATGGCGCACGGTGAATCATAATTGGGCGGTGGAGTTTGTCGTCTGCACCCTTATAGGTCAAATCGAAACGCTCAGGGAGGTTGTAATCCACCTGAATAGTTCCGAGCTGCCAACTACGACCGAGAGCATCTTTCACCATAAAGTCGAGTTTAGGACCATAGAATGCAGCCTCGCCATACTCAACCACAGCATTCATGCCCTTATCCTTACAAGCCTGAATAATTGCCGACTCCGCCTTCTCCCAATTCTCGTCAGAGCCGATATACTTCTCCTTGTTGTTAGGGTCGCGCAACGAAATCTGTGCTGTATAGTTGTCGAACTTCAAGGTCTTGAAGATGTAGAGCACGATATCCATAACCTTCTCGAACTCCTCCAACAGCTGGTCAGGGCGAACGAAGAGGTGGGCATCATCTTGGGTAAATGCACGCACACGAGTCAATCCGTGCAACTCGCCCGACTGCTCGTAGCGACAAACAGTACCGAACTCCGCCAAACGAACAGGGAGGTCTTTGTACGAGTGTGGCTTGCTGCGATAAATCTCGCAGTGGTGAGGGCAGTTCATCGGTTTGAGCAGGTACTCCTCGCCCTCGATTGGGGTGTGGATAGGCTGGAACGAATCCTTACCATACTTTGCATAGTGTCCCGAAGTAACATACAAGTCCTTGTTTCCAATTGGAGGGGTAATTACAGGCTGATAGCCATACTGCTTCTGAATCTTACGCAAGAAACGCTCCAAACGGTCGCGCAACTCTGCACCCTTTGGCAACCAGAGTGGCAAACCCTGACCTACGCGCTGCGAGAAGGTGAACAACTCCAACTCCTTACCCAATTTGCGGTGGTCGCGCTTCTTTGCCTCTTCGAGCAGTGCGAGATACTCATCGAGCATCGACTTCTTAGGGAACGAAACGCCATAAATACGGGTGAGCATCTTATTCTTCTCGTCACCACGCCAATATGCGCCCGCTACCGAGGTCAATTTTATAGCTTTGATATGACCTGTGTGTGGGATATGCGGACCACGACAGAGGTCTGTGAATGTACCATTTGTGTAGAACGATATTGTACCATCTTCCAAGTCCGAAATCAACTCGCACTTATACTCATCACCCTTCTCGGTGAAGGTTTTCAGAGCGTCAGCTTTCGAAACCTCGGTACGCACTAACTCCTCTTTCTGACGAGCCAGCTCAGTCATCTTTGCCTCAATCTTTGCGAGGTCTGCCTCCAAGATTGGTGTTGGCGAATCGACATCGTAGTAGAAGCCCTGCTCGATAGCCGGACCGATACCGAACTTAATGCCCGGATACAACGCCTGCAACGCCTCTGCCAAGAGGTGCGAAGAGGTGTGCCAGAAGGCGTGCTTACCCTCTGCATCGTCCCACTTAAAGAATTTGATTGCGCAATCTTGCGCCAATGCGTGCGACATATCTACGGTCGCACCATCTACCGAAGCAGCCAGACAGTCCGCAGCTAAACGAGGGCTGATACTCTCTGCAACTTGGTAGGCTGTTACCCCCTGCTCGAACTCACGAACCGAGCCATCGGGAAACGAAACTTTAATCATAATGCTTTATTAATTTTTTAATTGTTTATGTTTTGCGCCTTCGAGGCTCCACAATCACGAGACGGATTACCTCTCAGTTGCGCGGTTAAAATTTAAAATTCAGAATGCAAAATGCAAAATTATTTTAACTACTCTCTACTCCATTTCTTCAAATTTGGAGGTGATTGAGCTATTTTTGTGCGATGCAAGGCGACAAAACCGCAGCATAGTAAGACTATGTGAGGATTTTGGCGTCCGAAGCACTCGTGCAAAAAGAGCCAATCAGAACGAATTTACTGCTCTTCTGCGGCTTGCAAATCCTTCATCGACACATCTCTACCCTTCTCGCGCTCGAAATGTTCGAGAGGATTGCGGCTCCAAAACTTGTAGTCGTTACGGCGGCGAACAATATCCAACGCCTCGTAAATCGCATTGCGCATCGACTGTGCATCTGCCAAATTCTTGCCCGCAATATCGAATGCCGTACCATGGTCAGGCGAGGTACGAACTACATTCAATCCTGCCGTAAAGTTCACCCCATCAGGCGATAACGCCTTAAATGGCGCAAGCCCTTGGTCGTGATACATCGCGAGAATGGCATCATACTTCTTGTATCCACCACTGGCGAACAAGCCATCTGCCGCCATTGGTCCGAATGCCAAAACTCCTTGATTTGCAGCCTCCTGCACCGCAGGGCGGATAATCTGCTCCTCTTCCGAGCCGAGCAATCCGCCATCGCCTGCATGAGGATTTAGCGACAACACCGCGATACGAGGCTCTACAACCCCGAAATCCTGCTTTAATGTTTGACGCAATGCCACAAGCGAAGCTGTAATCTTCTCCGCCGAGAGCGACTCTGCAACCTTATCGACAGGAATATGCACCGTCTGCAACGCCACACGCAATATCTCGCTACACATTATCATCATCGGCTCGCCCTCTGCCTTCGATGCGAAATACTCGGTATGTCCCGTAAATCCGAAGCCAACCTTCTGCATCGACTCCTTATTTATAGGGGCAGTCACAACAGCCGCCAAGTCGCCAGCCACGAGGTCTGCATTTGCTTTTTCGAGTGCATCGAGAGCCTGTTTTGCCGACTCCTCGGTGGCACGCCCTGCCTCTATGCGTACATCTTTTGCACCGCACTCCACAAGGTTTATCTTACCTTTACGAGCCTCGGCAGCCGAGTTGCAGATATTAAAACGCAACGGCTCTACGCCCTCCAAACCACGAGTGTAGAACTCAGCAATATGCTTTGCTCCATACACAACGGGGGTAAACAGTTCCACCATTGAAGGATGCGACAACGCCTTTATTATAACCTCCCAACCGATGCCGTTGGTATCGCCCTGCGTAATACCTATTTTATATCTATATTCCGACATATAACTGCGAATAACTTCTTTAAAGGTACAAAGTTATAAATTTTCCCGATAAATTGCGTTAATCAAAACTTTTTTTCAAAAAAAATATAAAGATATTGTATTTTTTATATCTATTTTTATACCTTTGCACCATAGAAGACCACAAATAGTGGTTTTGGCGAGATAAATCCCTCCCCCGAAATTTTTCGGGGGGGGGGATTTTGGGGTTCTAAATAGTTGTATTTCAGCGAGTTACGGTGTTTTAGCTAATAAACTACTTTAACTAAACGGGAAACTTTTAATTAGTGGGGAGTTAGGAGTTAGGAGTGAGGAAAACGGAAAACGGAAAACGGAAAGCGGAAAACGGAAAACGGAAAACGGAAAGCGCTCCTCATAGAAGGCTGAAAGCCTTACGCCATAGAACGCCAAGGGCGTGACGCCATAAAACAGTCGCAGACTGCACCGCCATTTGGCTTGCGCCGCGATAAGGT
>JAZOBZ010000048.1:0-10600 GCA_045596245.1 Alistipes sp. | reverse complement strand
TATGCCATTTGCCTCGCGCTCACGCAGCAGGTCGCCGAGGTGCTTACGGCTCTCAGCCTGTATCGGTGTCTGGCGCAGAAAGTCGGCGCATTTGGCAAACTGACGGTACAACTGCCCGTCGAGGTCGTTGCGGTCGGTGAGAATTACGATTGTGGGCGACGATACCGCCTCTTGCAAACGCTTGGCGAAGAAAACCATCGAGAGCGACTTGCCCGAGCCCTGCGTGTGCCAAAATACACCGCCCTTGCCATCGGTTTGTGTCGCCTCGACTACCGAGTTTACCGCCTTGCGCACCGCGAAGAACTGATGATAACCGGCGAGTATCTTTGCACTCTGCTTTTCGTCCTTCGAGAAGCAGATAAAACCTCGCAAAATCTCTATCAGGCGCGCCTTGTCGAACATCCCCGAGAACAACACATCGAATGCTGCGTAGCGGTTTATTTCGCTCGTGCCGTCCACGGTTTTCCACTCCATAAAGCGGTCCTCGCCGGCGGTAATGGTGCCGGCCTTGGAGGTCGCCATATCGCTCATTACGCAGAATGCGTTATAGACAAATAGCGACGGTATTTCTATCATATAGTTTCGCAACTGGGCGTATGCTTCGGATACATCGGTATTCTCGCGTGACGGCGATTTCAGCTCCACAACCACCAGCGGCAAGCCATTTACAAATACCACGATGTCGGCTCTGCGCACCGAACGCTCCTCTACGGTCCATTGGTTGGCAACGGTGAAGTTGTTGCGTAGGGGCGTGTCGTAGTCTATGAGGCGTACACGCGTTGCACGCTGCTCCCTGCCGTCAAAATAGTTTACCTCGACACCATTTTGCAGATAGTCGTGGAACACCTCGTTGCGCTGCACAAGCGAGCCACTCTCGATGGTGCGAATCTTCGAGATTGCCTCCTCCACCGCCTCGCGGGGCAGAGTTGGGTTTATGGCATAGAGCGACTGCTGCACAAGGTCGATGTGCAACGGCTCGGTGTATTCGCGCTCCACACTTGGACCGTAGATATAATCGTAGCCCAGCGTATCACGCATCAACTCCAATATCGCATTCTCAAAATGTGCCTCGGTAAAGTGCATAGTTTGTGACGGTTAGTGTTTACAAAGGTAATTATTATTCGTTATAAAGGCGTTGTAACTGCGCTAAAATATTGTTTTCGCCCTCAAAAACCTCTTTATATTGCTTTACAAATAATTCCATCCCTGCTTTTAGGTTTGGGTCTTTTGAAAGAGACAAAAGACATTCTACCTGCTCATCCATTGAGAGTTTTTCGCGAAAATCTGCACCTTTTATCAAAGTTGTAACCCAGTCCCAGCTGTTCATTCCTACAGGTGCTTTTTGAGTTGCAGCTATCAATATATGGCCTACATTTCCTGCCAAATCTAACACAGCTTGAACATCAAGTTGTTTATCTCCGCGCAACATCACATCTGACACTCCATTCTGAATACTGAATAGCAGTTCTGTTAATTGACCGAAATAATCATCAATAGAGTTCTTTTGCACATCCCTATCTGCAGCAACAAAATATTCGTAAATTTTAGGGAGTATAGATTCAAGCATACACTTACTCTTGTAAAGATTTCGGTGTAAGTCTTTGTAAAGGTTGAATTTATCTATTTTATATTGCTGTTTCTGTAATTCCGCCTGCTGTTCTGCTATTTCATTCTGGCGCTTACCGATGCGGTAAGTTATATCAATAAGCAGTACAGATAGAAATAATGGGGCATAAACACCTAACGGTGCAAAATTAATCTTGAGCCCCCATCTTGTACACAACTCTTGAGTGCCGTTGTATTCAAATACCTGCACCATTGTGATAAATATCACAAAGTAAATAAAATACCTCCACAATAATTTACTCATATCTATTACAATTTTATCTCTACATTCATCAATTTTGGTAATATGTCACTTGTATATCACATATTGACATTCCAATAGATCTTCACTATCGCCCCTTGTGTCATCTTGTATGCGAATAACTCTAGTTGCAGCGTAATAACCGTTTATGTTTTCCCAGATAACAACATCTCCAATTCTAGGCGTCCGAACTCTTGAACTAAAATCTGCGTTTATTGTTTTTATATCACTTATATTAGTAACACCCTTCATTAGTCCAATTGCCTTAATATCACGCGCATCACTATAAGCATGGATGCTTGTATTACTAGCTTTACTCCATTTCGTAGTAAATTGATACACCCCATCACCTATTATGTATGAGCCATTATTATTTGAATAATCAAAAATAAATGAACCTTTTGCGTATTTGGAAACATATTTTTTTGTCTTAACAGAACTGGTTATTGTTTTGAAATTGATACATGCTTTATTAGTTAGCAACCATACCACAACGCCTCCAACTATGGTTATAAATAATCCTGACAAAATATCAGCACTAAAAATCCACCAATCAATATGATTTTCACGCAGCGGATTAACAACATTTACCGATTCTTGCATCAAAGAATCAACGCCCAATGTGATGATTTTTAACGAATCCATAGTTCTTACATTTTTATCTCTCCATTCATCAATTTTGGCAATAAAGTATCGCGGAGGATGGCGAGGGTTTCGTTTTCTTTTGCAATACTTAATACCTGTTGGTAAAGTGGTGATATAATATCAATAAATTTGCCCAATACAAAATTGGTCGGGTGTACTATTTGCTCACCTTCAAAATCTCGCGTTGTTATTGCATTAAAAACAGCACCATTAGCTTTTTTTAATAATCTATCTACTAATGCAATTGTTAGTAAGTACACAAAGTATTGAGACAATTCATTTTTGCCAATTAGAGCGTAATTTGTTTGGTTCATCGCCATAAAACAACCCGCCATAACTACCTTGCCAACTGTACCTCTGGCGGTAATAAACACTGTATCTTTTGCATACAATTTACTATTGCAATTAGACAAACCCGCTTCGGTTATACTTTTTTCCGTGTGTATAGCAAAGCAATCTGACGGAACATCTTTTGGTGTAAAAAATGGTATTGAGCCATTCCAAAATTCAGGATTGTTTGTTGGCGGTGTTCCTCCGCCCTTTATATCAACAGCATCACAATATCCTATCACTCTCCACCCTTCGGGGATTGGGCCGAGTTCGGAGTCTACCATTTTGCCTCCTGATGATTTGTAGGGCTCGCCTTCCTCGTTTGGAAACTCAAAATCTACAAACCATTGTTTATAGAGTGCTTGGGCTTGGAGTTCGAGGTTGGTATTTATACGGCGATTATTCTCGATTTTATCATCTATCGCACCCAATATCCCCACAATCCTCCGCTGCTTCTCCAAAGACGGAGTATGTTTTATCTCGATTGGGTGTATATGATTCCTATTTAGTGTTGGGACGGCACTACCACCTCCATAAGACGCAAGCGGAATAGTTTTTAATAGATAATATAGATACAATGGATCATTACCTTTGAAATCATCTACATACAAAACGGTATTATGAGCCCAACATTTGTCGTAAATATATGGTGTTCCAACATTTCCGCTACGCCCTATTGTAATACAAGGCTCAATAGGTGTAGAAACATTATGATAGCCAATAACTCCATTAGAACCAGCAACAGGAATTTCGCCATTTACCATTTCGGTCTTTGGCAAATCGTGTCCTCTTCTAAAATTGAGAATATCTCCTAACTTATATGTTTTCCACGAGGTCATAAATAAGAATTATTTTTGGAGAGAACTAACGACTTTATGAGTATGCTTATTTGTAATATTATTAATATCAATCATCCTCTTAATTGTATGGTATAATTGCTCTTCAAAATATGTATTGAGAGAATCTTGTTCTTTTAATATTTCTATAACCTGCAAAAGAGATTTTCTAAAAACAGCAATATTTATATCTATATCAATCTTTTCATATTTCTCTTGAGTCTGTTTAATGCATTCTTTTTTAATAGGACTATACGATAATGGTGCGATACGAAGTGTTTTGCCACTCGGCAACTTTATTTCTTTATCTAGTAGAACATCCTTATTCTTAAATACATTATTCAAAATAACATTTGAGATATATTTTGCCATTTTGTCACTTTCCTCCTCCATTGGTTCTGTAAAAGATAAAGAGAATCCTTGTCTAAAAATAGTATAAAACAAATCTATTATATCTTTTCTTTGCTTCTCTACAAGTTTTTTATATTTATTGTCACCATTGGATTGCAATAATTGTTCACCAATAGCATTGAGCATTTCTTTCATTGAGTTAGATACGGTTTGTATCTCCTCCATAGTTGTTTTAATTTCTTGAGTTTCCTGCGTCTCTTGATTGTTCTTAATACGTTCCAAATGTTTAAACAACATTCCAGATAATTGATTTGTCAGAAAATTCTCTATATCTTCTATTCTTTCAAACGCCTTGATTGCTTTTTTCTCAAAGGTTGATATAAATTCAAATATCCGTATATCGTCAGTGTTCGGGAAAGTCAGTTTTGCAGGATTGTTATCCTTATTTTTACAGTAGAAATTATATTCTACAAATACATTCTTGTCTACAAAAATATATGTGGGTATATTTAATTTTTTAGCTCTCTCATATTCATTTTGCGTCACCGATGATGGTGATTCAATAGGCACTGAAGCTTGCTCTTTGGGCACAGTACCATATCTTCCGCCTACTATTAAGATAAACATGTGGCAAGTTTCTATTTCTGAATAGCAAGATTCGGTTGGAGGTAAACTAGGGTCATAATATACTTTATCCCTCTCAAAAAGGATGGGGTCCATTCCATATGTAGCGAAGAACTTCTCTAATCTTTCACGCACATATTTCAAATCATAGTAAGTTGAACTTACAAACACGCGAGGTTTTGCCATAGTTAGTAGTTATTATAGTTTTACATTATTTATTTCTCTTACAATTTGTACCCAATACTTTCGAGTTGTTTTTTGATTTCGGTTTCGAGGGTGTGCGACTGCTCAAAGAGGGTGGCGAGTTCGCCCGTAAGGCGCTGCATCTTCTCCTCGAATGGCTCGGCGTCCTGCTCCTGCTCGGCAATGCCTACATAGCGGCCCGGGGTGAGGATATAGTCCTGCTCGGCAATCTTGGCGATATCAACCACCGCACAAAAACCCTTTTCATCGGCGAGTGTACCTTCGGCAAACGCCTTATAGGTATTGGCAATACGCATAATATCGCCCTGCTCGCCATCGGTCAGCTCACGCAGTTTGCGGGTAACCATCGTGCCGAGGTTACGGGCATCGATAAACAGGGTTTTGCCCTTCTGCTTCTTCGCCTTATTGAAAAACCAAATCGAAACGGGTATCTGCGTAGTGTAGAACAGCTGCGATGGCATAGCCACGATACAATCGACCAAATCCGCCTCGACCAACTTACGGCGGATTTCGCCCTCGCCACCGCTTTGGCTCGACAGCGAACCATTGGCAAGCACAACGCCCGCCTTGCCCATAGGTGCGAGGTGGTGAATAATATGCTGAATCCACGCAAAGTTGGCGTTGCCATTAGGTGGCGTACCGAACTTCCAGCGCACATCGTCAGCGAGTTTGTCCGCGCCCCAATCGCTCAAATTGAAGGGTGGGTTGGCCAAGACAAAGTCAGCCTTCAAGGTCGGGTGGCAGTCGTTGAAGAAGGTATCGGCGTTATATTGTCCGAGGTCCGCCTCGATGCCACGAATAGCCAAGTTCATCTGTGCCATCTTCCAAGTGGTGGGATTGGAGTCCTGACCATAGACCGAGATTTGGTTGATATTGCCAGCGTGGCTCTCAATAAACTTTGCTGACTGCACAAACATTCCGCCCGAGCCACAGCAAGGGTCATAGACACGACCTGCGTAGGGCTCCAAGACATTAACCAAAGTCTTAACGATGCAGGCAGGGGTGTAGAATTCGCCCGCCAACTTGCCCTGCGCCTCGGCAAACTTCGAGAGGCAGTCCTCGTAGGCACGGCCGAGGAGATCCTTCGAGTCCCCGTGCTCGTGCATCTTGATATTGGTGAACAGATCGACCACAACGCCCAAGCGGCGTTTGTCGAGCTCGGGGCGTGCGAAGTTTTTGGGCAAAATATCTTTGAGTCGGCGATTCTCCTTCTCGATAGCACGCATAGCGTTGTCGATAGTAGTGCCAATCTCTGGCGTATGAGCCGCCGCAGCGATGACCGACCAGCGAGCCTCAGTAGGGACATAGAAGATGTTCTCGGCGGTGTACTCGTCCTTATCCTCCTCGAAGCCCTCGCCCTCATCGACAAGTGCCTTGTAGCGAGCCTCGAACTTATCCGAAATATACTTCAAAAAGATAAGACCAAGCACCACGGATTTATACTCCGAAGCGTCAAGGTTGCCGCGCATCTTGTCCGCCGCCTTCCAAATCTGATCTTCAAAACCGATATCTGCTGTATTGAATTTAGCCATAGTAGTTGAAATTTTGTATAAAGGTAGTAATTTATTTTTAGAATGTACTTCTATAATTATTACGGATACTATACAAAGTTAAACAAAATTTAGCATATAGAGGTCAATTATAGGACAAAAAGGCGTGTATAAGATTGGATTATTACAGAATATGATTGGTGCGACCTTGGCTGCCCACTCGCAAGAATAAGCAACACAAACACCCACGCCGGAGATATATCGCATATACCGAGCCAGTCGGTAGTAGGATATACGACCTTGCGTGGACATTTTGTTGTCGTTCTTCTTGAAAGTCTTAACCGCCAAGTTTAGATGTTGAAGAATCGTCAAAAAATATCCAATCAAATATGTACGGCCCAACGGCAAAAGCCATAAGCCATTACAAAGATAAGCAAAAATTTACAGAAACTCCGAATTTTGGCAGCAAACTATTTTGCTCCCCATCAAACACCGTGTCGAAAAAACACTACCTTTGTACCCGAAAAACCAATTGACAATGAAAATAGAAACATTTACCGAAGAGGATATCCGAGAGGCGGCACGGCTTGCTTATCCCGTCTGGGGTATCGGTCACGCTGCTAACGGTCAGGGCGAGGAGTTCGGAGTGCTGATGTGCGAGTATATCATCCGCTACGGGTGGTATGGTGCGCCATTCGCTTTTAAGATTACCGACGAGGGCAAGATGGTGGGTTGCATTCTTGCGGGTAATATCGAGCAGGATAACGGCTACAACGAGTGGTTGGATAGCGTAATGCCATCGTTCAACGAGCAGCAGCGCGAGGAGGCGTTGGCTCTGCGTGAATACTTCGGCAAGACCTCACCAAAGGTCTATCGCCATATGCGGGCAGATAAGGATTTGTATTTGTCGTTCTTTATCTCGGCAGTGCAAGGTTGCGGGAAAAAGTTGCTTGTAGAGGTCGTGGCATTGGCAAAAAGCGAGGGCTACGAAAGTCTCTACCTCTGGACCGACTCATCGTGCAACCACGGCTACTACGCCCATCACGGCTTTGAGAAGGTTGCCGAGTTTAAGAGCGACGAGTGGAAAACCGACTCCAACGACTATCTGACCTACATCTATAGAAAGAGTTTATGATAGCAGAGCGAAAGCGGCAAAGAGACAAGAGAGAAAAAGTTTCGGCTTTTTCTTTTTTTGTTTTTGAATTATGCGTAACTTTGACATATGAAAATTGAAGAAGCCATACTTTACTGCCTTGCAAGTCAGAACCGAGGGATGCGAACGGAGCAGATTGCGGAGATGATAAATCGCCAACGGTTGCATATCCGTAAGGATGGACAACCCGTTACATCTAACCAAGTTTATGCCGTAATTTGTCGCTATCCCCATATGTTTGTCAAGGCCGAAGGTAGAATTATGTTGATGATATAAATATGAGCAAATATAAAAATAGTCAGTACGTACGCCAAGAGGCGTTGATTAAGAGTTCGGATATCTTTTCGGGCGATAAGGGCAATGGGTATTTTAAGGGTGCACCAAGAGCATTTGTTCTTCGAGATGGTATGAATAATCTTTACGAGCCAATACGAGAGGGTGTTGTTCAATACTTCAAGGACAACAATATCTCGTGGTGGGGAGGTAATACACCATCGGGGCACACATTGTCATCACAAATAGCTTGTCTTAACCATCTTTTCGCCATAATGAGTGATAAAGAAGCGGTGCTTGCAATGCTTAATGGTGTGCGGGATGAATTTGTGGATGTTCTCCCTGTAAAATGTGATGCAGAGCCTCAATATATCGGTTTTGAGGTGGTATCTGCCGAGGATCATCTCAACGAGAAATCGTCTACGAGAGGCTCAAACTGTACCTCTGTGGATGCATTTATATATGCGGTACATAGAGGCGATGAGAAGAGATGGCTAATACCAATCGAGTGGAAATACACAGAGAATTACAGCAATGAGGACAAGTCTAACGAAGATAGACCGAACGAAGACAAAGGCTCGAATGGCAAGGGACAAGAGAGAGTAAGAAGATACTCTGCATTAACAGACGCATCCTCTCAACTGAAAAGTTTGGGAAATTATTATGGCTCAATATATTATCAAGAGCCTTTTTATCAGCTGATGCGACAGACGCTCTGGGCAGAGAATATCATCAAACATAGTGAAGAGGAGAAACTCGTAGCCGAAGGTTATCTTCATATTCACGTTATACCCAACGACAATAAAGACCTTCTGGATAAGAAATATCGTGTTTCGGGCAAGGGGATGGAAGAGACTTGGAGAAGTATGCTGAAAGACCAAAGTAAGTATGTTATAGTTGATCCCCAAAGGCTATTTGCTCCTATTGCTGATAAATACCTCCAATTATCATCGTACCTTGAAAAAAGGTATTGGTAAATGAAATAAGGCAAAGATTATTAAAAGAAACATTATGCTCGCCTACACCTATATATCCCCCGGCAAATTCGAGTTGATCGACAAGCCGAAGCCCGAGTTGCAAAACCTGGCGCGATGCCCATTGGGAGGAGGATTTGCAACGAGCCTACGATGCAGGTCGCAAGATGGCAGAGTAGTAAGAGGTTACTACTATGGGACAGAGAGAAAAAGTTTCGGCTTTTTCTCTTTTTGTTTTGAGATTATGTGTAACTTTGGAGAAAATAACCGCAATATGAAGGTCACAACAATATATTTTAGTGCCACCTACACCACAAAGCGAGTGGTTGAGGCGGTGGCAAAAAATCTTTCAAGCGAGATTAAGGTCTATGATATAACCAACGATACATCAACTGACGAGGTCGCAATTTCTGCCGATGAACTCGTGGTTGTTGGCGTGCCTGTATATGCAGGTCGTGTGCCTGCGATGGCAGCGGAGCGTCTGCGTCGTTTCAGGGGCAACAATACCCCCGCAGTGGTCGTGGCAGTATATGGCAATCGCCACTATGACGATGCCGTTTTGGAGTTGCACGATATTATGACCGAGCAGGGCTTCCGTACCGTTTCGGCTGGTGCGTTCATTGCCCAGCACTCCATCTTCCCAAAGGTTGGCAAGACTCGTCCCGATACGGATGATATGGCTGATATTAAGGCTTTTGCGAAGAAGAGCGCAGAGTTGATCGCAAAAGGATTTGGTGAGATATCACTCCCTGGCAACCGACCATATAAAGTACCCGGCGGAATCCCAATTTGGCCTACCGCATCGAAAAAATGTAGTGCTTGCGGTGCGTGTGCCCGCCTCTGCCCAACAGGAGCTATCGACCCCGCCTCGCCAAAGGGTGTGGACAAGACAAAATGTATAAAGTGCGGTCGCTGCATCGTGGTCTGCCCCACAAAAGTGCGCCGCTTCTACGGCATAAAATACACCCTTGCAGCCGCTCGCTTTAACTCGGCCTTTGCTGCCCGCCGCGAGAACGAAATGTGGTTTGCACAGAAAAATTAACACTATAAAATTAGAGTTATGGTAATTCGCTCGATTCTCGAAAACGACCTTTATAAATTTTCGATGTCATACTACTACCAGGTGCATTATCCCAACGCCTGGGGTGCTTTCACTTTTCACGACCGAAACAACACCGAATATACCGAAGAGTTTGTTGATGCTCTCAAAGAGGAGTTCGCAAATCTCGCAACCCTATCTTTGCAACAAGCAGAGTTTGATTGGGCAGTAAAAACCATAAACTACATTCCGAAATGTTTTTGGGAGTGGCTCTGTCAATTCCGATTTGAACCAGATAAAATCAAGGTGTGGCTGGACAACGAGCATCACCTGCATATCGAGGTTGCCGAGGCGATGTATAAAGTCACCTTCTACGAGATTCCCATCCTGGCAATTGTCTCAGAGCTATATCATCGCCATATTGGCGACGGCTACCAGACCCGCAATGAACTTACGGAGGTGATGATTCCCCGAATGGAGCGCAAGGTTGCCATCGCCTCACAACACAACCTCTATTTTGCCGACTTTGGTATGCGCCGCCGCTTCAGCGCACTATCCGAGGAGTTTGTTATTGAGTATATGAAAGAGCATTGCCCAACCTTCACAGGCACCTCCACCGTTGCACTTGCAATGAAGTACAACATCCGCCCCATCGGCACAATGGCACACGAATGTTTTATGTTCCAGGCGGCTGTTCACACCCCCAAAGAGGCCAACTACGAGGTTATGGAGCGTTGGGTGGATGTCTACGATGGCAATTTAGGCACGGTACTCACCGACACCTATACGGTGGATGCGTTCCTGCGCAACTTCT
>JAZOBZ010000047.1:0-7440 GCA_045596245.1 Alistipes sp. | reverse complement strand
ACATTTACAACAAAGGCACTCAACTCATTAAGCGGATATTTACCAAAGTCTTTTTTCTCGCCCATCAGTCCGATGTTCATCGCCGCAGGGAAGCCACCCGGCAAAACATACTCCTCGAACTCGTGGAGCAGAAGCAACATAAAAAACACCGATATCAGTCGCTGGGTGGGTGCGAGCAGGTCGCCAAATGTTCCCACAAGAATTGCCACGACTGCAAAGATTACACCTCCGACTGCGGGCCAATAACGCATATAACTTCTTAACATAGCTGAACAGTTTTTTGTTTATGCAAAGTTCGGAATTTTTGTAGGGTTGGTTATTATCTTGCAAAGGTCGTTTATTATCTTTTCGATACTTATTTGTTATTTTCGTGGCAAATTACAGCGTTTTATATTATCTTTGCAATATGACACAGATAAACAAAATTGCGATAGATACTCTTGCGGAGTTTAAGGATTCGACTCTTATTTCGCACCCCGATTTTGCCATTAATCGAGGTGTTGAGGTCGCTACTGCCATTGGTAAAGTGATGAAAACGTGCGAGCCTTATCGCTTTATGGAGAATCGTATCGTAAGGGTTTTGCGAGGGTTTATTCGTATCTCTATTAACCTCCGTGAGTATCGATTGCGGGATGGCGAGGCACTATATGTTGGTCAAAACTCCGTGGCAGAGATTCTCGACTATGATGCCAATTCGGTTGTCGATTTGTTGGGTTTTACGCTCTCGGCGGAGAATGAAAACATTAAAGAGGAGTACCTTGTTGGCAGAGAAAACGAGCTGTGGATGGAGGAGTATTTTCGACTGATATACACTATTTCGGCCACGCTGCCATTCGACAGGCGTAGCGTTGAGCACCTACTACTATCGCTGCACTATCGTATTGTAGATAGCACTGCGAGTAGCCACCACCCAAAGGGGCGCAGAGAGGAGTTGTTTCGCCTGTTTATCGAGCAACTCAACACGCATCGTGGCAAGCACGAGCTTTCATTCTATGCCGAAAGAATGAATATATCGCCTCAATACCTCAGCCGTTTGGTCTTTGAGGCGAGTGGCGCAGCGGCGAGCGATTGGATAAATCGTGCGGTTACCTTGCAAGCAAAACTGCTTCTGCGCAGTTCGGGGCTTACCGTCGAGCAGATTGCCGAGGAACTTGATTTCTCGACAACGCCTTATTTTTGCCGTTTTTTTAAACGGGAAGTCGGCATAACTCCAACCGAGTATCGAAAAAAATAATTACCTTTGATGTGGCATACATCTTGAACGATTCGGAATAAAAACAGAGCGATATGAAAAAGATTGTGATTGTGGATGGTGGTCCGCGAAAGAGTATGAATACAGCGCAGCTGTTGCAGCGATTTGCCGAAGGTGCGAAGTCGGTTGGCGAGGATGTTGAGGTGAAGATAGCGCGACTCTATGACTTTGACTATAAGGGTTGTATGTCGTGTATGGCTTGCAAACTCAAAGGCAAGGCATCGAACATCTGTCGCTTTCGGGATGCACTATCGCCCCTCTTGGACGAGATTGCCGAGGCAGACGGCTTAGTATTAGGCTCACCCATCTATTTCGGCGAGGTGACGGGTAAGATGCGTGCATTCTTGGAGCGTTTAGCGTTCCCGTGGCTCTCGTATAACGATTATAGTCTGACCGCACCGAAGCGCATGCCTGTGGTGCTTGTCGAGACGATGAACGGCACGCCCGAGCGCAATAACAGCAACCATTTCGGCACGATGGAGTGGTGCCTTTCGACGGCTCTCGGTGAGCCTGAACGCATCATCGGCTACAACACCTGCCAGGTGGCGAAATACGACAATTACGAACTCGGCAGCTTCTCCGAGGAGGCAAAGCACGCCTGGCGCGATGAGCATTGGGAGGAGGATTTGCAACGGGCGTACGATGCAGGTCGCAAGATGGCGGAGCAGTAAGAGGTTGTAGTTTGGAGATTGAGAGAAAAAGTTTCAGCTTTTTCTCTTTTTTATTGCCGATTATCAGAAGTTGTCAAAAAACTATGAGCCTGCCTAACTTTGCTTGTTAGACAGGCTCATTTTAACCTGCATTCACTTTGTGCCTTACGCCTAAGCCTTCGTGAAGTACCTCCATTTAGGACCATCAACCCAGCCAATCAGCTCGGCTTCTCGGTTATGCCAAAGGCTTAACACTTACATAAGAGCGATTATCGCGCTTCTTTGTGAATACCACTGTACCATCAACCAAAGCGAAGAGGGTGTGGTCCTTGCCCATACCTACATTCTCGCCTGCATTGTGAACAGTACCACGCTGACGAACGATGATGTTGCCTGCCTTAGCAAACTGACCACCGAAAAGCTTCAAACCAAGTCGTTTGCTCTCCGACTCACGGCCGTTCTTCGAACTACCTACACCTTTTTTGTGTGCCATACTTCTCTAACAGTTTTTAGGTTATGCAACAATGTCCTCAATCAAAATTTGCGAAAGATACTGGCGATGACCGTTGCACTTCTGATAACCAGTTCTACGCTTCTTCTTAAACACCAAAACCTTGTCGTCTTTGAGGTGTTTGAGAATCTTACACTTTACGCTAGCGCCTTTTACAACAGGTGCGCCAACCTTAACCTGACCGCCATTCTCTACGAGCAGGACCTTGTCGAAGCTCACAGACGAATCTACCTCGCCCGCAAGACGGTGAACAAAGAGCTTACGACCTTTCTCAGCTTTGAATTGCTGACCTGCAATCTCTACTATTACAAACATTTAACTTAAAATTGTTATGTGTTGAACATAATTCAGCCTGCAAAGATACATATAAAATTTAGAATTAAAAATTAAAAATCAAAAATTTCTATATTTTCTCGGTCATACTTAGGTTTATACCTTTATTTACGCCGTCACTTTTTTTGCTATTCTCTCCTTAATTGGCATATTTTTTGGCATTGATAAGGGCGATTTATTTACAGAATACACTTTTTTCAATGAGAAAAATAGTTATCCATTCACCGCATGCCGAATTTAGGGCATTGATGAGAGGTCTTCTCTCGGGCATTGAGGCATTTTTTGTTCCATCTGCATCGCGCAATGAGCTATTTAGAATATGCCAAACAACAAAATGCGACCTGATTCTGACCGATGATACACGAATGTTTATGAATGGTTCCGATGCCCTTGCACAAATTAGGCAAGGAGGAGTGTTGCCACAGATATTCGTACTCTCGCATGACCTATCTGAGGATTGTGTTACGGCACTCCTCGAAGTGGGTATAAATCAATTTATAACTATGCCCATCGCCCCGGAGCGACTACGGGCAAAGGTTACGACACAACACAAGGTTTTTGTATGATATATTCACTTAACGGAGAGATTCTCCTTGCCGTTGCTATGCCCATCTTGGTCGTAGCAACACAAGCAGCATGTGCATTGCGCAACCATCTTATTACCTACACCACAGCACAATGCATAACTCGAATGGCATCTATGATGGTCTCTCCCGATGAGCCAAGCGATGAGGAGATGTATGCACTACGACAACGCTATTCGGCAAGTACGCTGCTAAATGCCATAGCCTTTATCTCGGAGCACACACTCGGTAACAGATTAAACAGATTGGCTCTCATAATCGAGGTGTGCGATATCGCATACTCCCCTATGTATGGCTCCCGACTATGCGAAACGGCTATACTCATCGAGGCGTATCCGCAACACGCTATAAAGCATCTTGCACGACTCAGCACACCTCTCACTTGGCACGAGATTGCAATCTTGATACATCTTATGCGCCGTGCAGGTGTGCCGATAGCCTATACTCCTATGCTAACATCACAGAACCGCAACCTACAACTTATCGGGCTCTATCTCTGCGAGCAATTCTCGATTGTCGATGCCGAACCACATCTGCAACACCTTGTTACATCGAGCGACAAGGATATAGCCTACATCTCTCTCTTAACGCTATGCTCAGTTCGTGGTAACATATCCACCCCACATGTAGAGCAAGTATTGTCGCAACTCGCCCCACACCAACGCCTGAATTTTATTCGTCACGCCGTACAGAGTTGTTACTCGCTACATTCGTGTACACGACTTCTGACAAAGAGAGAAAACTCTCTGTTTAAGGAGCGCATCAACTCCTATAAATGCCAAATTGTATGCAACTGATATCTATAATTATTTTCACTCTATCTACTATTGTACTTTTCGGCGCAATACTTTTTCTGTATTTGTGGCATAAGGCACATCGCAAATCACACATTGTACGGCTATTGCGTGAGGGCATCGGTCACATTGGAATATCCGCCACCGTAGAGTATCCCGAAACACCAGCTCCCCTAATTGCCCTACTCGAAGAGGAGTACCCCCATAGCGAAGCTATCATAATAACCGATTTGCAGTATCACCTCTCTCCATTTGGAGAGTTGATACAAAAATTTAATCTTGTAAAAGTCAATCACACCCATTTGGCGGGCGTTCGCTCGCTCTATCGCTCACGATGTCGTGTTTTTAGGAGAGTTGTGTTGGTGGATTTACCCATAAAGTACCAACATCGAGCCGCTGCAATAGGCAAGGAGGTCGCCTCGTACAACTATGTATTACATCTGAAAGGCGAATCTATCGTAGCCCACAACGCTTTGACCTATTGTGCAAATCTTATCGCCTCGCACTACACCGCCAAAGATGTGTCATTGCGCAATCTCGTAGGAGCAGAAGCTCTACTCGAAAGGAGCGATATCGCAAAAAATGGACAAGGTATCATCTCTCTCTACACGGATAGAGCTCTTGCTTGGCGCAAGGAGAGCATAATGTTCGCTATTTTTGCAATTTCTGCCCCCGCAGCCATAGTACTTATTGCTCATTTGTCACAAAACCGAATGGTTCTGATAACGGCAATAACCACCTCTGTTGCCATAGCGATATTTCTGTATATTTCGTGTCGTGTAATATCGGAAAAGAGCCTACTTGCAACACTCGACACGATATTGAGAGATTTTTATCGTTTTTTGGTTGAAGGTATCAAAAAAATTCACTATCTTTACAAAGAGAGGAGACATAGTTACCAGCTCTCTATTAAAGAGTTTATTGCTTTCAACAAAGTGAGAGGAACAAATCGAAAATCGCCATGATAGAGCAGAAAATCAAAGAGTATCTTTTACCATGCGCTTTCAATGCCGCAGTTCGTGCCGGCGCCGAGATAATGAAGGTTTATAGCGCACAAGGTGATGAGTATGACATCAAAGTTAAGAGTGATAACACTCCGTTAATTATTGCAGACCGTCTTGCCCACAACAAGATAAAGGAGGTGTTGGGCGAAACCCGTATTCCGATACTCTCGGAGGAGGGGCGTGAGATACTCTACGAAGAGCGTAAGAACTGGGAGATGTTCTGGCTTATAGATCCATTAGACGGCACAATCGAGTTCATCAAGGGCAACAACGAATTTACGGTAAATATCGCTTTAATGGCCGAGAATGAGTGCGTTGGAGCCATCGTATATGCTCCATATCTTGGCAAAGCATACTTTGCCGAGCAAGGCTGTGGGGCGATGTTATTGGAGGGTATAGAGCCCAATGAGAGTGCTAACTATACCAATAGAGATATACGCACACAAGCGCAGGCATTACCACTAAAAACCACATCACACGACAATTTTCGCATTGCGGTCTCTCGTTCGCACCAAACCACCGAAACGGCTGAATATATTGCAAGAATGCAAGAGATTCATCACGATATTGAGGTAATAGAGCAGGGCAGCTCTTATAAGTTCTGCTTAATGGCAGAGGGCGCTATTGACTACTACCCTCGCACAACTACAACCTACGAATGGGATACTGCGGCAGCGGAGCTGATTCTGGTGGAGTCGGGAGGTACAGTGCGTTCATTACCTGACCACCGACCATTGCGCTACAATAAAGAGAATCTGCACAACCCGTGGTTCGAGTGTTGCAGATTCAAATAGAGAAAAAGCGAGCCTGTCTAACAAGTTTTTTGTTAGGCAGGTTTTCTGTGTTCTTTTGGGGATAGTTTTTTTGAGTGTTTCGGCGGATTTTTTGGTTGTAAATTTTGCTAATTGAGAAATAATAACTTTTCAAAAATAATGCAAAAAAATGAAGAAGCCAAACACTCACGCATATTTAATCCGTACGGAGATATCGAATTCGGACTCGTAGCTCGTTTTGAGCAAAGCCATCTTACTTAAACTCATTTTCGCTCCACATTTCGCACTGCGTCATAATGGTTTCGAGTGCTGCCTCCTGACCTTCAGGCGGATATTTATATTTTTTGAGCAGTCGTTTCACAATGCGGCGCATACCGGCACGGGCGCTCTCCTTCATTGTCCAGTCGATGGTCTTATTTGTGCGGAGTGCATCGGTCAGTTCGCGTGTAATGGCGATAAGTTGCTCGTTTGTATAGAAGTCCTGCACCGCCTCGGGCTTGGTTATAGCATCGTAGAACGCCAACTCCTCGGTCGAGAGATTGAGTTTCTTGCTCTCCTCCTCGCCACTGACGATGGCTCTCGCAGTCTTCAACAGCTCCTCAATAACCTCCTCATTGGTGAGCATACCTTTGAGGTAGTTACTCATCGCATTTGCCAAAATCTCGGAGAATTTTTCAGCTCGCACAGTGTTCGTGCGCTGATAAACCCGTATCTGCTCGGCTATCAGCTTGCGCAGCAACTCCACCGCAAAGTTTTTCTGCTTCATCTGCGCTATCTCCTCCAAGAACTTCGGGTCAAAAATCGAAAACTCCTCCTTGATGTCCGAGAAGAGGTTTATCACACCCTCGCTCTTGATGCTCTGTTTGAGCAGTTCGTTTATGCGCTCGTTAATCTCGCGGAACGAAATCTTACCCTTGCCCTCCACGCGCGTCAGCAGTGTGCGCACCGCCTCGAAGTAGGCAGCCTCCAATCGTTCCTCACGCTGCAAAAGACTCTGACAGAGCGACAACGACTGACGAAGCAACAATGCCTCTTTGATATATAGTTTCTTGGTTTCTGCTCGTTCGGGTGCTTGCAGGAAATCGACACCACCCGCAATCGCCGCAGCGCGAGCCATATCCGACTCGCCGTAGAATGCCGAGTAGTCGAAGCCGTGCAACAGGTCGCGACACACCTCCAACTTCTTCTGAAATTCGGGATATGCAGTCTTCGAAATGTCGGTATCGCCGTAGTTCTTGCGGTCACGAATGGTGTAGTCGTTCATCGCCTGCTTCAAAGCGGAAGCAATGCCCACATAATCAACCACCAAACCGCCCTGCTTGTCGCCGAATACACGGTTTACACGCGCTATCGCCTGCATCAGGTTGTGCCCCGCCATCGGCTTATAGACATACATTGTCGAGAGTGACGGCACATCAAATCCCGTGAGCCACATATCCACCACAATCACCACTTTCAGCGGGCTGTCGTTATCCTTAAATCGCTTTTCGAGCTCTTTTTTGTGGGCATCATTGCCGATTATCTCGCGCCACTCCTCGG
>JAZOBZ010000046.1:0-7592 GCA_045596245.1 Alistipes sp. | reverse complement strand
ATGCTCACGAAGAACATACTCATTCTCACGAGGAGCATTTCCATTGTCAGGAGTATGCTCATACTTATGACCCTGCTTCTCACCACGAAGAACAAAGTCGGATCGTAGCCATGTCGTTCTGTGAGCCAAGGAGTTGGCTAAGACATTTGTCTTCCTAAGACCGCTTGGCCTCCGACTTGAGTATGCTCACGAAGAACATACTCATTCTCACGAGGAGCATTTCCATTGTCAGGAGTATGCTCATACTTATGACCCTGCTTCTCACCACGAAGAACATCAACACGGTGAACACGCTCATCATCACGAAGAGCATTACCACCACGAAGAACATCATCATCACGAACACGAGCATAACGAATTGCCTCACGCTCACCATCATCATGAGCACCGTAATCTGGCAGATGTTATGAGCATTATTGACGCTTCCTCTTTATCCCAAAGTATTAAGGATAAGGCAAGGGAAGTTTTCACTGCCATTGCCATTGCGGAAGCAAAGGTACACGGTAAAGCGGTGGATGAGGTTCACTTCCACGAAGTTGGGGCTATTGATACTATTATTGATATTGTTGGCTGCCTCTTAGGCTTGGAATACTTAGGTATTGAAAAAGTTTATGTGGGCAAGATTACTACTGGTCACGGCTTTGTAAAATGTGCTCACGGTTTAATGCCTGTGCCTGCTCCTGCGACTGCAGAGCTTTTGCAAGGCTTACCCCAAGAAAAAGGCAGAGTTGCCAAAGAGCTGACTACTCCCACTGGAGCAGCACTTGCTAAAGTTTTAGTCGAGACTGCTTTGGAATTGCCTGCTAACTTTACCTGTGAGAAGATTGCTTACGGTGCGGGAACTTGGGACCTGGAAATCCCCAATGTTTTGCGTGTCCACGTAGGTACTGTTGCTGACGAAAAGAGCAGTGGAATTTTAGAAGTAGCTTGTAATATTGACGATATGAGTGGCGAAGTTTTCGCCTATGTAATAGAAAGATTGCTTTTAGCAGGGGCGCTTGATGCGTGGGCTGAACCCATCGTTATGAAAAAGGGTAGACCTGCCTATAAATTAGTGTTCCTTGTTGTGGAAAGCAAGTTGACAGAATTGCTGGACGTAGTTTTTGAGGAGACTACTACTTTGGGCGTGCGCTATCACCAGGTTGAACGTACTGTCTTAGAGCGTAGAAGTGCAGTCGTTGCTACTCCTTATGGCTCCGTGGCTGTGAAGTACGGTTTGTGCAATGGTGCTGTGGTAAATATCGCACCGGAATTTGAAAGCTGCAATGAGAAGGTCGAGCAGATTGTTCGTGAGGAGATGGAGGGTGCAGCAAAACTCTCAATTCCACTCACCGCAGAGTGCGGAGTGGGCGAAAATTGGCTTGCAGCGCACTAAAACGGAAAACGGAAAACGGAAAACTAATTTAATAAAACAAAAAACGATTCATCGTTTTTACCTTTAATTATCAATTGTCAATTATCAATTATCAATTGAAAAAAATATGTTAAGTATTGCAGAACGCCACAAGTACATTCTCGACAAGTTGAATGAACATGGATTTATTCGCATCACAGATGTTGCCGAAAATTTGGGAGTTACGAAAGTTACAATTCGTAACGATGTTAAAATTTTGGAGAGCAAAGGATTGCTATACAAGGTGCACGGTAGCGCTCGTTTAGCAAATCCACATATTGCAGACCGCGACCTCGAAACAAAGAGTCTCCTCAACCGCGAGGCAAAACAGCGTATCGCTGCCCGCGCAGTAGGACTTATCAACGATTGCGACTCGATAATGATTTCGGCAGGTTCGACAACTTACGCTTTGGCGGAGACTATCTACAACACAATGTCACAAAGTTCACTGAATGTAGTAACACCTTTTTTAAAGGTCTCGGTATTGCTCAGCGAGTTGGAGAACATTCGTGTTGAGCAGCTTGGAGGTCGTGTGCAACATAGGTCGTGTGCAACCTTTGGTGAAGATTCCGGTACAACATTAGACTGTATCGTCTGCTCGAAATTCTTTTTGGGAGTTGATGGCATCGATCCCGACTTTGGCATTACAACCTCAACTATCGAGGAGGCTAAGTTATTACGCAAAATGATAACCGCAGCATCAAAGACTATTATCTTAGCAGACTCCTCAAAATTCGGTCAGCGCGGTTTTGGTCATATCGCTACACTCGATGAAATTGATATTATTATTACCGATGAAAACATTACAAAAGAGATGCGTAAAATCATCGAGAATGCAGGAATAGAGTTAATAATAGTCTAAAAAAAGCGTTTTGAGCCGCTATGCCGATATAGTGTTGCCGTTGGCGCAACCTGCATACACCTTTGCCGTTGGCGAAGGTGTTGAGGTATGTGTGGGTGATGCTGTGGCGGTACAGTTCGGCAAGAGTGCGGTCTATACGGGTATTGTTTGGCGACTACACGATACGCCACCTGCGCGAGGTGTGGCAAAACCCATTTTGAAGGTGCTGTACGACAAACCACTGCTCTCGGAGTTACAGATACGATTTTGGGAGTGGATAGCAGACTACTATATCTGTTCTGTCGGTGAAGTTATGCGTGTGGCACTCCCTTCGATAATCAAAGCAAAGGCGCGATGCGAAGAGGAGTTTTTGCCATATACGCCAAAGCGAGAAACAACCATTGGGCTTGTTGCCGATGCTTTTACGGAGGAGGTGCGTACGAAGATGGCTCGCCGTGCGCCGAAGCGATACGAGGCTCTGTGCGCTATTGAGAAGGCGGGCGGTGTTGTACCACGCCATGTTGTTGCGCTCGATGCTACGGCATTGAAGGCACTTGCAAAGTCGGGCTTGGTGGAGATGGGCGAACGAGATTACACCCTCGACTGCGAGTGGAGCAGGACACTATTACCCAAACTATCAAGAGCACAAACAAATGCTCTCAATGATATTCTCAACGGTTTGACCGACAAACGAGTTGCACTACTACATGGCGTTACAAGTTCGGGTAAGACCGAAATTTATACCCACTTGATTGAGGAGCGACTGTCACACGGCGAAGATGTTCTGTTCCTTGTCCCCGAGATATCGCTCACAACACAGCTGGTAGAGCGTATGCGTGCGCTTTTTGGCGAAAGCGTTACAGTATATCACTCAAAACTTACCCCACAGCAACGCACAAAACTCTATACCGATATGCTCTCCTCGGAGAGTGGTAATTTTGTGGTTGGAGCGCGTTCAGCGTTGTTCCTGCCGTACAAGAAATTGGGTTTGGTGGTGGTAGATGAGGAGCACGATTCGAGTTATAAGCAGTCGGAGCCAAACCCTCGCTACAATGGACGCGATGCGGCTATTATGTTGGCAACATTGCACAATGCAAAGGTTGTATTGGGCAGTGCAACACCTTCGCTCGAAAGTTATGCTAACTCTCTTGTCGGTAAGTATGCCTACACCCGACTAACCGAGCGATACGGGGGTGTCGAGATGCCGGATATTATTATTTCGGATACTATACGCAATGTCAAACGCAATGAGCGTAAATTGCACTTTAACAAGGAGTTGATAGATGGTATTGCCGAGCGATTGGAGCGTAACGAGCAGGTGATACTCTTTCAGAACAGACGAGGTTATTCGCCATATATGGAGTGCCCTTCGTGCGGTTGGTCGGCACGCTGTCCGAGGTGTAATGTAACCCTCTCGGCACACCAACAAAAGGGGCGTATGGTGTGTCACTACTGCGGATATAATGCGCCTATACAACGCTATTGTCCAAATTGTAAATCGGGCGAATTGCGACCTATGGGCTTTGGTACGGAGCGAGTGGAGGAGGCGGTTACGGAGCTATTTCCCGATGCAAGGGTGTTGCGTCTTGACGGCGATACGGCAACCTCTTCATCGGCATATAACCGCATTATCGGAGCCTTTGCCCGCCACGAGGCAGACATCTTGGTAGGCACACAAATCGTATCGAAAGGACTCGATTTTGACGATGTTACACTAATTGGAATTTTGAACGGTGACAATCTGCTCGCCTCGCCCGATTTCAGAGCTGAGGAGAGGGCGTGGCAACTACTTATGCAGGTGGCAGGTCGAGCAGGCAGACGCGATAAACGCGGTGAGGTAATTATCCAAACAGCAGAGCCTGAGCACTCCATCTATTCGATGGTTGGCGACTACGACCGAGTGGCGAATAAGTTGTTAGCCGAGCGCAAGCAGTTTGGCTATCCGCCATTTGTTCGCATAGTTAAAATCACGATGCGCACGAGCGATAAAGAGACTCTCGTAAATGGCTCGTTGCAACTTGGCGAGCAGTTACGCAACCGCTTTGGGCGCAGAGTGTTAGGACCTGTATCACCACTTATTGACAGGGTGCGTGGCGAGTATCGTGTAGAGTTGATATTGAAAGTCGAGGTCGAAGCTTCATTTGCACGGGCAAGAGCTATTCTCCGCGATGAGATTGCCAAATTACGGAGCATAAAAACTTACAAAAACTTAGTTATAATCTGTGATGTCGATATTTTATGATATAGCGAGTGTGCTACGGGATATCACATCACTCATTCTACCTCGCACCTGCTTGGTTTGCGGTCGGAGATTGTTGGAGAATGAGGAGGGTATGTGCCTTATGTGTCAATACAATATCCCTCTCACAAACTTCACAAAAAAGAGGAACAATCCTGTCAAACTACTCTTCGAAAACCTCTTACCAATAGAGTCAGCAACAGCAATGTTTTGGTTTGTAGGAGGTACGGAGTGGCAAAGTGTAATTCACAAATTTAAATACTATGGTCGTTGGCTGTTTGCACAAAAAATGGGCGAATGGCTTGGCGAAGAGTTGCGTGAGAGCGAGCACTTCAATGATTTAGATTTGATAATTCCCATACCGCTTCACTTCAACAGACGACTGTTTCGCGGTTATAACCAATCCGAACAATTGGCATTGGGGATAGGGCGCAAAATGGGCATTAAGTGCGACTTCCATTCGGTACGCCGTACTAAATACAACGATAGTCAAACATCGAAAAAGCGCATCGAACGATGGGATAATGTGGAGCATATTTTCACCGTACAAAGTGTTGAGCGACTGCGAGGTCGTCATATTCTATTGGTTGATGATGTAATAACTACGGGTGCCACGATAAGCTCTTGTGCAACGGCAATAATTGCAGCCTGCAACGGAGATGTCCGCATCAGTGTGGCCACACTTGCCGTATCACGCAGAGTGATAAACGGATAACAAAATTTTGAAAAGATTTCAACACAAAAATCCATACACTACGACAGTTTCTGCCATTGCGTCAGCGTTATCAACAGAGTTATTGACACGCGCACGCACGAGCAAATTTGGAGAATATGCAAAAAATTTCTACATTTGTGAGAATAATTGCAAGAACAATGGCTAAGGGAAACACAGATAGTAAGAATAGTGCCGCATTTGTGGAGTTGGCACCTGAAATGGTGGGAACAGTACCACCACAAGCAGTCGAACTCGAAGAGGCTGTTTTGGGTGCGTTGATGCTCGAATCAGATAAAATCACCGAAGTACAGGAGTATCTCACCGAGTCTTCATTCTACAAGGAGGAGCACCGTCTAATCTATCGTGTAATGAATGAGCTCTCGATAGCACAACAACCAATAGACCTCTTCACTGTTACCAATCAACTCAAATCGAAGCGTGAGCTGAAAAAAGTTGGTGGTGCAAACTATCTCGCACAGCTGACACAGCGAGTAGGTACAGCTGCAAACATTGAGTTCCATTCACGAATTATTACCCAAAAGCATATACAGCGTGAGCTTATTCGTGCTTCCACCGAGATACAACGCCAATCCTACGACAGCACAATCGATGTCAATGACCTTATCGGTTTTGCCGAGGGTGAGGTTCTAAAAATCACCGAGGGCTATGTAAAACGCTCGGTACAGTCGGCAAGCGATATCCTTCGTGCCACAATCCGACAAATCGAAAAGGCTGCCGAGAACGACTCTCGTTACAGTGGAGTATGCACAGGATTTATTGAATTGGATAATGTAACGCTCGGTTGGCAACCCTCCGACCTTATCATTATCGCAGCCCGCCCTGCCATGGGTAAAACGGCATTTACGCTAACAATGGCTCGTAATATGGCTGTTGATTACGACACACCGGTTGCATTCTTCTCGTTGGAGATGTCATCGGTGCAGTTGATGACTCGTTTGGTAGTTGCCGAGACGGGTATCAATGGTCAGACTATCCGCAGCGGAAAGCTCACCCCTTCGGAGTGGAAAACCCTCGAAACCAACACCAAAGTTCTCGGAATGGCTCCACTCTATATCGATGATACTCCGGCATTGTCAATCTTCGAGTTCCGTTCGAAGGTGGGCCGTTTAAAGGCGAATAACGATATTAAGGTTGTAGTCATCGACTACTTGCAGCTGATGACTGCATCTGGTCAGGGCGACAAGGGAAATCGCGAGCAGGAGGTGGCATTTATCTCTCGAACATTGAAGGGTATTGCCAAAGAGCTGAATATACCTATTATTGCCCTTTCGCAGTTGAATCGTGCTACCGAATCGCGTGGAGGCTCGAAGCGTCCGCAGTTGAGCGACCTTCGTGAGTCGGGAGCAATCGAGCAAGATGCTGACCTTGTGGCATTTATTCATCGACCTGAATACTACGGCTTTACCGCAGGTCCGGGTGAGGAGCCTGTTGAGGGCTTGGCGGAGTTCATCTTGGCAAAGCATCGTAACGGCTCGGTAGGTGATGTAAAGTTGCGCTTCATAAAGGAACAGGCAAAGTTCACCAACTGGGACAATATAAGCACAGGCCTACCTCAACCGTCAATGGAGCAGTATGATATGCAGGAGGCAGCAGCATATAACGGAAGTGGCATATCATCTTTACAGAATGCAACCAGTAACGAATTTGATATATCGCGAGTATCCTCATCTGCCCCGAAAGACGAAGCTCCATTTTAAGCAACTTTGAACTACTAAAACTAAAATAACATGAAAAAGGTCTTACTCTCTGTTATAGTAGTCTTCTGCGCCGCCATATTTGTCGGTTGTCAGAGAGACCTAACCAATGGTGTTGCAGGTGGCAAAGAGACCGTATTAACCGTATCGCTCGGCAGAACTCGTATCTCGTTGGGAGGAAAGGTTGGCGATAAATACCCTGTCTATTGGAGCGAGGGGGACAAAGTCGTTGTCAATGGTGTTGAGACAAATGAAGCCAAAATTGATGCGAACGAACTATCTGTGGCTACATTCACTTTCAGTAGTGATATCAAGCCACCATATAACATCACCTACCCATACTGCGAAGCAACCTCCGCAGAGCAACCCGTTGTCGAGTTTCCTGCCGAGCAGAATTATACCGAAGGCTCTTTTGATACAAACTGCGCTCCGATGTGCGGATACTCCGAGAGCAGCAATTCTTCTACGCTGAAACATATAAACGGCGTTTTGCGCTTTCCGGTAACTGCATCTACTGACGGTGTAGTGCTTAATCAAATCGTTATCACTTCGACAAATAAAATCGCTGGCGAGTTTGCGGTAGATTGTCAAAATGCTACAATTGAAGCAACCGAGAATAGTGCAAATTCAATCACTTACACCGTAAATGAATCCCTTTCCACAACAGACGAAAAGGTGTTTTATATCAC
>JAZOBZ010000045.1:0-9774 GCA_045596245.1 Alistipes sp. | reverse complement strand
ATCGCGCTTCTCATCGCTGCTAACTGCACCGGTGTAGTCTACGGTCATAGTCTTTGCCGCAAAATCTACGGTGTAAGGAGCCGAAGGAGCAGCAGCCCAGAACAACACATAGTAGGTGTTGCCCGTTGTGAGCTGGAACTCAACGGTAGTGCTAATCTGGAAATCGGTCTTCTCGCCTGTGAGGTCGTTCAAGATGTCTCCATTTGCGTCATAAACAGCCCACTGCAAGTGCGAAGCAGTAGTACCGTCACTAAAATCTGCACGGCTCGCAATCTGCGGAGTTCCGAGATTGAACGAAACAGTAGCAGTCTGACCTCCCAAACCCACTTCTGCGAGGTCAGGAGTCTGCTGACACGATGTAGCCACAAAAGCTACGAGTGCCACGATTCCAAAGAAAATCTTTTTCATAATTGTGTGTTTTGTAGTTTAAATTGAATAATTTGTATGTTTTGTTATTTACTTTTATTGTATCACATCTGTAATATCCCAGTTGTAGTCATCTCCCTCGTAGCCAGGGTTAATACTTACACCTCCCGTAGCAATCGAGGTAAGGAACTCGCCCCTTACGGTTGTAAGCTTGCTCGGCATAATCGGCACTTGAACACTTCGCGAGCGTGACATGAGCTCGCCTTTGCTATTATATACCTCTACCGACATATTGAGCGTTGTACCCAAATTATCAACAAAGGCGTAGTCGAAACCGAGCGACATTTCGGTATCGTTTATTCGCACCATATTACTCTCGAACGACATTCCTGTCCAGCTGTCCGAAGGTTTATCGTAAATCATATCATACGAACAAGGCATATTCATATCGTAACGAATAACGACCTTAAATTGAGAGAGGTCAATGCTTTGCAATAGAGCATTGAAGCCATTTTTATCAAGTGGAGTAGAGAATAACCCCTGTTGCTGCATAATGCTTGCTATTCGTGTCAAGAACTCCTCTACATCGGTTGAGATAAACTGTATCTTACCCACAGGACGGCTCATCTCGACAGTTGTTTGATTGTCAATACGATTTAATGCCTCGCCTGTGTAATATGCAGGGTTTATCACAGTGCCCGTAGCGTGTCCCTTAAAGACATCTCTAAATTCGTTATTACCAGGGTGTTTGTCCTTGTTTTTGAGAATAACCTCAACAAAATCGCTTGTATCGTAATACTTATCCTCTATGCTTCCGGCGCTTACATAGTCGCACCATACGGCGAAGCGATATGAACCCTCTTTCAATTTGAGAGGTACAGTGTAATTTAGCTCTGAAAGGTCTGATTTGGTAAATATAAATGTAGTATCTGCAACTTTATTGACACCAACTACATTGTCTGTACGATATGCGTTGATAACATATCGCACATCGTGTCTTTCCATCGCTGTTTTAGTTGTATTATCTTCGCCATTACGAGTATAGATAACCTCTTTGTGGAAATATAACTCTGTGTCGAAATTGAGATGCAATAGGTATGGTACACGCTCGTTTCGCTCCACCGGAAACTCGTGTACATCGCAACCTATCAAGGCGAATAGCGACAGTATATATATTAATATATGGTATACCGCCTTTCTCATCTCTTACGCTTGTTAAGGTCAAACTTGTAGGATATGTTGACTGCGGCATTATCTAAGCCCCAATATGTCTTGCGATGTGTGCCAATAAGACGGCCATTCTCTACATTGTAGAATGTGTCGTAGTGTAGGCTGTATGCACCGGCACCTACCACAAACTCTATTTGCCAGTTCTCGCGTCTTTTCGAGAGAGGCATGCGGTAGCCGATGCTGATACCTCCACCAAGTGCCGGACACTTACCATTATGGTCTTGGTAACGCTTGTCGCCATTTACAGCGATGTTGTATGATGCCACACCAAAGTGCGCACCGGCGAAGAATCCGGTGTTGTTCTCTTTGAGATAATATCGCACCTCAGGCTGTGTGGCAAGAGTACGGAACTTGATTGTAGGCGTGAAGTAGTTGTGTGCTGCATAATATATAGGTATATGCAGCGACCAATGTTTCGCAAAGTCCAACTCTGCGGCAGCATTCGTAATCGCCAAACCCCAACCAAGAGCGTTGGTCTTTACCGATATCGCTAAACCTGATTTGTTATCGGATATAGGCTGCGCAGGCTCGCTATGTTGTGGTAACGAGAGAATCTCTCCATCTATGCTCCGAACCCCCCCCCTCAAAGTAAGCGGTTGATTTGTAAGTGATTGTGTTAATTCATCGGAGATAACTCGCTCGTATGTGATTATTACTCCTCCCTTACGAATATGGTCGAAGTATCGCTCCTGGACTACCTCCCATAATTTGCCGTTATAAGCTCGTTTGAGTTGTACTCGGCGATTGTCTTTACCTTTTGCATTGGTAGGTCTATAAATCAACTTCAACAACTCATTACGATATGGGATAGTACTATCTGCCTGAATTGCAGGCAAAAGATAATCGTGCCAAGGGATATAACGCTCGGTGCGTTTTACAGGTATAGAGTCGGCTAAATTCAGATATCTGCGTATAATGCGCTCTGTGGTAGCAAGTCGCGACTTGCCGAGCTTTTTGTTGAATTGGACCGAACCTTCGGGAGATACGGAACTATAAAATTCAACTTCCTTTATAATAGAGGTCGAATCCGATGCAAGAAGTTTTAATTCGTGCATAGACTTCAATAAAGCAACAGAGTCTAAGTCGTGATTAATATCATTTTCACTATCGCCGGCAAGATAGAAAGGTATATCGACCACCATACGGTGCTCAATACGCTTCTCGCTTGCAATAGCAGGAAGACTCCATAAAAATAGTCCAAAGAGTATGTAACAAAATCTCCTCATGTCAAACTTGATGGTAATCAGTTTGATGTTATGTGTGTATTCCTAATAAATCTAACCCAATGTAGGGGTTGTCTCTCCTACACTTTTTCGGGTGCAAAGATAAGTATTTTTTTTTGTTTTTTTGCAACTTTTTTTCAAAAAATCCCCCCCCCGAAAGTTGCTGATTTTCAGGAACTTACAAGCGTGTAAAAAGTATGCAAGAAATATGCAAGAAATATGCAAAAAGTATGCAGAACTGTAATAAATTGTATAATTTTTTTACAGTTTATCGAAAAAGGATAATTCCAAAGTAGAAACCGAGTTTGATTTTAGTGATGATGCTCCAAAACGGTATGAGGAATATGACCGTGCGAAATAATCTGGATAGGGCAGTGGTAATTCTCTAATTGCTCGGCAGTTATGATATTTGAATCGTGACGATGAACAGTGCGATTGACACAAACAATACTCTTTACAACGCTTGTGATTGTTCCAAGGTCGTGCGATACCATTACTATCGCCATACGCTCGTTTAAGCGGTGGAGTAGTGTGTACAACTCATTCTCGAACTGATTATCCACAAAGTTGGTTGGCTCGTCAAGAATAAGCAATTTTGGCTCTAAAATTACGGCACGGCAGAGTAGTGCGCGTTGCATCTGTCCGCCAGAAACCTCGCTTATCTGTCGTTCGGCAGTATCTGTAATTCCCGCCATATCAAGCAATTCCATTGCTCGTTTGCGGTCAGCGGTGGAGTAGCGTTTAATCAATCCCTTTTCTGCTTGCAAGCCCGACATAACAACCTCAATGACCGAAATAGGGAACGAGCGATCGAACTCAGCTTGCTGAGGAAGATAGCCGATAAGACGGTGTCCCTGTTTGGAAAGAGTGGGGGAGTAGGCGACCTCTCCACTATGCGGAATAGTACCCAAAATAGCCTTTACGAGGGTGGTTTTACCACCTCCGTTTGGACCTATAACTCCCAGAAAATCATCGGAATATATATCGAGAGATACACCCTCTAATGCAGTCGTTTCATCATACTGCACCGATACATTTTTTAGCGAAACAAGCGACTCCATTCTTATTCGGTAATTAGGGTTACGATATGACGAATGTTATCAAAAATATCCTCTTCTAATGGATTGATTTCCACTGCGGTAGCGTTGATGTCTTGGCATATAACCTCGACCGATGATGCCGGAAATTCCGACTGATAGAATATATGCTTTACCCCCTCTGTGCGAGCTTGCTCGATGATGCGGGCAAGGTGTTTTACGCTTGGCTCTTTGCCTTCATGTTCTACGGCAACCTGAGTAAGTCCGTAGTCACGAGCGAGATAGGTTAGGGCAGGGTGGTATATGAAGAAGAGTGAATGAGGCGATTGACGACACAACTCCGAAACCTCTTCGTCTAAATCTAACAACTTGATACATAGTGCGGTATAATGTTCTGCATATTTTGTGGAGTCGGGCATCTCACGAGCGATAGCATTGTAAGTATTCTCAGCCATCTTGCCGAGCGACTTTGGTGAACACCAAATATGTGGGTCGATGCCGTGAGCGTGTCCGCATGAGTGGTCGTGATGGGCATGATGTGCGTGAGAACAGGTTCCGGCAATAAGTTCAATACCTTGTGACAGGTTGATAATCTGCTCGTTACGGGCAATACGATGGAGTAGTTCTTGCTCAAATTCGAGCAGTCCGGTACCAAAAACGAAGCGAGCCGACTCAACCTCGCGCAATTGCTTCGGTGTTGGCTCGAATGTTTCGGGCGAAGCACCTTGCGGAACAAGTACCGATACCTCGAAGTCTTCGCCTAAAATGCTCTCAACTAATGGTTTGAGAGGTGCAATCGAAACGATAGCCCGATTTTCCACTACAACTTTTCGCTCGGTACAACCGAAGAAGAGTAGTATAATAAAAATAGATAATATATGTCTTAATTTATTCATAATCAATTATATACAAACAAAATTTAACATAATATACATATTACCGCATAGGTGTAAAAAGAGGGTATAGAGCAGAGTATTGCCATGTTGTACTCCATTTTGTACCTAACAAATACATGTAACTATATTTCAAGGCACAAAGATAGAAATAATTTGAAAAGTTTGGATACTGCCAGCCGATTTATACTTATTTGAAAAAGTTTTATTGCTTGATAGACAGTGATGATTATTCTCTGATTATCAATATAATACACTATCTAAATGGTTGTTTTTAACTCTCTGAGAATCGCATATTTTTATTGGAGCGAGCAATCGTGCGTGATTTTTAGCCGAAAAAACAAGCAAACATACCTATTTATATATAAGGTAATAAAAATATAGGGTAGTCGGACTACCCTATATAATTCCGATATTTTTTTGATGTGTTAGCGCCTACTCAATTACACTCTCTTTGGTCGCAACTCTTCGAAGGTCTGGTCTTGATAGACGATAATAATCTTCTCGATGTTCGAACGAGCAAATTGAGAGGTTGCGCTGATTTGCGAATTTTGGGAGATGTCGGAATTGTCGCTTTTCTCTGCTGACAGGTCAAAGAGTGTTCCTGTTGTCGGAACTTGATTGACCTCTGTCGAAATAGGCACATTTGTATTGTACATCTCCTCAGCATTGCCAAGTAACCAATATGGATTAATTTGAGGAAAACGATTGACAATTTTACACAACAATTCAAAACTCGGTTTGTTGCGACCACTCAAAATATGAGATATGGCAGCCGGCTTTACTTCAAGAATCTCCGCGAGTCTGCTCGCTGTTAAATTCTCATTTTGCATCAAAATACGCAATTTTTCCTCCATTTTCGTAAATTTTTACAAAGATAAAAATTATTTACAAAATAAACAATAGCAAATTTACATTTGTTAATTGTTGATAACTGTTAACAAGTGTTACAAATGTTAACAACGAAGAAATAGTTAAATGTTAGTTATCGGCTTGTGCTATATTTTACATTATGTAAAGTGCGTTAAAATGTTGATACTATGTGTGTTTTGGGATTTAAATTTATGTTTAAATGAGCTGTGTATTAAATTCTGCTCAATACGGCTGATATTAGCTATAAATTACTTTATATAAATCTTGTAACTTATTGATAATTAGTAGTGATTTAATTTATAATTCAATATATGAACATGGTTAATTTGGGTGGATTTGTGCGCTGTATTGGCGATTTGCTTCTATTTACAAATGTTAATAGAAAAGAGGATTGTTGACACTCTGTGTGGTTACAAATGTAAATTAGCTCCCGTTGCGTGCTGAATTATTATTTTACATTTGTAAAAATACTAGTAAAAAGTTCTTGATTTTTGAGCAAAATAGAATTATTTAGTATAGATGACTACCCTTTTTGTTTTCGCATGCAGGAATTTGTCTGTATTATGTTAAATATCAATAGAAATATGCAGGATATACACAATGTATAATCCTGCATATTAGATAGTTACAGAGTTATGAACAACTGCCCTACCCCACTATTGCCGAAGCAATTTCTTCGAACTCTTCCGGAGTTAAAACCAGCTTTTCTCGACTAAAATCCACATCTTTTTCGCTATTCATAGGGATAAGATGTATGTGTGCATGAGGTACTTCGAGCCCTAAAACCACTGTTGCAACCCTTTTACAGCCGCTAAATGCCTTGATTTTTTGTGCAATTTGTTTTGCGAAGATAATCATGCCCTGTAAGGTCTCATCATCGAGGTCGTATAGGTAGTCAACTTCCTGTTTAGGAACAACCAGTGTATGCCCTTTGGCAAGAGGATTTATATCGAGAAATGCGTAGTAGCGTTCGTCCTCCCCTACCCTATAACTGGGAATCTCGCCAGAGATAATTCGTGAAAAAATTGTAGCCATCTTAGTTTGTAATTAATTTATATCAAATTTGTAAAATGTTCTATTTTTCGCATTCGTTTGTGTGATGCACTCTTTTCTGGATAGCCTACCCTCTTTAATTGCTACTCCATTTCACTATTTTCGATGCGTTTTACGCTCTCCAATCCCTTTATTTGGCGGAATTTATCCATTAGAGAGTATAAAGCATCAACATTCTGAACATATAGACTAACCTTACCCTCAAAAATGCCATCGTGACTACGCAGGTGAATCTCTCGCATATTGATACTAAAATCGTCCGAAACAATATGCGTAATGTCCGATAATATCCCCATACGGTCAATACCGCGTAGTTCAATGGTCGATAGATAGGCGGTGGCCTTATGTTGCGACCATTTTATCTTATCCTTGATGATATTTTTACCATACTGTGAGGCAAGACGATTTAGCTCATCGCAAGCCGCTTTATGTACTACAATTTTGTTTGTTACAGGGTCGCGGAATCCCACCACATTATCACCCGGCAGAGGGTTGCAGCACGAAGCGATGACAAAACTGTCATCATTGTGAGGTTTGTCATCGTCTTCAATTTCGATATCCTCATCCTCCTCTTGTCTTAGCTTCCAGAATTTCAGTAATTTGCTTGTGGACGAGGATTTTAAGACTTTCTCAATGTTGTCCAACGAGATGATACCTGCTCCGATATGGCTATAAAATTCGTCCTTATATTTGCAGCCGTATGCCTGCATGGCTTTACGAAGTACACTGCCACTCATAGCGACATTGTGTTCGGCTAACTTACTCTCAAACAGGGCTATACCATTCTCGATATTATTTTGTTGCTCGCGCTTTAAGAAGGCGGTAATTTTCTGTTTTGCCTTTGTTGTGGTTACAATTTCGAGCCACTCTGCCTTTGGCTTAGCGTTGTCGGCGGTGATAATCTCAATCTGGTCACCCCACTTCAACGGCTTGGTTATCGGTTCGATTTTGTGATTAATTTTCGCACCAATTGCGTGGTCGCCAACCTTGGTATGGATATCATACGCAAAGTCGAGTGCAGTTGCGCCATTTGGTAGCTGTCTTTGTTCTCCCTTCGGTGTAAATACCGTTATTTCGGAGGTGTAGAGCGATAACTTGAAGTTGTCGAGGAACTCTACGGCGCTCTCTGTCGGACTATTCAATGCGTCACGAATCTTTTTGAGCCATGTGTCGAAGGCGTCATCGTTCTGCGAAAGCGTTGCCTTCTTGTACTTCCAGTGTGCTGCAAATCCTCGCTCTGCAATATCCTCCATACGCTGTGTGCGAATCTGCACCTCTACCCAATGACCGTCAGGACCCATTACGGTTGAGTGTAATGCCTCGTATCCGTTGGCTTTCGGCATCGAAATCCAATCGCGCAGACGGTCCTGCTTTGGAGCGTAAATATCTGTTATATTGGAGTATATCTGCCAACATTGAGTCTTCTCTGACGGGAATGGTAGTGTCTGGAATACGATGCGGATAGCAAACAGGTCGTACACCTCTTCGAAAGGAATCTGTTTGCGTTGCATCTTTGTCCAAACAGAATATACGCTCTTTACTCGTCCCGAAATTTCGTACTTGATGTTGTTGCGGTCTAATACCTCGATTATAGGCTTGCAGAAGCGGTCGATGTACTCTTGGCGTTTCTCTGCGGTCTGAGCCAGCATACCACTTATCTGCTCGTACTCCTCCGGAAAACGATACTTCATACAGAGGTCCTCCAATTCGCTCTTTATCGGATACAATCCGAGGCGATATGCCAACGGAGCAAAGAGGTATATCGTTTCACCCGTAATCTTAATTTGCTTATTCAGAGGCATATATTGCAGCGTGCGCATATTGTGCAGTCGGTCTGCAATCTTTATGAGAATCACACGAACATCATCGGAGAGAGTTAGAAGAACCTTGCGGAAATACTCCGCCTGCTCGGAGGTGTCGGCATTGAATACCCCCGACATCTTGGTCAAACCATCAACCATCGAAGCTATTTTGGAACCGAAAATATGCTCAATATCCTCAACAGTATAGTCTGTATCCTCCACAACATCGTGTAGCAGGGCTGCAACAACCGACTTTACGCCCAGGCCAATCTCGTTTATAACGATTTGCGCTACGGCTATCGGGTGGAGAAGATATGGCTCGCCCGAACGGCGGCGAACGCCTGCATGCGCCTCCTTTGCAAGGAAAAATGCACGCTTGATGAAGTTCCAATCATCTTCGCCCTTGCATATCTTTTTGCACGATTCAAGTAACTCTTCCCAAGCTTCATTGATTACTCTCTCGTCATCGATTGTGTAACTACTCATAACCCTATACCTCTAAAATAGATAACCGAGAGCGACACTGCCGAAGCAGTGTCCATACTCTCGCTGTATTATGCTAATAATTTGAAATGCAGGCTATTAAGCCTTCATTACTTCGCGCAACTTTGCTTCTATTTCATCGCACAAAGCCTTGTCCGAGGTCAGCAACTCCTTTACGGCATCACGACCTTGACCAATCTTCTTCTCGCCGTAGGAGAACCATGAGCCCGACTTCTTTATAATCTCGTAATCTACTGCCAAGTCAAGAATCTCGCCAATCTTCGAGATACCCTCGCCGAACATAATGTCGAACTCTGCCTTCTTGAATGGAGGTGCCACCTTGTTCTTGACAACCTTTACACGGGTGCGTGTTCCGAGCTGCTCGTCACCATCTTTGATAACCGAGGTGCGGCGAATGTCGATACGCACGCTGGCGTAGAACTTCAACGCATTACCACCGGTTGTGGTTTCAGGGTTGCCGTAGATTACGCCAATCTTGTCGCGCAACTGGTTGATAAAGATGCAGACGGTCTTTGTTTTTGCGATGCTTGCAGTCAATTTACGCAACGCCTGCGACATCAATCGTGCCTGCAAACCCATCTTCGAGTCGCCCATCTCGCCCTCGATTTCAGCCTTTGGAGTAAGGGCTGCCACCGAGTCGATAACGATAATATCGATTGCGCTCGAACGAATCAACGAGTCGGCAATTTCGAGTGCCTGCTCACCGTTGTCGGGTTGCGATACGAGGAGGTTTTCGACATCAACGCCCAACTTCTGTGCGTAGAAGCTGTCGAAAGCGTGCCCTGCATCGATA
>JAZOBZ010000044.1:0-26084 GCA_045596245.1 Alistipes sp. | reverse complement strand
CATACCCCCTCCGCTACGCTCGTCCCCCTAATTTAGGGGGACAATACTTTATTTATTCCTCCCCTAAGTTAGGGGAGGTGCCCGTTAGGGCGGTGGGGTATAACATTCTATTTCTCTACAACACTAAACTATATAATTCCGAAAAATAATTTCTAAACCTAAAACTACCAAATCTGTTAATAACAAGAGATGACCACCAAAAAAGCAGTCATCTCTGATATCATTTTTACCCACCATCTTTGAGCCGATTTCGGGATTTGAACCCGAGACCCCTTCATTACGAGTGAAGTGCTCTACCGCTGAGCTAAATCGGCAACGCAACCTGCGTGTTTGCAAGCGCAAATATCGTAATTTTTTCGCTAATTGCGCAACTTTCCCGAAAAAAATTGTATATTCGCACTTGATAAAACTCAAAACTTATATAATTATGATAACTTTTATATGCTGTCTTGTGCTACTTGTTGTAGCCTATTTTACTTATGGCAAATACCTCGAAAAGGTCTGTAAAATAGATGCAAAAGCCGAAGTCCCAAGCGCAAAACTCTATGATGGTGTCGATTATGTTCCGATGCCGCGTTGGCGCACATTCCTTATACAGTTGCTCAATATCGCTGGTACAGGTCCTATCTTCGGTGCCATTCTCGGAGCATGCTATGGTCCAGTGGCGTTCCTTTGGATTACCTTCGGCGGTATATTTATGGGGGCTATGCACGACTATCTCTCGGGCGTAATTCTTGTGCGCAACGATGGTTTGAGCATTACCGAGATTATCGCTCGCTATCTCGGCAAAGGTGCAGGAGCCGTTATGCGTATTTTCTCGGTTATCTTGCTATTGTTGGTTGGTGTTGTGTTTGTAGTTAGTCCGGCGGATATTCTCTCGGTGAAATTCGATATTATCTCGAAGAATTGGTGGATTGCAATAATCATCGCCTACTACTTTATCGCAACGCTGTTGCCTGTCGATAAACTTATCGGAAAGATATATCCCCTCTTCGGCATAGCTTTGGTGTCGATGGCACTTGGTTTATTGGGAGTACTCCTATTTGGAGAGTACAAAATTCCCGATATGACACTCGAAAACCTTCATGTTAATAAGGAAAATTTACCATTGATACCCACTCTATTTATCACCATCGCCTGCGGAGCAATTTCGGGTTTCCACGCTACACAGTCGCCTTTGATGGCACGCTGTGTAAACAACGAGCGTGAATGTCGTTTTGTATTCTACGGCTCTATGATTTCCGAATCTGTTATTGCATTGATTTGGGCAGCTATCTCGATGGCTTTCTTCTACGAAGATGGTGGTGTGTCAGCTGTTATGGCAGGACATACTCCTGCATGGGCTGTAAACGAAATTTCGAGCACTACACTCGGTGTTGTCGGGAGTATTTTGGCGATCTTAGGCGTTGTAGCAGCACCAATCACATCGGGAGATACTGCATTCCGTTCGGCTCGCCTTGTTATTGCTGATGTATTTCATATTGAGCAACGCACAAAGTGGAAGAGACTTGCCATTGCTCTGCCACTCTTCACAGCAGGTGTTGTTCTCACATTTGTAGATTTTGATGTCGTTTGGCGCTACTTTGCATGGACAAATCAGGCATTGGCATCGGTAGTATTATGGTGTATAGTTGTCTATCTCCACCTCGAAAAACGCAACTACTGGGTAGCCTTTATTCCTGCGGTATTTATGACCTATATCTGTTCTTCGTTCGTATTTGTGTCGAAGCAGTTTATTGGTATGGGTGCAGTGCCTATGGCGTATGTATTGGGCGGAGTGCTCACCATCATATTGTCGGGCATTATGGTGTATGTTATGATACGCAACCATAGGAGCGCACAACTCAAAAGATAGAAGAAGATGAGAAAGCTGACTTTAAAACCCACTGAGAACCAAAATTACATACTTCTTGGTGGCGATTTTTGGACAGTGCTCGACTCGGCTCTCAGGTTGGAGGAAGAGGGCGATTTCGAGGGGGCGTGTAATGTACGCTACAAGGCTTTTCAGCAGATTGTCGAGGTGTTGTCCGAAGATGATGTCGTGGAGTTGGATTTCTCGCACCCGAACACCCGTGCTGCGATAGAGATTATCTATGGCTCTGCGGTAGATAATTTTCTTACCGGAGATGTGGAGTTGGCGGCAGCACAACTCGAACTGCTCTTGGAGTGCGACAGTGAGGACCATATTGAGGCTACACCTCAGTTGGCATTGTGCTATATTGCATTGGAAGAGTGGGAATGCTTCGAGGATATTCTACCTGATTTAGGCGATAAAAGCGCATTTAAGCCCCTTGCTGAGGCATTGGCAGAGTTTGTTCGCATAGGCGAAATATCGAATGAGAAGTTATCTGCCTTACGCCGTCATCGTCATCTGTGCGAGGAGTTATGTGCAGAGGAGCATTTAGCAGACGAGTCTTACCTAAAAGATATCTCCTCTGAGCGACCGACTCAGCAGGCTCTCGCTCGTGAGATATATCTACGCTTCGAACCTCTTTTATTGAAGTACAGCAATTTTTTAACAGCAATAAATCAATAAATAGACTACTATTTATATATTCTGTAAATAGAAGTAATGATGCAGAAAGTGCCACTTTTTGCATCATTACCGTCTTTTTAGATATATTAGTTAGTACCTATTTTTTATCGATGGTAATCGAGAATATAAGGTCTCCCGGGCGAATATCATCAATTACATCCTCGCCCTCTACAACCTTGCCGAAACAGGTATGAACACCATCAAGGTGCTGTGTATTGCGGCGGTTGTGGCAGATAAAGAACTGCGAGCCACCCGTATCCTTGCCACGATGTGCCATCGAGAGAACGCCTCTATCGTGGTACTGACGCTCGGCATCAGTCTCGCAAGGAATTGTCCACCCCGGACCTCCTGCACCATTACCGATTGGGCAACCGCCCTGAATTACGAACTCCGGAATCACGCGGTGGAAAGTCAAACCATCGTAGAAGTGCGATTCGGCGAGTTTAACGAAATTTACTACGGTGATAGGCGTCTCCTTCTCGTAGAGCTCCACCTTCATATCACCCTTCTCGGTCGAAATAATTGCGTAGGTCATAATTTGCCATCTTTTAGTTCGCACAAAGATAGTAAACTAAAAGAAAAACAGAAAATTTTTTCAGTTGAGAGTTGTGAAAATAACTTTTGCATTTTTAATTTTCAACTAAAAATACCTTTAATTGCCAATTAAAAGATATTTAACAATTGTTGGTATTATTAGCATTGTGATTGAGGTGCACATAAGGCGCAAAAACAGACATAAAAGGCTTAGCAACGATTAACAATGATACTCGTACAAACAAAAAGAGCGCGTCAAAAAAACTTATTAGACACGCTCTCTATCTCTATATCGATAATAGATTATGGCTTTCTGACTAACGAGTAGTCTGTACCTTCGGTAATGTCGGCATTTGTATATTCGTAAACTTTGCCGAAACGATCAATCGCCTTAATCTTTATCTCTGTATCCTTTGGATTTGTACTCCTCAACCGGTACTTATACATGTGTAGGCATGACTCTTGTCCTCCTCCATTCGTCTCATTGTAGCCTAATGTTCCGAGTTAATTATATTGTATCAATGTGTAGTCTGTTCCCTCCGTAATGTTTGTTTCGGTATATTCTTTTCCAAAGCGATCAATAGCAACGACTTTAATCTCAATATCTTTGATATTTGTTCTGTTTTTAGGATTCTTCAAGGTGTATTTGTACAGATGTAAACAACTGCCCGAATAATCGGGCTCGTTGTTTGTTGTATCCCAAAGACCTCTGACACCGGCATAATATCCTATGGTGTACATCTCATAAGAAGGCTCTGTATTATCGGCAAAACGCAGTGGGCTGGTAATCGTGTAATCTCCTATGGCCTTTGAAAAAGCAGGGGTATTCGATTTAATATTCACCATATTGCCTGTATACTCATCATCTTCATAAACTTTAATCTCCCATTTGGAGTCTGCGTTATAGACATTTGCCAGCAACACATTTTCTCCATAGTTAAAGCCGTAGTAACCTTTTTTCCCATTAGCATTGTCGGCTGCGTCCTCAGGAATAGGTCCGCCTGTAATGGCATTGCCCCAATATAGACGCATCTGGTGATTTGGATCATTCATACCCTCATTCACTCCTCTGAAATACCAATTGACAATTTTGCCCCCTCCATTACTATCATTATCGCAAATAAAGACTTGGTATCCATTTGGTGTGCCATCTACGCAGACATTTGATGTCCACCATGCTCCACATAGTGCACCTGCGTTATGCTCGTAAATTTTTGTTGTGGCAAGTCCCTCTACCGCATGTTCGTAGTTGCGATTTATGTGAGTATGTCCCGACAAGATATGGGCATCATTAAACTCGTTGAGCAAATTCTTTACCTCTCTAAAATATCTCGCAGGGCGACTAAGCATTTGAATATGTACACACAATACCACCGCTTTGTCTTTTGGAACAAGAGCCAAATCCTGTTTTAACCACTCATATTGTTCGGCTGTAAATCCATATACATATGTGCCACCACTTGTTGCAGATTGATAGTAAATATCTTTCATTCCGACAATGTGAAAATCGCCGCGATTGAAGGAGTAATTTGCTGGGCCAAACATATCCTCATGGTTGCGTTGCGCCTTCAAATTGAGAGTAGAACTTCTGCTATCAGTGATAAGGGGTTTCGATTCATCGCAATAGGTGTAGTCGTGGTTACCCATAACCTGAAAGACCGGAAAACCTGTTTTGGATACAGCGAATCCGTTTCGCATATCATCACGCAGATACTCATCGCTATTACCCGTACCATTCGAAACGATATCACCCAGCGTAATACCATAGCATCGCATTCCGCTATTCATTATCTCGGCACCATGTTTCCTTATACTTGGTACAGATTCATTGTTGAACCTCACTAATTTAGTTCCTGCGTTGGATACCTGCGGGTCGCCGAATGCAAAGAGGGCGAACTTATCCTCTTTGCCTCCCTTCATAGGTGTAAGTGTGAAGTTATATTGGCTGTTAAACTCACTATATTTTTTGTAGAAACAAGGCTGTCCATACTCATTTGTAGGGACCTCATACTCCGATGGTAAAGATATGAAGATATACCATGTGTCATGAGAAACATTTTCTATCTGATAATACCCATTTGAGTCGGTTGCAACAACTGTAAATCCATCACTTACAGCAACTCCCTCTATGGGATTGCCCGCATTGTCTTCCACTTTGCCAAAGACATGATATGGGATATCTAATACATCCTCCTCACCATACAAAGGAGTTAGTGAGCATGTTCCGTCAGCTACATAACATATACCCTTAAACTCTCGAATAACGCCGCTTTTGAGCTCTTCTGCACTCCACTTGGCGCTCATCTTGCCACCCTCCGAGTCGATAAACTCCACCGAGCAATCGCCCGCATTAACAGCAGGGAGCGAGATGTACAGAACTATCTCCTCGCTTGTTGAAAGAGTTTGATTTACAGTGTAAGTTACGCTGTTTGTCGCTGTTGAGGTCGCCTCAATGGTTCCATTTTGGCAATCAACCGCAAACTCTCCCGCAAGTTTGGCAGTCGAAGAGGTTACAACAACCCTCTCCAATATTGTATTCGCAACAATACCCTTTATCGGAAAGCGGAGAATTGTTGAGAGATGTCTTAATGCAACGCTCTTGCCCTCTTCGGCATAACCGCACATCGGAGCGCACTCCGCATCGTAACTACCCTTGACATAACTCTGCTCTGTCGGGAACTCCACAACGGGAGCTGTTGCTATTGTTGAGGTGCAATACGGATATGTTATCGAATATGGATATTCAACATTGTCGCTCAACAAGAACGAGGCAACACCCTTGTTGTCGTTGTTGATTTGCGCCTTACCTGATAACTCCCCATTAACAACGATTTGGTCGTCCGCACTCCAATAGACAAGGTAGTTGTCACCCACCTTATCGCCCAAGGCGGTACGGGTGTTCTCAATCGATACGGTCAGATACTTACCCTCGGCAACCTCGGTTGCAGGGTCGGTCTGGCAACCTGCTAATAGCAGGACTGTACAAAAGAATAATATTGATGGAAAACGCTTTAACATAAATCAAAAATGGGGCGATCTGCAAACTATTTTATTCTTAGATCTACATAAACAGGGTTGTGGTCCGAAGGGTAGTGTAATCCGTTGCCACATGGGAGTTTATCACGATTTACTACATAGTTCGACACCTTAATCTTGCCCTTCTTTGTCGAGCGAACATAGATGTGGTCAATTCTCTTATTCGGATTTTTGAAATTAGCCTCAATCTCCGATGCTCCGCTAAATGTGCCGAGATTTCCGCACTTCTTCTTTGCGATGACAAAACAGTCATCAAAGTGCTGACACATACGCTCGTAAAACTCCATCTTTGGGTTGGCGTTCATATCGCCTACAACTATTACAGGGAGTTTCTTGGTATTGAGTTCCTTTTCAAACTCTATGATAAGGCGACCTGCATGTCCATTAGCAATATCACCGAGTGGGCCATGCGTAGCAATAAAGAAGAACTTTCTGCCACTCTTTTTGTGTGTTACCACAGCGGTCAAAGCACCGCGGATAAACTTCTTCTCGTCCCAACCGCTGGAAGGCTGGTCTGGTGTTGGAGAGAAGTAACGAATCTTCTTCTGCTCGAATTTGAATTTATTGCTGTCGTAGAAAATACCATTTCCTACATTCTTTTTCTTGGAATTAGGATAGGTGTCTACCCACCATAGTGTGTATCTCCTACCGTTTTCACCTTTGACAAGTTCCATCAAGTCATCGCGACAAACGGTGGTAACTTCTTGCAAACCAATAATATCACAGTTGAGTTTGGTGATAAGTTTTGCTACCGATTGCTTTGAATTGTTCCAATTGCGATCTTCGGTTGTGCGACCTTTGCGGATCTGAGACTTACGAGCCGAGTGTGTCCATACATTGTATGTGCCGATACGGAGTTTAAGTTCCGAAGACTTTGGCTTTGCATCAACCGTCATTGCGACAAGCAAAGCCATCATGATAAGTAGAAATTTTCTCATAATAAAGGTTTGTTTTAGTGTTAAAAATTATTTCGTTTTGCAAAGTTATGAATAATTATCTATAAAACAACATAGAATATATAAAAAAATACCTATGTGTACCAAACTTTTGTTTTGCTAAAATAGTTCGAGTTGGTCTATCTCGTGGTTGAAACTCTTGCGATGGTAGGGCGAAAGTCCATATTGGCGCACGGCAAGGCGGTGTTCGCGTGTCGGATACCCCTTGTTTTTAGCCCAACCATACATCGGATACTCCTCGGCAAGTCGCAACATATAGTCATCGCGGAAGGTCTTTGCAAGGACCGATGCTGCGGCGATATTGGCATACTTGCCATCGCCCTTTACGATGCACTGAAAAGGTAACTGTAATTTCGAATAGAAGCGGTTGCCATCTATGGCGAGAAATTCGGGTTGAGGGTTTAACTGCTCGACTGCCAACGACATTCCCTCAAACGAGGCATTCAGAATGTTTATTTCGTCAATACGCTCTGCCGAAATCTCCTGCACAGCCCACGCCACAGCCTCCTTGCAGATGACCTCGCGCAGGGCATAACGGTTTTTCTCGCTCATCTGCTTTGAGTCGTTCAGCAGAGGGTGATAAAAGTCGGGCGGAAGTATTACTGCGGCCGCAAAGACCGAGCCTGCAAGGCAACCTCGTCCCGCCTCATCGCAGCCCGCCTCCAATAGGTCGTGTTGAAAAGAGTTCTCTAACATCTCTCGCTTGTTCGCTACTTTGCTACAAAGTTATACTTTTTTATTGAAATTTCGGATAAAAAAAGTATCTTTGTGCTATGCAACTCAATGCTATAACCCGAAAGTCTGCCCTAATGGCGATGATATTGCTTGTGGCGATTCTTGTCGCTGTGGCACTGCGTTCGTATATATACCCTTTTGGGGTTGAAATAGCGAATAGTGAATTTGCCGAGCGACCATTTGCCCTTGTGGTAATGGTTCTACTCTATATATGTGGAGGTATTGTTGAGGGTAAGATATTCCCTCGTTCCGGATTGAACAAAGGCTATTGCACTTTGCCGATACCTCTCTATGGATTGCTTGCTTGTGGTATTTTTGTCGCTCCTAATGGGATAGCAACAGCCGCAGCATCACTCTGCTTCGCCTTGGCCATATTTATGCTATTGCGTTCTCTTCATAGTGCCGGCGAGAAGAACTCTATCTTTTTTGCCTCGATGCTATTGGGCACAATGGTGTTGTTGGAACCGGCATGCGTTGTCTTGGTTGGAGTGTTGCCACTTGCTCTATTTATACTCGCTCTGTCCGTCAGACAGATTGTGTTGATGGTTGTTGGATACCTTCTGCCGACACTCGCTGCATCGTATCTCTTGTGGTACAAGGGCGATGATTTTTTGCAGTTCTGGCACAACCTCTCCGAGGCGCTTGTTATGCCTCAAATGGATTCTATGACGGAGGTGCCGATATTGGCAATTGTGATGATGGCGGCGGTGGCTGTTGTGTTGATATACGGTATGATATATGCGGCAATAAGTCGAGATAAGATGTTCCTTCTGACTCGAACACGCCACTCGTTATATCTCTTTGTATTGCTGCTTTTCCTAACCTTGTCGATGTTGCTAATTCCTTCGTGCGACCTCTCTATATTTGCGATTATCGCTGTACCGACAGCAGTTTTGTTGAGTTTTGTGTTGGGGCTGCTACCAAACAATCAATCGACAATAGCCTATTGGCTACTGCTATTTATCTTTGTATTACACCTGTTTGTTGAGTAGCGAAATCTACTACTTGAATGCCTCTTTCAGATGCTCTACGATGTTGGAGCGTATGCTGCTTTCGGCGGAGAGTATCATGCTCTTGATGGCTTGTGCTGTGGATTTGCCATGCCCTAAAATCACCGGAGCATTTATACCGAGTACGGGCGTTCCTCCCGTATGCTCGTAGTTTAGTCCCTCCCAGAATTGATTGGTGTGACCATGCTGTGCATTGATGGAGTACAGACCTTCGGATAACTTTAAAATGGTGTTGCCTACAAATCCATCACATACAATAACATCGGCAACCTCTGCGGTGAAGATATGCGAAGCCTCCACATTACCGATAAAGTTGTATTTGCCTGCCTCGCAGCCCAATTGCAATAGCTCGTGTGCCGCTTTTATTTGTAGGTTACCTTTGGTTGGTTCGGTGCCGATATTGAGGAGTGCTACGCGAGGATTTTCGATGCCGAGTATTGTTTTGGCGTAGATTGAGCCTATAAGAGCGTACTGCTCCAAAACATCTGCCTTGCAGTCGATATTCAAGCCGACATCAAGTAAAAGAGCTGACTTATCTACGATTGTAGGTATAAGGGTGGATATTGCTGGACGAATAACCCCTTCGATGGCTTTTACCACTTGTGTCGAGCCGACCATCACTGCACCCGTAGAACCTGCACTTGCAAAGCCGTCTATTTTGCCCTCTGCTAAGTGTCGGAAACCTACGGCAATACTCGAATCGCTCTTCTGTTGGAAAGCGCGCACAGGGTGGTCGCCCATCTCGATAACCTCCGAGGTGGCAACGATGTCGAAGCGCTCTTTGGCGCACCCCTCCTCCGCGAGGATATTGCAAATCGCCTCTCGGTCGCCAAAGAGTACTATGCGACAATCTTCGGCAACGGCATCGAGGGCTTTTATGGCTCCTTTAACCGCAACCTCGGGGGCAAAATCACCGCCCATTGCGTCTAATCCAATTCTGATCATAGGCGAACTCTGTTATTTTGAGGTGTAAGGTCCGTGAATCGACTTCACCCTATATTCGAAGTTTGTAGCGTCGAGCATATAGACATAGTAGCTGGCGCCACCGGGTGCTACACGCAAGACGATATGACCATTGTATCCCGAGATCTTTGCGTAGGTTTCGGGATTCTCGCTGAGAGCCTCAGGGTGAGCATTTGTGGTGAAGACCTCCGACTGAATAATAGGGAAAATCTTATTGTTCAACAAGTCGATATCCGGTTGCTTCTTGTAGAAATTCTGGTTGAGAATTACATCCGGGAACATATAAGCCTCCATCTGACCGCCATAGCCGTTGCTGCTGAGGTGGTGACCGCCCTTTATTGCGTCGAGCTTGGTACCGTCAGCACAGTCACGGAAGTAGTATGCCATACGGTTCTGCGGAGCACTTGTGATGTCTCCTGCCGAAACATAGTCGAAGTTACCATACTTGAGGTAGAAACCGCAAGAAGAAGGGTTGCCCGCGACACTCTTCGAGCCATTCTTTCTAGGGGTGGTTTCTCCCGACTTGATATAGTAGCCATAACCATTCTCGCAGATGTTCATGGTCATAAAGTTGCTATACTTCTCCTTGTTGTAGAGCAATACAATCTGCTCCTTTCCGGCTGTGAAACGAGCACCCTGCAATACACCATTCTCCTCGCCCCACGCGATAAGGGTCTTCCACTCCTCAAGGAACCAGGTGTGGTCGATAGGTGCAGTTTTGCTCTCACCCTCTGCCAAATAGTTAGGGTAGGCGCGGTCGAGAATATTCTTGAACGGAATAAGGTCGTAGAGTGCCATAGCACCAATCTTTCGGTAGCCGATAGGGTTTGTCTCGCCCTTGATTCCCGGGTCGCCAAAGTGGTCGTTGTGGAAGTGCGAAATATGACAGTAGTCAATCCACGACTTACCCTCAGGAAGGTAGTTCTTGATGTAACGCGCATAGGTTGTTGTAGGACGAACATCTGTGCTTGGGAGCTGTGCCACAGGGAAATCGCCCATAGTGGCAGGAATCTCACCCACATCTACAACCAAGGTTGTACCGTCAGGCAGGATGAGGAACGAACACTCACCACGCGCCGAGTTAATCATATGAATATCGAGGTAGCCTTCCTCCCAAAGAGAGAGCATCTTACCGACTTCTACGCTGCTTGCGCTACCCGCCTTGTAGGTGATTGTGTTCGAGAACTCGCGAACGAAGCCCGCCTTGATAGGCTTGCTGCTTGGTGCACGCACCTCTGCCACCATAATGCCTCCATCGCTATCGTAGAAGCGCATGCGCAACAACGAATACTCGCCTGCAGGGAGTGCAATGTGAGCATATGTAGGAGTTGCGCTGAGCTGTACACCTTCGCCAAAAGAGTATGTGATAACGCTCTTAGCCTCAGCTGTAGGGGTGATTGTGCCACTCGCGAAGTCGCAGTCGAATGCACCCGAAATAGGAGTCTCGTCTACGGTCGAAACCTGTACCTTTGTCAAGGTTGCCGAGCCTGTGATTCCGAACTTGAGCACGCCTGTGAGGTGTGTCATCTGCACGCCCTCGCTTGTGGCGATGCCATACATTGTAGCCGCGCCCTGACCGAAGGTCGTATTGCCTGCGTGGAGCTGATTCTCAGCAAAGAGAACTTTGCCCGCAGGTGCAGCAGGGTAGGCGATATAGTTGGTCTCCGCCAACACCTCGTTGAAGGAGAAGATTGCGCGCGCAGGGTTGTTCTCGTCGATAACAGCCTCCGCCGACTCAACGCCATTGGCCGAAATCTTGTCTCCCTCGCTCCATAAGAGCTGATATACGCCATCTACCTTCTTGCCAAGTTGTGTACGCGATCCCTCCAACGAGAGATAGATAGACGATTCGGTTACGAAACTCTGCTCGTCGATGCGAACGGTCTCGGTTGTGTCAGTTGCACACGAGAGTGCGAAAACGGCTGCAGTTAATGCTATAATAATCTTTTTCATCAGGGTATTTGTATACTATTTCGATTTGTAAGGCAACTCATCGTAAAGAGAGAGAATTCCCGACTTGAGATATCCTGCAGCTGCGGTCTCGGTTGCACACGAGGCACTACCGATGTGGTCGGTATGAAGGTGTGTAGCCAAGCAGTAGTCGATGGCCTTTCTGCCCGCAGGGAGGAAGTGCTTTATATACTTAGCGTAGACCATATATGGGCGCACCTTGTCGTTTGGGCGCTGCGCCACCGAGGCCTCGCTTGTCTCAATCTCTCCTGCATCAACGAGAAGGGTAGTGCCATCGGGCAAGATGTAGAAACAGCACTCGCCACGACCGCTGTTAACGATGTGGATATCGAGGCAGCCCTCGCTCCAAGCGGGGAGAGTCTTGCCAACCTCGACAGTTTCGGTGTTGTCCTTCGAGCGTCTCTTCTTCGATGCCTTCTTAGCTGCGGTGCTATATGCGACATTGAACAAGAGTAAAATCGGGAGTAAAAATAGTAGTTTTCTCATCGTGTAGAGAGTGGGTAATTGTGTGGGGAAAAACTTATATATTATAAATAGGTGTTGCAAAAAGTCAAAAAAAGCCTGCAAACCTATGTGGCAAGCAGGCTTCGTGTTGGTTTCATAGCGTGAACTATGCCTCTACCTTCTTCTCGATAGCCAACTTGCCACGGTAGAAACCGCACTCAGGGCATACACGGTGATAGAGAACTGCCGAACCACAGTTCGAGCAAGTTACAACTGTTGGAACAACAGCCTTGTAGTGAGTTCTACGCTTGTCTCGGCGAGTTGACGAGACTTTGTGTTTTGGATGTGCCATAACTGTAATCTATTTTTAAGTTTTACTATTTTGTATCCTCGTTATAATTGAGTTCTACTCCTCTGTTTCGATGATATCGTTATCATCTGCTACTGTAAAGCGTGCCATCATCTCAGGATCGCAACCTCCCTCCTCATGCACACGGCGGTAGGGTAGAGATATCACTATACTCTCGTATATATACTGTTTTAACGAGAGTTGGTCGCCCTTAGCAATCCACATTACATCTCCATCGTAGTCGTGTTGCAGGTCCGAAAAACGAACTGTCAGCAAACCGGAAAACTCAACCGGGATATTGCAATCCTCCAAACATCGGTCGCACTCAACAACTACGCTACCTGAAATTACGACATTAACATCGAGTTTTGCATCGGAGCAGTTCACGCAGGCGTGAACCTTGCAGTTGCCACCCCTGATTTCGTTGGACTCCATCTCGGCAAAGAGTGTATCATCAACCTCGAAATCGAAGGTGTGCAGACCACTCGAAAGCGACATATAGTCAATCGAAAATTTGTTATTTGCTCCCATAATTGCTCCTATAATGGCGTAATTAGCGTGCAAATGTACGACAAAAAAGCAAATTGTGCAAAGTTTTTGCGCGAAAGTTGCTATATTTGCAGAAAATAGTGCTGAAAATCAGTCCTAAATGGGCAACTAACAGGTTATGAGTAGGTCTAAAATTTCGGTTTCGAGCAATTTTAAGGAGCTGTGGCGTTACAATATAACGCTTGTTTGTGAGTTGTGTGCCGCTGATGGAGAGCGTATTGAGTATAGGGTAGAGGAGAGTATTGTTGCTCCTGTTGGCAGCAATTTGCCAACACCTTCTAAGGAGTATCCCAAGTCGCGCAGATTGTTTATTGAGTGTGGTGACGGTGACCATCTGAATATACTTGTGTATGTGGTACCGCACACACTTCCGACCACAGACGATATATTTAAGACAAAACCATTTTCGCTTATTGTAAAGGTCGAAAATGAGAGTGGGGTGCTACTGAATCAATCCTTTGAGATAAATCAGTGGTCGGGCGATAATATCGCATTGAAAGTGGAAAGCGGAAAGCGGAAGTGACGCCAAACCGAGAGCAGAGGCTGCTTGCAGACTATGCCGAGGTGCGAAGGAGCAAAAGCCTGCACAGCAGGATTAAAACGGAAAACTGACAGACCCCACCGCCCTAACGGGTACCTCCCCTAACTTAGGGGAGGGGTATAAAAGAAAAAAATACCTTTAATTGTCAATTATCAATTGTCAATTGTCAATTAATTCGCCTGCGCCGTGATGAGGGTTGGAGTTCAAAATATGAAAATGATATGAAACAGAATTGGAAGCCTTGTGCAATAGTAAATCCCGTACCTGCGGTATTGGTAAGTTGTGGCGATAACCCCGAAAACTATAATATGCTGACGATAGCTTGGACAGGAACAATTTGCTCCGAGCCCCCTATGGCGTATGTGTCGATACGCCCCGAAAGGCACTCTTACGAGATTATTAAGCGTACGGGCGAATTTGTCATAAACCTCACAACCGAGGCGTTGGCAGAGGCTACGGATTGGTGCGGTGTGCGCTCTGGTCGCAACTTCGATAAGTTTAAGGAGTGCGGTTTAACTCCCGATAGGTCGGCTGTCGTGGCGGCTCCATCTATTGCCGAGTCGCCAATTTCGATAGAGTGCCGCGTGAAGGAGGTTATCCCACTCGGCTCGCACGATATGTTTATCGGTGAGGTGGTAAATGTAGCGGTTGATGAACAATACCTCGACTCCGAAACGGGCAAACTCGATGTTGAGAAGATGCGGCTACTCGCTTACGCACATGGCGCCTATTTTACTCTTGGTGAGCAGATTGGCACTTTTGGTTGGACGGTCAAAGGCTCTACCCTGAAAAAGGAGATACGACATGGTCGAACAAAGAGATAGAAAAGGTCGGAGATTTCCGACCTTTTCTATCTCTTAAAACTCCGAAGTGAAGTGGAATTTGATATCCGGGAACTTCTCCTGTGCAAGGGCAAGAGCATAGCTCGTATCCGCCAAGAAGACATCACGGTTGTGTTTGTCCTTCGCCATATTGGCATGCTTGCGGCGTTTGAAATCCTCCAACTGCTCATTGTTGTCGCTCTCAATCCAACAAGCCTTATGTATCGAAATAGGCTCCCAGCGGCACTTCGCTCCGTACTCATGCTCCAAACGATATTGAATAACTTCGAACTGCAACTGTCCCACCGTACCGATAATCTTGCGACCATTGAGCGATGAGGTGAACAACTGCGCCACACCCTCGTCCATCAGCTGGTCGATACCCTTTGCCAACTGCTTGAACTTCATCGGGTCGGCATTTTCGATATAGCGGAACAACTCCGGCGAGAAGGACGGAATACCCGTAAATTTCAACTTTTCACCTTCGGTGAAGGTATCGCCGATTTTGAAGTTTCCTGCATCGTGCAGACCTACAATATCACCCGGATAGGCGAAGTCGATTATCGACTTCTTCTCCGCCATAAATGCCGTAGGCGAAGGGAACTTCATCTGCTTGCCGCTGGCTGCGTGGAGGTAGTTTTTGTTGCGCTCAAATACACCCGAACATATCTTCATAAAGGCGATACGGTCGCGGTGGTTCGGGTCCATATTGGCATGAATCTTAAAGATAAAACCTGTCATTTTTGCCTCTTGTGGCTCAATCTGTCGGGTTTCGGTGGTCGAAGGTCGTGGCGATGGAGCAATGCGGATAAAACACTCCAACAACTCGCGCACACCGAAGTTGTTTACCGCCGAGCCGAAGAATACGGGAGCGAGTTTTCCTGTGAGGTACGCCTCTTTGTCGAACTCATCGTAAACACCCTCAATCAACTCTACATCGTCACGCAACTGCTGAGCATAGCGGTCGCCGATAAGTGAGTCGAGCTGTGGCGATGTTATATCGTCAATCTCCACTGTCGAGGCATCAGCGGTCTGTCGCTCGTCAGAAGTAAAGAGCGAGATGTTATGCTCGTAGAGGTTATATACACCTTTGAACGAAGGTCCACTCGAAATCGGGAAGGCGAGAGGTCGTACGCGAATTTGCAACTCGCGCTCCACCTCATCAAGAAGGTCGAACGGGTCTTTGCAAGGGCGGTCCAACTTATTGATAAAGACCATTACAGGGGTGTTACGCATACGACAAACATCCATCAATCGGCGAGTCTGCGTTTCGACACCCTTCGCACCATCTATAACGATGATTACCGAATCTACGGCGGTGAGGGTACGGTAGGTGTCTTCGGCGAAGTCCTCGTGACCGGGGGTATCGAGAATGTTAATCTTTACACCCTTGTAGTCGAATCCCATCACCGAGGTTGCTACCGAGATACCACGCTGACGCTCAATCTCCATAAAGTCCGATGTGGCTCCCTTCTTAATCTTATTACTCTTTACCGCACCCGCGATATGGATAGCACCACCAAAGAGGAGCAACTTCTCCGTCAAAGTGGTCTTACCTGCGTCCGGATGGGCGATAACTGCGAATGTTCGTCTTCTTGCAATCTCTTCGTTCAGCGTCATATATTTCTTGGCTTTTAGCCATTAGCCATTGGCTATTAGCTAGTTTAAAAAATCAATTTTACTTTTTCGGGCGCAAAGATAATAAAAAGACAAGAGACGAAAAACGAGAGAGGAGAGAATTTTTGTAATTTCGGAAATAAGTTGCTATATTTGCCGTTGAATTGCGGCATACGCAGTTCGTTTAGATGGCATTTAGGCTATTGCATTACTGAAAAACGACCAATTTATTAAGTAAACAGGCAATAGGCACAACTAAATGCTCACGCTGTTTTGGCGTGGGTTGTGCTTATGTTTACGGGTGCTTGGTCGTACCTTCAGTATTAGGCATTGTCCACGCTTCTCGTTTTTAGTTAAGCGGTTGCTATCTGATAGGCAACGATACTTATTTGTTTAACTAAAAACTTATTTATTATGAAGACAAGATTTATTCTTTTGGTTGCGCTTTTTGCGCTTGTTTCAACAACAACTGTATCTGCTCAATTCTACAACCGCAAGAAGGTTGCAATTACCGAGGTGGTAGATAAGAGTGGCGATGTTGCTCCCGGCACAAAGACCTTTATCCGTAGCGCATTGACCGATGCAATTACAAATTCAGATGGCTATGAGGGTTATGCTTCAATCAGTTTCCTTTCGCTTGAAATGAACTTTGATAAGACTGGTAATATCTCTTCGGCATCGCTGACTTATGTCAAGAAGCAGTTGATGGAGTATATTCTTGTGTCGGAGGTTACACCATTGGACAAGAAAACCGTTTTGTTGAGCGCCCGCATTGTTAATACCTCAAATGGTAAAATTGTAGCGTCATCTTCGGTACGCACCTATGCTGATATTGACTACTTGCGTTCTGCTTGCAATAATCTTGCTTATAAATTGGTTGGTGCAATCTAAAAAATACAATGCAATGAGTAGAAAGTTGTCAATTATCATACTTTTATTTGCAACAGCGTTTCTTCCAAGTGTCGCTACGGCACAACTCTCTGTCTTTGCAAAGCATAAGGTTGTAATTGCCGATGTCATAGACAGAAATGATCGTCCGCTTAATCCTGCAATCATAAAATTGATTTTGCAGGGATATAGAGATATGATTTCAAGCTCGGAAGATTATGAGGTATTTGAGGTAAATCTCAATGATGTAAAAAATCGGCTTGAAACAAAAGGTTTGACACCAAATCCTGCTAATATCAGTAAAGAAATAGGCAAGCAAGCAGATTTTATAGTTTTTACAACTGTTAAGAGTAGTTCGTCAGCTATTGGAAGTCAATCATCGAATGTAACTATTTTTATATCAACCTCATTGTATAGAATAAGTACAGCTTCAGAGGTGTTGGCCGACCAAGATAAGGCGAATCCGACAGAACAATCACTATTATCAGTTTCTTCGGCTCTAATATCTCGAATGTTGGGCTTAAAAAACCAGTCTCGTGCGCAATATGCACAACAATCGACAACTCAATCATCGCAACAACATTTTTCAAATAGCGATACAGGCGATGTCCGATTTTACAATGGTGCTATAGGCGTAGTAGTTGTTTTGTATGATGAAACAGGAAAACATGGATTGTTAATTTCGGCAAACCAGAATATTTGTAATTGGGATAATGCAAAAACTTGGAGTTCAAATCTTGGTGCAGGATGGCATTTACCAAGTTCAAGCGAACTAAATTTAATTTACAAGAATAAAAATAAGATTAATCATATTCTATCTCAAAAAGGATTTAACGAATTAGACGATAGTTATTACTGGACAAATGATGTTACTATCTCAGGTACAATTTGTATAATAAGTATGTTCAATGGCAGTAGCACCTATTTTGACAAATCTCGATTAGGCCTAGTAAGAGCTGTAGCAACATTTTAACATTGTAGGCTTTTAGCCATTAACCACCAAGACTAATGCCGAGCGATTTTTCGCTCGGCATTAGTTTCCCGCTTTCCGCTATTTTTGAGGTGGATAGTCAATAGTATAGTGCAAACCTACCGATTCCTTACACTCGCGAGCCTGCTTAATCGTGAGATATGCCACAGCAATCATATTGCGCAACTCGCACAACTCGCGACAAGGCTTGGTACGATTGTATAACTCCTCGGTTTCCTGCCAGATAACCGCCAAACGCTTTAATGCTCGGTCAAGGCGCAAGTTGGAGCGCACGATACCTACATAGTTCGACATTATTGAGCGCAACTCCTTTCTATCCTGCATTACCAAAACCATCTCCTCTGCCTCGGCAGTACCCTCGAAATCCCAATCGGGAATACCCTCCTGAAAATCGACTTTATCCAACTTTTCGAGTGCGTGGTGAGCCGCAATATCCGAATAGACAAATGCCTCGGTCAGCGAGTTCGATGCCAAGCGATTTGCGCCGTGCAAGCCCGTGCAACTGCTCTCGCCCAAGACATAGAGGCGGCGAATTGAACTCTCGCCATTGTAATCCACCTTCACGCCACCGCAGCAGTAGTGCGCCGCAGGGCATACAGGAATCATATCTTTGGTGATGTCAATACCTATCGAAAGGCACTTCTCGTAGATGTTCGGGAAGTGGTGTTTGGTCTCCTCAGCTGGCATGTGGGTAACATCGAGATAGACAAACTCCTCGCCCCGAATCTTCAACTCATGGTCAATCGAGCGAGCCACAACATCACGCGGAGCCAACGACTTCATCGGGTGGTACTTGTGCATAAACTCCTTGCCGTTTTGGAGTTTCAGTACTGCACCATAGCCACGCATCGCCTCGGTAATAAGGAACGAAGGTCGCTCGCCCGGGTGATACAAGGCGGTTGGGTGGAACTGAATATACTGCATATTCTCGGTTTTCGCCTTGGCACGGTGGCACATCGCTATACCATCGCCCGTAGCAACATGCGGATTTGTCGTAGTGTTATAGATATTTCCGCAACCTCCTGCCGCTACAATGGTAAACTTTGCGAGGGCTGTGAAAATCTCGTTCGTTTCGGTGTTGAGGATATAGGCTCCGAAGCACGCCAAACCGCGAGTGTGGCGCGTTACAATCTCTCCAAGGTGGTGCTGAGTCAGCAAATCAACCGCAAAATGGTGTTCGAGAATTGTGATATTCGGGTGGTTGCGTACCTGCTCGATAAGGGCGCGTTCAATCTCAGCACCTGTAAGGTCCTGATAGTGGAGAATACGGTGCTCGGAGTGTCCTCCCTCGCGGTGAAGGTCAAATCCTCCATCCTCGCGGCGGTCAAAACGAGTACCCCAACGAATCAAATCCTCTGCCGAGCGAGGGGCATTACGCACAACCAACTCCACAGCCTTCGGGTCGCACTTGCCTGCACCGCAGACAAGCGTATCTTCGATATGTTTCTCGAATGTGTCGGGAGCGTAGGTTACAGAGCAGATACCACCCTGCGCATAGTTGGTGTTACACTCATTGAGTTCACCTTTTGTAACGATAGTTACGGTGGCTGTATCGGCTACTTTGAGCGCGAAGCTCAATCCTGCCGAACCTGAGCCGATAACCAGAAAATCACTTTTCATTTTCTTGTGTGATAGTTTATTTGCGATGCAAAGATACTAAAAAAATCAGTTTTCCGCGTTCAGTTTTCCGTTTTCCGCTTCGAGCAGTCGTTCGACTGCTCGTTTTCCCTCCTCGCCGAGTGAAATGGTGTAGTCGTTTACAAAGAGTGCAATATGCTTTTCTATTACATCATCTTCCAGCTCTTGGGCGTGTTGTTTTACGAAATCGCGCGATAAAAGCGGATTTTCGAGAGCGTAACCGATACTTTTTGCGAGTAGATTATCGAATTTCGATATTGTATTTTCGTTAATTTCTCGTTTAACGATAATTGCTCCGAGTGGTAGTGGCAGATTTGTTTCGCTTTCCCACAACTTTCCGAGGTCGGCAACGAGACAGAGGTTGCGCCTCTCATAGACAAAGCGACCTTCGTGAATCAATACTCCCGCATCGACATCACCGCGCTCCACCGCCTCGGCAATATCCGAGAAGAGCATCTGTCGCACCTCCTCCACTTCGGGGAAATAGCGCATCAGCAACGCATTTGCCGTAGTATTTTTTCCGGGCGAAGCAACTGTGCGAATTTTGCCCGTATCGCCCTTGCGCCTAACCAATAATTGTCCATTGCCACGACCGAGTGCCGAACCGCTATCGAGAAGTCTATATCGGTCAGCCACAAGCGGATAGACCGCATAACTTATCTTCGAGATATCGGGTTCGCCACGCAATACACCCTCGTTCAACTCCTCAATGTCGTGATACTCTACATCGAGGTCAAAGTCGTGTTCTATACGATGATTGATAATTGCATCGAAGGCGAAGGTATCATTCGGGCAGGGCGAAATATGGAGCGAAAGTTTTTTCATTAGATATTCTCTAAATTGAGGTCTAAAATTGTATTTGTGAGGTTTTTGAGAGCAAGTTCGATATTCCAATCTTTGCGCTCCTCGCCGACATAGTTCGATATGGCACGAATCTCGCCACAGCGCACTTCCTCGGCTTGCGCAAGGGCAAATAGTGCAGCACCCTCCATATTCTCAATCTCCGCGCCATCAGCACTCATCGAGCAGTGCGATACTGTGTTACTGCGCACCACTGGCAAATCCTCTACTACCATTGTAGCGAGGTAAGAACGATTATAACCTGTTGATAAATAGGCAAATCGTTCTTCTGTAACGGCTACTACATCGCCTTTTTTGAGATTATGGTCGTACGCTCCTGCAATACCACATAACAACAACGGCTTGCGCTCGGTACGCAGAATACGCGCCACCTCGGTCGCTGTTTCGACTGCTCCGATACCGCAGATGCGGATATCGAGGTCAGGACGCAACGCCCTCAAACGAGAGGCCTCCACCTCAGTCGGAAAAAGAAAAATCATACTACTCTGAAATTAATTGATAATTGACAATTGATAATTTATGGTAAAAACGATTAATCGTTTTTGTGATATATATATTTATTTGACATAAAATAGATTTAATTCTCAACTGCTAACTGTCAATTCTCAATTCTCAATTCTCAATTAAAACACAATAGGCCTACCTGCCTATTGTGTTTTCCAGTTCCTCGACCGAAGATGGGATATGCTTGTCGCCAATTACGCGACCACCCTTATTGGTCACAACAATATCGTCTTCGATACGAATACCGCCAAAATCACGATACTCCTCCAAGAGGTCGTAGTTTACAATGCCCTTATAGAGTCCTTCCGCCTTCGACTTGTCAATCAGGGCAGGGATAAAGTAGATACCCGGCTCGTTGCTCATAACAGTACCCTCGCGCAACTTCCAAGCGGCACGATAGACGCAAGTACCCGATGCGATAGCGCGCTCCTTCATCTCCGAGAAGTCGTAGCTACGCTCGCCCATAGCCTCGCAGTCGTGGACATCCATACCCAAGCCATGTGAAAGTCCGTGAGGCATAAAGAGATACATCGCACCCGCCTCGACAGCATCTTGTGGTGCGCCCGAAATCAAGCCCACATCGTGTAAGCCCTCCGCCAACGAGAGCAGTGCCTTCTTGTGCACCTCCTCCATATACATCGCTCCTGTTTTCATATTCTGCGGAGCCTCATCATGCGCTCGAAGTACTATTTCATAAATATCCTTTTGCTTCTCTGTAAATTTTCCCGAAACAGGGTATGTACGAGTGTGGTCCGAGCAGTAGTTCTCCACCGACTCTGCACCAGCATCAACCAACAACAAGCGACCATTCTCCAAAACGCCATCGCAGTTGAGGTTGTGCAAGGTTTCGCCATGCTGCGACACGATGCTTGGGAACGACACGCCAAGACCTTGTGCCTTTGCAACACCCTCCATTGCTCCCGCAATCTCGCGCTCGACAACTCCCGCCCTACACATCTTCATTGCGGTAGTGTGCATGGCGTAACCGAGTTGGAAAGCACGCTCCAAAGCCTCAATCTCCTCGGCGGACTTAACCTCTCGCATCTCCGCTACGGCAAACATCAAATCGACCGATTTGTGAGCATACAACTCCGAAATCGGCAAACCCAAAAGGCGTGAGAGTTCGATTTTGCTCTCGCCACGATATGGTGGCAGGTAGTGGATTTTGCGTCCCTGCTTCATTGCAGTAGCGATAACGCCATCGAGAGCCTTCAAAGGTTGGCAATTCGACACTCCGACCTCTGCACCCAACTCCACAAGGCGTGGCTGAGGTCCTGTCCAGATAATATCCTCAACTGTAAAGTCATCACCAAAGAGCATCTCCTCGCCCGACTCGGCATCGATTACCGCCATCAAAGTCGGCAGGTTCAAACCGAAGTAGTAGAGGAAGGTCGAATCCTGACGGAAGTAGTATGCATTATTCGGATAGTTATTTGGCGAATAGGTGTTGCCCGGAATCAGAATCAATCCGTTGCCGATGCGCTTACGCAACTCCTCGCGTCTGTTTTTATATATACTTGCACTAAACATAATTTGTAATTTTTTATGTTGTATCGTAGTTGCAAAGGTACTGATTTTTTTGGAAATGCTGATGTTTGTACAGAAATAGTGCCTTTATTGAAGAAATAATACAACTTCCGACAAAACGAGCGTGCCAAAAAATTGTTGGACACGCTCTCTATTCTATAATATATAGGTGTAATGTACTACAAGTTATCCTTCTCGATGTCCTTGAAGTAGCGATATGTACCAACCTTCAACTCTACGGTAGCCTGCTCATCGCAAACAATCATTCCGTGAGGATGTACCTGAATTGCCGATGCGGTACAAGAGTGTGAGTATGCTCCCTCGATGGCGTTGTGAATAGCCGTTGCTTTCTTGTGTCCGTAGGCCTGAATAATAACCTCCTTTGCCGACAATACCGTAGCGATACCCACAGTCATAGCCTGCTTTGGCACCTTGTTTACATCGTTGTCGAAGAAACGAGAATTAACGAGCAAGGTGTCGTAGGTCAAAGTCTTAACGCGGGTGCGCGAATTGAGCGAAGAGAATGGCTCGTTGAATGCCAAGTGTCCGTCCTCGCCAATACCGCCCAAGAAGAGGTCGATACCTCCTGCCGCAACAATCTTTGCCTCATACTCCTCGCACTCCTTTGCAAGGTCTGGTGCGTTGCCGTTGAGGATATTTACATTTGCGGGGTTGATGTCAACATGCTTGAAGAAGTTATTCCACATAAACGAGTGGTAGCTCTCAGGGTGCTCCTCAGGAAGACCTACATACTCGTCCATATTGAATGTTACAACATTCTTGAACGATACCTTACCTGCCTTATACAACTCGATAAGGTGAGCGTAGGTTGTAAGAGGTGTAGAACCTGTTGGTAAACCGAGAACGAAACGACCTCCTGCTGCCTCCTTCTCATTGATGCGGTTTACGATGTACTCTGCGGTCCATCGACCTGCATCTTGCTGATTGTTCTGAATAATCAGTCTCATAATCTTAAAGTTTAATAGGTTTGAAATGTATATTAAAACATTTTAACGAACACCTCTATGGCTTGATACTCCGCCATTCCAAGGTCATTGTACTGTTTTGCTGTTGTTTGTGTGCGCTCCTCGCTACGCTGCCAAAATTCGCGTGGGTCATCGCCCGGGAATGGAACAATATCCTTCTGCGAAAGGTGGCGATATATAGCGTGACGCTTCATTATCATCTCGTTTGGTGAGAGTGGTACGGCCATATCCACAGAGCCTAAATCCCACTCCATCCACGCTCCACGATAGAGCCATAAGTGGCAATTCTTGAACCACTCCTCGTTGCGCACCTCCTCAATAGCCTCCAAGACTATCTCTATACATGTGCGGTGTGTGCCGTGTGGGTCTGAAAGGTCGCCCGCAGCATAAATCTGATGTGGCTTAACCTCGCGCAACAGATTTACTACAATATCGATATCTACCTTCGTGAATGGACTCTTGCGAATACCTCCCGTTTCGTAAAACGGCAAGTTTAAGAAGTGAGCATTGGTGTCGGGATTCAAACCGAATGAACGAACTGCTGCACGAGCCTCAGCACGGCGCAAAGCTCCTTTGATATTGAGTAACTCGCGAGGTTCGGGCTCTCCTGCGCGCTTGCTCTTGATGATACTCTCTACACGGGCATATTCATCGGCAAAGCCCAACTCGTGAGCAACATCGATATTCTGCAACACCACATCATCGTGAACTGCAACATTTCCCGAAGTTTCGTATGCCACATGCACATTGTGTCCCTGCTCTACCAGACGGATAAATGTTCCGCCCATAGAGATAACATCATCGTCAGGGTGTGGCGAAAAGATGATTACATTCTTCGGATATGGAGTCGATTTTACAGGTCGTGTCGAGTCGTCAGCATTTGGCTTTCCACCCGGCCAACCTGTGATAGTGTGTTGCAAATCGTTGAATACATCAATGTTAATCTGGTCGTAAGTACGCCCCTGCTCCAATAACTCTCCGAGCGAATTTTCGATATAATCCTTGTGCGTGAGTTTCAGTATAGGCTTATTGACTACGCCACACAACCACACAACAGCCTTACGAGTGAATTTCGGAGTCCATTGGCACGAACCTACAAGCCATGGAGTCTGTACACGAGTAAGTCGTGATGCGGCTCCTTCGTCAATTATTATCTCGATATTGGAGTGCTCTTGTAGGTATGATGCCGGAACCTGCTCTGAAATATCACCTTCGACAATGCGATGAATAATCTGGGACTTATCCTCGCCCCAAGCCATTGCTATAATGCGTTTCGCCTTCATTATGGTACCTATGCCCATAGTGATAGCCATCTTGGGTGTATTTTCCAAGCCGTTAAATGCTTTGGACTGCACCTTGCGGGTTGGATAGGATAGCTGCACAAGACGGGTGCCTGATTTAGCGTATGAACCCGGCTCATTGAAACCAATCTGTCCATCTTCTCCCACACCGATAATCATCAAATCAATCTCGCCCTTGCAGTAGTTCGAGCAAAAATTGGATAGCTCTTCACGAGGGAGTGTTCCGTCAGGGAAGTTGATGTTTTCGGGGCGGATATCTACATGGTCGAGCAACTCCTCGTGAATACGATAGTTGCGACTCTGTCTCTCGTTAGGCAGAATAGGATAGAACTCATCTAAACTATATACTGCGACATTAGCAAAACTAACCTCGCCGGCTTTGTAACGCTTAACAAGTTCACGATAAAGACCAATAGGCGTTTTGCCTGTGGTAAGTCCAAGCACAAAAGGTCGCTCCTCGCTATGTGCATTAATTGCAGCTACGATATTGTCAGCAGCATATCGCACGCCGATATACTCATTCTCATAGACTTGAAGCACGATTTTCTCGTATCGTCTTGTCAAATCTTCGAGCGCCTTATCTACAATTAAGCCACCATCTTTTGGTAGAGCATATTTATTATTCATGATTGTTCTAACACTTTGTGTGATGATTTACTCCTCGCTTTCGGACTCAGCCATAGTGTGATAAACATTTACCACATCATCGTCCTCCTCCAACTTCTCGACAAGTCTTTCAACCGACTCGCGACCCTCTGCATCGAGCTCCTTCGTGTCGGTAGGGATACGAACAGACTCTCCCGATACAATTTCGAAACCTTGGTCATCGAGCCACTTCTGAATAGCACCGAACGACTCGTATGCAGCATAGACATTGATACCGTCCTCCTCTACATAGAACTCATCTACGCCGAGGTCAATCATTTCGAGTTCGAGTTCCTCTGGGTCTGCACCCTCTGCCTTGAACTTGAACACGCACTTGTGCTCGAACATAAAGCCTACCGAGCCCGAATTTCCGAGAGCACCACCACACTTGTTGAAGTACATACGGATATTCGCCACAGTACGGTTTGTGTTATCTGTTGCAGTCTCAACCAAGAATGCTACGCCATGAGGACCGTATCCCTCATATACAACCTCCTTATAGTCTGCTGCATCTTTCTCTGTTGCTCTCTTGATAGCTCTCTCTACATTCTCCTTAGGCATATTCTCAGCCTTGGCATTCTGCATAAGAAGTCTCAGACGCAAGTTCGACGAGGGGTCCGGACCCGAAGCCTTAACAGCCATCTCTATCTCCTTGCCAATCTTGGTAAACGTACGCGCCAT
>JAZOBZ010000043.1:0-27186 GCA_045596245.1 Alistipes sp. | reverse complement strand
TTTCAGCCCTTAATGACATTTAATGACAACGCAGTCCGAAGGACTGCTTAATGACAAAGCGCATTTGCCATTCAGCGAGTATAACGAGCGATTGCCATTTATTGCCATTCAATGCCTTCAAACTTGGCGCATAGACTAACGGCTAATAGCAAAAAAAGCACCCCGAAAGGTGCTTTTTTAGTATCAAATAAGATGAAATTATTTCTCTATTACTCGGCCTGGAATTTGATATAGATTAATACCGAATTGCTCGTATTTGTTTATCTTCATCTCCCAAGATATCTGTCTGATATGTGTTTTGAATGCATTAAATCCTCCCTTTTGATAGACACCAGAAGCTGGATTCCAAGTAGAGTGAGATGTATTTGTGTAGATTGCAGCTAAATCATATCCATAGTAGTGGTGCCATACTGTACCGAGCATTCCGAGTGCATCGATCTTCTTGATAGCCTTAGCCTCTGCGCGTATGCCGCTAACATCCTCCCATGGACAAGCCAAAACATCATAACCCAACGACTTGAAGTAAGAGTAGGAAGGATAATCCTCTCTTCCTTTTCGATAGAACCAATCGCAGATGATAATATCTTTTGGCAGTGTAGCTGTAGCTGCAGCTGTTGCAGCTGTTCCATTAGCTTTGTAGCCTTTCCAACGCTCATCGCCCTTCTTCAAGAGCATATCGTGCCACATCATAGGTCTTGCACCATGCTTTGCCAATACTTTGTGAGCAGATTTAATATGCTCCACCAAGAGTTCAGAATATGGCTTGCTTGCACAAGCAGGACAACTTGGTAGGTTTGCCTCATCGCAACCAATATGGAAGAATTTAGGATTGCCAAAATCCTCGAGCAACTCTACCATATAGTCGGCAATAACCTTTTTAGCTTCTGGATTTGACAGACACCAGTTCCAACCTGCCGATGGCTCAAAGAGAGGCTGGTACTGAGGATGAAGGTCGAGAGTCGAGTGCTTACCTGACTTACTGCGGCTGTAAGATGCATGTCCAAAGATATTCATCTGTGGAATAAGTGTTACACCAAGGTCGTTAGCCATAGCCACCAATCGCTTAATCACCTCCTTTGTCATTGGCGGATTATCCCAATTGAGCCATGGTGCGGTCTTGCTCTCATATACACCCCAAGACTCCAATACTACATAGTTAAACTTGTAGTATGCAGCCATACGAATCATTCGCTCAATCTCATACTCCTCTGTCTCAGGGAACCAACAGATGTGCATACCTCTGAAATCCATAGCAGGGTGGTCGTTGATAGAGCCAACAGGTACAATATAATGCTCCACCTCTTTTGTGCCGCGATTAGATATGGCAATCTGTCTGAGTGAATAGAGTGCATAGCGAACGCCATTTAGGTTCTTTGCGCAAATCTTCACACCGTCCTTATCTATATTAATAGAGTATGCATCGTCGTGCGTGAAGTTGCCTGCATACTTCTCTTGAACTACCTCTGGTGCGAACTTATCGTACCACACTGCAAGGTGTCTGTTTGCCCATTCAATTGCAGACTTATCGCCTGTCGAAATGGTGATTTTGGTCAATGGAACATAGTCGGTAGCCGATACCTCGCACTGCACTGGTGCGGGAGTGATGGCCATCTTCAAAATGCCCTTCTGAGCCGAAGCAGTAGTTGAGAATGTTAAGGCTACCACCGAAAGAATCAGGGTTAGAAAAGTTGGTTTTTTCATTTTGTGTTAATGTTTTTAAGAGTTAAATAAATATATGTATTAAAGTGTTAAATTTAAATTGCGCCACACAGTATTCCTTTGCAAATATAGGCAAATTATCTTAATAATATCAAATTTGAATCATTTTTTTGCGGAAAATTCTCTGGGGGGGGGTATTTTACTGATTATCAACAATTTAAGAAAAATAAACTGTACAGCGCAGATTAAAAGATTGCAGGTATCGTGGTTGCAAAATCGATATTATGGGTATTCAGATGCATATATTTGATACAAAGAAGTGTCAAGCAATGGCAGAAGGTGCATATAAAGCGGCAGATGGCTGGAGCGATTACGCAAATTATATTGTAGGCTACGACTTCTAAACAGAATGTAGTGCAATTTAATAACGGCAAGTAAGGGCAAGTAAGGGTATGCGCTTTTCTTTACTTGCCGTTAACTACCCTTAATTCTGTTGCGCCGTGACAACGTTCGGCGTCTGCACAACAGAAAACTTTTGACAGCACCCTCCGCAGAAAAACTCTGCGGAGGGTTTGTTTTAATGGGGGCGCAGCAAAATGGCATGCGCTCCCGTTGGTCGCTGAATGGCAATCGCTCGTTGTACTCGCTGAATGGCAAATCGCCACTCATTAAGCACTCCTTTGGAGTGTGCTGCCATTAAATGCCATTAAGGGCGCAAGCCCGAATGCCATTCAATGCCATCAAACTCGGCGTATAGACTAACGGCTAATAGCCAAAGCAACTACTCACTAAAAAAAGCACCCCGAAAGGTGCTTTTTTCTTTGGGGCTATTAGCTGTTAGCCATTAGCCATTGGCTTTTTTACTTGAATGTAGCGGTATTTGTAGGGATTTGGTAATTCTGAATACCGAACTGCTCATATTTCTTTAACTTCATATCCCATGATACTTGTCTGAAATGTGTAGAGAATATACTGCGTCCTACAGCTCGTTTTGTTGGATTCCATGTAGCGTTTGCCGTTACTCTGTAAGCCATAGACAATTCTGGTCCATAATAGTGGTGCCACAATGTACCGAGCATTCCAAAGCCGTTAATCGCCTTAATAGCCTTAGCCTCTGCTACTATACCATTGGCGTTATGCCAAGGGCAAGCCAAAACATCATAGCCTAATGATTGGAAATAGCTGTAAGAAGGGTAACTCTTCTGTGCATCTCGGTAGAACCAATCACATATAACAATATCCTTCGGAAGCGTCTCTGCTGCTTTGGCAGTTTCAGTTGTTCCGTTAGCCTTATAGCCTTTCCAACGCGCATCACCCTTCTTCAAGAGCATATCATGCCACATCATAGGTCTTGCACCATGCTCGGCTAATACCTTGTGAGCAAACTCAATATGCTCTACAAGAAGTTTAGAATATGGCTTGCTTGCACACTCAGGGCAACTTGGGCGATGAGCCTCGTCACAACCGATATGGAAGAATTTAGGATTGCCGAAATCTTCAAGTAGCTCCACCATATAATCGGCAATAACAGTTTTAGCCTCAGGGTTGGAAAGACACCAGTTCCAGCCATTCAATGGCTCAAACAAAGGTTGATACTGAGGATGCAGGTCGAGAATAGAGTGCTTGCCCGACCTGCTTCGACTGTAAGCCGCGTGACCAAAGATATTGAGCTGAGGTATAAGTGTTACGCCGAGGTCCTTTGCAACAGCAACCAATCGTTTGATAACCTTCTTTGTCATTGGAGGGTTCTCCCAATTAAGCCATGGAGCAACCTTGCTCTGGTATGTTCCCCAAGGCTCCAATACCACATAATTAAATTTGTAGTAAGCTGCCATGCGAATCATTCGCTCAATTTCAAACTCCTGTGTCTCTGGGAACCAGCAGATATGCATACCTCTGAAATCCATAGCAGGGTAGTCGTTGATAGAGCCAATAGGCACAATATACTTCTCTACCTCTTTTGTGTTGCGGTTAGCTATGGCAATCTGTCTTAGTGAATAGAGTGCATAACGGACACCATTGAGATTTTTTGCGCAAATCTCCACACCTTTATCGTTTATCTTAACAGAGTATGCGCTGTCGTGTGTGAAATTACCTGTGTACTTCTTTTGATACACCTTTGGTGCGAGGTTCTTATACCACAAAGCAAGATGCTTAGTTGCCCACTTAACAGCAGACTCGTCATCTGTTGAGATGGTAATTTTAGAGAGTGGCACATAGGCATAGTTCGATAACTCACACTCCACAGGTACAGGAGTAATCGTCATTTGGTAAGCCGTATCTTGTGCCTGAGCAGAGTTCGAAAACATCAAGGCTCCCACAAAAAGAATTAGGGTTAAAAATGTCATTTTTTTCATTTTGTTTTAATGTTTTTTTTTAGTTAATAATGTGTTAGATATTTGAGTTTACACTACAAAGATAGTTTTTCTAATCCAATTCTACAAAAATATCGGAAAAATAATTCAAATCCAACATTTTTTTTATTTCTCCCGATTTTTACTTACCTTTGTATAGAACATATTATTTCAACCTAAAATAAAAAGTTATGAAGAGAGTATTTTTAATTTTATTAGGCACAATGTTCGTTGCATCAGGTGCCACAGCGAAGAAGAACGACCACCCATCGTTCCCACGCTCATTTACAGAGGATAAGAGAGGCTATATGAGCGAAGCCTATTGGAATCATTGGAACGAGGAGGAGCAGGCTCAAATTGATGCTGACATAGAGAAGTATCGTAAGGCAGACGCTAAACTCGAAATCAAAGACCTTGGTCGCAATCGCAAAGTGAAGATTGAACAGATTTCGCACGAGTTTATCTTTGGCGCTCACATCTTCAACTTCAATCAATTGGGTAAAAAGGAGTACAACGACCGTTACAAGCGTTCTTATGGCGAGTTGTTCAACTCTGCAACAGTTCCTTTCTATTGGACACATCTCGAATGGGAGCGCGGAAAGGTACGCTTCGAGACAGCCGAAAATGACACCGAGGAGTGGTGGAACAACTGTACAGAACCTCAGAGCCAATTCCACTGGCGCCGTCCTTCGACCGACCAGATTGTAGATTTCTGCGAACAGAAGGGTATTCGCGCGCATGGTCATGTGCTTGTATGGGGTTCGAGAGGAAATGGTATGGCTCGTTGGTGGCCTGATTTGATGACTCCTGCCGAGATGGAGACCTGGAAAACACTCTTTACAAAGAAGAACCTGTATGCTAACAAAGCCGAGAAGGGCAATGAGAAGTGGAATAATTTGACATTAGACGAGATAGCAAAACTCTTCCCTGACTATCCAAAGGCTTTGGATAATGCATGGATTAATCGTATAAAGCAGATTGCCGAGCGCTATAAGGGCCGCATTCAGAGCTGGGATGTTGTAAATGAGAGTGCTGACGACAATGGAAAGAAGTGGATTCCTGAGAACCACCCTGTTTCGAGAAGTCGCCGTTATAGTCTTATGAGTGGCGACTATCCTTACAAGGCGTTGAAGTGGGCAGAGGAGTACTTCCCCAAGGAGGTTAAATTGAACATCAACGACTTCCGCAGAAGTCCTACTTATACCGCACAGGTTAAGCGTTTGCAGGAGCGTGGTTGCAAAATCGATATTATGGGTATCCAGATGCATATCTTCAACACAAAGAAGTGTTTGGCTATGGCGGAAGGCGCGAAGACTCAAACCCCTAAGCAAGTACGCAAGTATATCGGTTGGGCATCTGAAACAGGCTTGCCACTCCACATGAGTGAAATTACCATCGCATCGCCATCACAAGATGAGCGAGGTTTAATGATTCAGGCAATACTTGCACAAAACCTCTATCGTTTGTGGTTCTCGCAAAAGAATATGATGGGTATCACTTGGTGGAATACCGTAGATGGCTGTGGTTTGAAGGGCGAGCCTGCCGTGTCGGGTATCTTCTTCCGAGATATGAAGGAGAAGCCTGTATATTGGGCTCTCGACCAACTTATCAACCACGAATGGAAAACAAATACAACCGTTAAGGCTGATAAGAACGGTAATGTAGAGTTTCGTGGCTTCAAGGGCAAATATCGCATCACCTACAAGGATAATAGTGGTAAAACCAAAACGATGGAGTACACCTTAAAGTAGTAATATCTATTGCGATAAACAAACTAAAAGCAACCTCTCGTTCGGGGTTGCTTTTAGTTTGTTTGTTTATCTATCTTTTCATCATTCCCATCATATTGCGAGGAATCTTCATCTTACCACTCGTTACCATCTTCATCATCTTGCGCATATCCTCGAACTGCTTAATCATTCGATTAACCTCCGCCATCGAAGTTCCTGAGCCCTTTGCAATACGCTCACGGCGGCGAGCATTCAGAATTTCGGGTTTCTCACGCTCCAACGGTGTCATCGAGCCGATAATCGCCTCGGTATGCTTGAAGACATCATCGCCAATCTCCACATCACGCAACATCTTACCCATACCCGGAATCATCGAGGCAACATCTTTGAGGTTACCCATCTTCTTCACCTGGTCAATTTGCGAGAGGAAGTCGTTGAAGTCGAACTTGTTGGTCATCACCTTCTTGGTCAGGCGGCGAGCCTCCTGCTCATCATACTGCTGCTGCGCACGCTCCACGAGCGAAACAACATCGCCCATACCCAAAATACGGTCTGCCATACGCTCGGGGTGGAAGACCTGCAAAGCGTCCATCTTCTCGCCACTCGAAATAAACTTCAACGGCTTATTTACCACCGAACGAATCGAAATCGCAGCACCACCTCGGGTATCGCCATCTAACTTGGTCAAAACTACGCCATCGAAATCGAGGCGGTCATTGAACTCACGAGCCGTATTTACGGCGTCTTGACCGGTCATCGAATCGACAACAAAGAGCGTTTCGCAAGGGTTTACGGTCTGCTTAATCGTGGTAATCTCCTGCATCATCGCCTCATCGACAGCCAAACGACCTGCGGTATCGACAATAACAACATTGTAGTTGTGCTGACGAGCATATTTGATGGCATTCTCTGCAATCTCAACAGGGTTTTGGTTGCCCTCCTCGGTATATACGGGCACGCCAATCTGCTCGCCTAAAATCTTCAACTGGTCGATAGCGGCAGGACGATAGACATCACCCGCAACGAGCAACACCTGACGACCTTTTTTGCTCTTTATAAACGATGCAAGTTTTCCCGAAAAGGTGGTCTTACCCGAGCCCTGCAAACCTGCAATAAGAATTACGGCAGGTGTGCCTTCGAGTTTGATGTCGGTAGCCTCGCCACCCATCAGTGCAGCCAACTCGTCACGCACAATCTTGGTCATCATCTGTCCCGGCGATACCGCTGTGAGGACATTATGACCGAGAGCCTTCTGCTTAACCTCGTCAGTGAACTGCTTGGCAACCTTGTAGTTTACATCGGCATCAATCAGCGCACGGCGAATCTCTTTGAGCGACTCGACAACATTTATCTCGGTGATGCGACCTTGACCTTTCAGGATTTTGAACGACCGTTCTAGGCGGTCAGTGAGTTTTTCAAACATATATATTTCGTTTATTCTCTATAATTGCATAATTGCGCTGCGAAGGTACGAAAAATATCTATTTTACGCAAACCTCGCTTCGCTATCCCAATTTTGCCATAAATTTTTCGCGATTTACGATAAATCGGGTATGCGTTCCTTCGCCGATGATACTAACCTCGTCACGGGCTGCGATATTGAACTTTAATTCACGCCCGTTAATCTCTGTGAGTACGGCAGTTGCAGTGATTATCTCACCTACTTTTGTGGCTTTTGAATGTTCGATATTAAGAGCCGTACCTACGGTTGTTTGCCCCTCCTCCAAGTGTGGCGCAACTGCCATCATTGCAGCGTTCTCCATCAAGGCGCACATTGCAGGCGTAGCCAATACTGCCAAGTCGCCCGAGCCGATATATTCTGCCGTAACCTCCGGCGTAACACGCATTGTTGCGGTATATGATAATCCCTCCTTCATAATCATATTATTCTGTTACAAATGTAATAAAACTTTGTATTATAATTAAAACAATAGTTGTACAGGACCTAAAAGACCATATTTCGCAAGTTTAGTTTTAGGTTTTGGACCTGCTATAACCCAAGTCTTGCGCTCACTTTCTGGCAAAGATGCATCATAGATAAGACGGTTATACCATGTGCTTATCACATCAACCTCAATGGTATTTTTGCCACTCTTCAAATACTCTCCAACTTCGAGTGTATATGGCGCACACCAAAGCACTCCTACACTCTTGCCATTTATTCTGATATCCGCAATCGTCAGGACCTCGCCAAGGTCGAGAATTGCCGACTTGCCAATCTTATCCCTGTTTAGATTGAAAGTTGTTGTATATGTTGCCTTGCCCGAAAAGTGCTTACCCTCAACCGATATATCCAACGAATGCCAAGGTTTGAGTTCGTTAAGATAAATCTTTTTAGGCGCACCCCAACCCTTCGGGAATGATATTCGCCAATTATCTGCAAGGGTAATAGACGAATTATGGGTTACATCTTGAACATCGTGATGTTTCATTGTTTTATCTACAACCAAAAAGCAAGAACCCGACTTCGGGAGATTCAACTCGATGGTGGTGTATCCATCTTTGCACACCGCCTGCATCGAACGCACCTCGCCACTCACCGCGTCCCACAACTCCACACGACCTTCTACCTTCAAACTAATTTTACCATTAAATGACGATTGTTTCTGCGGAGTGATAAAGTACCACACCTTATCGGCACTCTCTCGTTGAATCCAACGCACATCACCTATGACATTCGGCTTCAATCCGAATTTTTTTAATGCAAGAGAGATGTCGGAACTGTAAAAAAGTTGTCCCTTGCCAATCTTCACAATATCACCCACGGAAGCGCCTCCCCAAAGACTTTCAACCGCTTTATCAAAGCGGCAAGTACTCTCCTCGCCACCAACCAGTGTAGCAATCGATTTTGGAGGCATCGCAACAATAGTTGCGCCCTCCTTAACAAATTCATAGAGACATTCTAGTGTTTCGGGGCGCATTCGCTTGTTCTCCGGAATCCATATCATCGCATACTCCAACCCCTCAGGCGAAACAATTTTACCACTCTTTATAGTCAGCCTATTTAGCAATATATCGGGATTACAGTAGTCAAATTTGAAACCATTCGGGAATGGATAATTCTGATCTGGTTTATGTCCCATCTCGTCCCCGAGATACCACAATACATCAGATACGGGTCTTCCCTCTTCCAACATATAACTGCATCGCGCCAAATAGGTTGAAAAATAGTTCATATATGGCCACCATGTCTGTCCCCGGAGAAATGGAGTACCTATTTTTCTACCGAATGATGTGCCGGGTATCTGTGTGTCAGCATCGGGATTGTGGGTATATGTATGGAAAACATTGTGCGTAACGCCCTCAACAAAGTGATAGTCAGCAAAATCTTTGAGATAACTTAGTGTTTCGTTCCAACTAAGATTGAACGATGTAAACGACTCGGCTGCCACGCGCGATTTTCCGTAGAGATGTGATGCCGAGGCTGTCGGTTTGATAGGTTTGAAATTGAGACTGCCAACATACCCCTTAGTATATTGTGCCCAAAACTCACACATTGGAACATCAGCATACTTAAAATACTCCATAATATCGATAGGAACAACATCTCCACCCGAAGTCTCGTAGGCCACGGTCAATCCCTTCGAGTGTCCATGTTCCACCATTCGCTTGTAGAAGTTATTTACCAAAAGGTCATTGATTGTTCCTCGCCAATCCAAAAGGAACTTCGAGGTAGCCTCAGGCTCCTCTACCACATATCCGAAGAGTGCAGGAAACCAATCACGCAACTTGTAGCCACAACGCTTGGAGAACTCATCCTCCATCTCTTTGGTCCATATCTGTGTACCACACTCCCAACTATCGAGCAACATTCCATTGAGCAACCCACCCTGCAATACACCATCGGCAAGTCGTCCGATATATCCCTTGAAATGGGCATCGGAGCCAATTGTAGAGAGTTTGTTGCACTCCCAACCCGTTCCCTCAGGTGGTGCAGGAGAATTTTTCTTCCCCTTATTTATGTGACCAACGCGCAAGATTGTCCACGAGTTGTCGCTTGGTGCGCTCCAAACAAGTCGGCCGTCATGACTCATCGACTTGGATATATCAAGTATCTCCGAAGGGTCGATATAGGCATTTTTTGATTGTACCACATCGTCTGCCGTGCGCTCAAATGCGCGAAGGGTAAGACCCGCCTCCGACTCCCAACTATTTTTCATTGCTGCCGAGTAGAACTTTATCGGTTTAAGTTCCGCTTTGGCTGCCGAGATTGTCAACTCTATTCTGCACGACACTACACCTTCAACCTCTGGACAAGCAATACTAAAAGAGTTCTTGTCCTGCCAATTCGAGGCAGGCAAATCGAGGTCGGCGATAAGATGACTCTTACCATCGGTATTAGTTACAAACGCTTTTAATGATATTCCTGGCTCGTAACACATAGGTTTACTAAACGACCTTACACTCGGAAGTACAATAGTTCGCACGGTGGTTGGTTCAACAAATTTCACTTCTGCCACATAAGGTCTTTTCGATGGTTTCAACAACTGTCTGTCATTACCATTCATAAATACACTCTCCCATGCTACACCCTCAGTACCACGAACACTCTTTACGGCTACTGGATTTTCTATATCTCCTATTGGAGTAGGAAAGGCTATAACGGCAATATCTTGATAGTCACGCCACGACTTGTTGTTTGGTCGCGGTTTCGGAAGCATCATATCTATATCTTTGCCTGACACATGGCTACGACTCATTATAAGTTCCCTCATCGCATTTTCAGGTGTTACCCACGGACCACCTGCCATAGCCCAACCCATGCAATTCTGCATAGTAAATCGTAACCCCAAACGCTGACACTCTTTGGCAACATGTTGTACCACATTATCCCAATCCTTGCTCAATGGACGAACACCAACCTCTGCATCGCGCCAAGCAGATTTGTGGCTGCCACCATGAAAGAACTGAATACCCGATATTTTCGCATTAGCAATTGCTTCCAAATCGGCAGTAACACCATCTAATGTAAAATGATTACCTATAAAGTGAAACCATGTTTCTGGATAGTTTTTCTTTTCAGGACTCTTAAACTCGTCTTTTTTCAATGCAGTAGCCTGACCAGATGCCGCAAGGAGTAGAACAATTAGTAACAATAATTTTCTCATACTATTTACTATACATAGTTATTTTACAAAGTTATTTTGGGCAAAGGTAAAGATAAAATTATAAAATTCTGCTAAAACAATTCTACATTTATCTGAAATTTTCCGTTAATTCGTTATATTTGCGGAAAGAATTATGAAAAATAGGGTAGTCATATTGTTTTTGTTGCTGTCGTTTGTTGTGCCGAGTGTGTCGGCGCAACGATGGGGGCGTGGTTTCTATCGTCAGGAGTGGGCGGTTGAGAATGGCGATTCTATTCCTCATATTCATATTCTGCCCATTCGCAAATATGCACGCAAACCCGATATGCGCCGTTATCAGCGACTTATACGCCAAGTGAAGAAATGCTATCCGTTGGCAAAGCAGGCACGCGCAGAGATGGAGCGTATGGAGCGACAACTGCTTGCTGTGAAGGATAAAAAGGAGCAGGAGAAGCTCGCAAAGCAGTTGCAAAAACAACTTATCAAGCAATATACGCCCGTAATTCTCAAAATGACAATTTCGGAGGGCAAGGTATTGCTGAAACTTATCGATAGAGAAACAGAACAGACGGCATATCAGATAATTAAAGATTTTCGTGGAGGCTTTGTCGCAGGCTTTTGGCAGATGTTCGCCAAGATGTTCGGCAACAACCTCAAACTCGACTATCAACCCGAAAATCGCGACAAACTACTCGAACAGATTGTAACCTATTACGAAATGGGGTGGCTGTGATTTTAGCTTTTAGCTAAAATAATTGATAATTGACGAATTGACGAATTGACAATTAAAGGAATAATTTAGATTTTTTATCAAATTTTTAATTTTTAATTTTTAATTCTAAATTTTATTTGTACCTTTGCACCGCTTACGAGCAACGGATTGAGCTGTGGTGTAATGGTAACACAGCAGATTTTGGTTCTGTCGTTCTGGGTTCGAATCCCGGCAGCTCAACTTCATTGGAGATAACTTCGGTTATCTCTTTTTTTTGTAGCTGTTTGTAAAACAAGCCCAACGATGATGTAAGCCGATGATTTATAGAGAAATAGAAACAAAAAAAATGAGAAACTTGTAAGTCCCTCATTTTGAGCTGTTGACGAGGCTTAACTGCCACTACGCTCTGTTTTGCCTCTCCGCTCCACGGGGGCGCTTTCAAACTCACTGCGACAAATGTCGCTATGCGCCTATGTTTGTTGTTTATATATGCTACTCACTGATGCAAGCATCGCTCCCATCATATATAAACAACAAACGCCATCTTGCGATGGCATTTGTCTTGTTCATTTTGAGCTGTTGACGAGGCTTGAACTCGTGACCTCTTCCTTACCAAGGAAGTGCTCTACCACTGAGCTACAACAGCAATTATCCGCTAAAAGCAGGGCAAAAGTAATGCTTTTTTTTATATCCTCCAAATTTATAACAAAGAAATAATCAAAATTCATGGAATTATCTGCTTTAATGTTGTCAAAATAGTCATTCTGAGGCTTTGCAGAGACCGTAAGAGTACTGCAATTAAGCCAAGAGCAGAGGGTGCTTACGCACTATGCCCTTGGCTTAATCGTAACGGTGCTACGAACCTATCGGCTCTCGCAATGATAGCAATGAGGATATGTTGGTAAGGTAAAAAGTGAATATCTCTACTTGAATACGGTATTCAGGTATTTTGCTAAGCGATATCCCGATTTTCGAATCTCTAACTCTGCAAGAGGCACAGCCTCATCCTGAAACTCATCGCCTAAAACATCACCTTTCTTCACACGATGTATCGTTGGACGAATATCGCGGGCTGCATCTTCCAACCAATCCTCTACCCAACCTGCAGTGCTTCTCTTAATCTGTTTTTTAGAGTATGTATCAAGTTGGTCCGCATAACTAACCCACGATGAACGCTTGCGTCCACGCTGTATGATACGCCAATCCCAAACACTATGTAATGAAGCCTCTTTTCCATAGTATTGAACCTTGAATCCTCCGCTATTGCTACAATCTGTATATCTCAAATGAGATGGGCAGTGCATATCTCCGACCATGTGAATAACGCATTTTAAGGCAAACATCACCACCGAGTCGGTCTGGTTCTTACGATCCAGAAGCACCTTCTCCAACTCCAATAATCCGGTAGCCGAATCGCGACCTTTACGGCGAGCATTGCGCAACTCCTGCGAAGTATTACAGTTGGAATCTACAATAGAGGCATGCCAACCTCTTGTCGCCCCCTTACGACCAAGAACAGGATCTTTGCCTATATGATCCATCCACATTGCATACGAGGAGAGAGGTGCTCCATTAGTGTATTTTGCAATGTTTTTCTTTGCCTCGCTAGTCAAATTTCGTTCAGCAATCTCTGCAATTGTACAGTGCCCCAAAGTACCCCAAGCAGACACCTCAAATGTTACAGTTAACAATAAAAATGATAGTAGAGATGTAAAAATTCTTTTCATAATGTATAATGTAATAGGTATTTATATTAATATCTATTGCAAAGGTAGTATTTTTTTTTGAAAGTTTGTAGAGGTTTATGCTATTTTGTAAAGTAATTGCATAAAAAAGGTACTGCTCAGATTACCAAGCAGCACCTATTAACAAATATATATTCATCTAACTACCAACCAAGTGCAGGTTTTACAACACCGAACATCAACCACGCCACGAGGAAGGTTACAACGATATTGAAGCACTGCGCACCGAGGAAGGCGTAGAGGATATTGCGGTTATCCCTCGAAACGATATCCTTCAAGCGTGTATCCATACCGATACAGACAAATGCCAACGAGAAGAAGAATGTCGAGAAGGTCTTTGCCATAGATGTTTCGGCCAACTTCTTAGCCTCCCAATCCGGAAATATCTGGTTGCTCTGCAAGAGGCTGAATACCAAAGATGCAAGCACAAATCCGAGCACGAACTTAGGGAATTTCTCCCATACAAGGCTCAATGAAGGGCGGTGCAACTTGCCATCGCCACCCTTCGATGCGAGGTAGGTTGCGATGCAGAATGCCACAACACCAATCAATACATTCTGCGTAGCCTTCACAATCATTGCGGTCTTGTTCGCTGCATCGTTAATCATATCGCTGGCCGCCGCCACTCCGCTTGTTGTACCGACCGTTCCGCCAATCCAAGCACCCATAATCTCATTCTGCACAGCCACATTATCGGTCAAAAGCGGCACAATCCACTTTGCCAACAGTGGCATCAGGTAAATCATCGGTACGGCGATAATCAGCACCACCGAGATAATATAAGAGAGGTATTTCTCCTGTACCTTTGTTACGCCGCCCGTTGCGATACAAGTCGACACACCGCAGATTGTTACACCACTTGCCATAGTCATTCCGGCACGCTCCTCGACCTTCAATCGGCGAGAGAGCCAAAAGCCGAACAACCATACACAAGTTACCACGATACACGCCTGCACGATACCTGCTGCACCTGAGGTGAGGAAGTCGCGGATAAGGATTGTAGCACCGAGGCAGACAACGCCAATCTTAATGAAGAACTCGCCCTGAATTGCGGGTTTGAGCCAATCGGGAATATGGAAGCAGTTGCGGATAATCAGACCGAAGATAACCGAGAAGAATACCGCCTCAAAGCCGTAGTATTTTACGGCAGGAATCTTTGCGATATACTGCGCCAAGAGCGATACGGCAAATACCACCACGAACGACCAGAAGAGCCCTTTGAGAGGTCGTGAGAGTAGGCGGTTACCGATGTATAGCATCACGAGGGCAATCAAAAAGAGAACGCCTACGCTAATCCACGCATCTGTGGTTGCAAGGGTTGAAGGTATAGCAATAACCTTTTTGATGGCATGGAACTCGCCAGCCAAACCTGCAATTACAAGGAGTGGAATGGCTAAGAATGTTACCACCCAATCCTCAACAAGAAATTGTTTGAAAAAGTTTTTCATATTGTTTGTGTTTTGTTTGTTTTCCGAACTCCGAGCGTCATTACAGCGCAACCTTTTTAAGAAGTTTAAGGAGGCGCGAAAAGTAATTCTTAATTTTGCATTCTCTCGTCTCTCGTCTCTCGTCTAAAATATTCCTACCACCATTACCGACAGACCGTGTGTAAGTGGCTGGTTGAAGTGCTGATACTGCTTAATTGTGTAGTTGAGTTGCAGACGCATATACTTCCAAGGCTGATACACCGCACCTATGGTGTAGTTAAACTCGCGCTGCTTGGTCAATATATCCTCGTCAAAATAGTCAAAACGCACGCCCACCGAGCCATAGCCCGCCTTTGCAGTGTGGAACTTCCAACCAGCCTGAGCGTATGCACCCTCCGACACAAGCGCACCTGTATTGCCACGAATATATTCCGAACGAGCGAAGGCATTTTTGCCGTTGTATGCCACACCACCACCGTAGCGGTGATATTTTACAAATTTGCCATTCTCAACGCCTGCCAAACCGTTGAAGTTACCCTCACCATATTGATAGTAACCTGCAAGAGTTAAATCCTTAATCGGATTAACCATCACACGACCTACAAAGTCCTTGCTGGTATTGTTATCCTTCTTCTGGTTGATACCGCAACCATTGAAGAGAGCGAGGTTGTAGTTGATTATGCTATAACCACTCTTTTTAATAAATCCTCCGTAGAGTTGCGCACCCATATCACGACCGGCCGAGGATATTCCCGTAACATCGTGGCTGCTCATACGCACCAGACGCTGCACAACCAACGAGTAGTCGATAAACTCCAACTTGGTAGGGCTGTACTCCGAATTTTCAATCGAAAGCGGAATCTTGAACTGTCCGACCTGCAAACCGAGTTGTTTGAATGGTTGGTAGCGCACCCATGCATCTACAATTTTGGGACTCTCGGCAAAATCCACCTGCAAGCGGTAATCTGCCATACCAACCTTTTCGTTATCTACAATTTTTCCTGCAAGCGATAGTCGCGCACGGCGAATACGGAACGATGAGTTCTCGGTTGAGCCGTCAGAGTACTCCCAATTATATAAGGTCTGAATAAAGCCCGAAATCTTGAAGTGTTGCTTCACTTTATCCCAAGTTGCAGCACGCTTTTCGAGTTTAGCAACGCGCTGTTGTAGCGAGTCAATTTGAGCCTTTTCGTCTTGTGCCGACACTGAGAACGACACGCAAACAACGGCAAAGAACAGTGTAAAAATTCTCTTCTTCATATTCGATTATGTATAAAAAATGCACGACAAAGGTATATAATTTTACCCTTGTCGTGTTAAGTATTTATACCGAAAAAGTCCTATACAGCTACATATAAGACGGATTTTGATACTTTTAGAACGCAGCCGTAGCCATAAATTTTACGCTATTGCCGAAATTGCGATTATTTCCGAAAGTATGGTTGATACGATGTTCGAGTGAATACTCCAATTGAATACGCAAATACTTGAAAGGTGTATAACCTATGCAGACCGAATAACGCATATCAATTGCGGCGTTTTTAGTATCACGATGGATATAGTCAAAGCAGTTGCGACAGAAGTAATCTACCATACCGCCTGCCCACAACATACCGGCGTTTTTTGGAAGATTAAACCTCTTGCCGGCCTCTACATAGGCACCCTCCGATGCAAGCGCACCTGTCAATCCTGCGATGTATTCGCCTCGTGCAAAAGCCTTGTTGCTGTCGTATTCAAAACCTCCGCCCCAACGGTGAGTTGATACATATTCGGGGTTGCCGTTCCAGCCATACTCGGCGTATTTCTCGGCAGAGAATTTGGAGAGGTTTGCTTCGCCCCATTGATAGTAGGCTGTCAAGGCAAACTCCTTGACCGGTTTTATGGTTAGACGGGCAAAAACATCTTTCGATTTATTGTTATCCTTCTCGTTGATGCCGTTACCGTTCAATACTCCTACATTGTAATTGAGAATGCTGTATCCGTCACGATGAACAAATCCTCCGAAGAGTTGAAAACCCATATCACGAGCCGTAACATTCAATCCGGTAACATCGTTGCTACCCATCTTAGCAAGATTACATACCGCATTTGAGAAGGTGATAAAGTCGTACTTTGCAGGCGATATTCCGGCCTCAATGGTAAATGGATCTTTGAATTGTCCGAACTGAATACCAAACTCCTTGCAAGGTTGATAGCGCACCCACATATCAAGGATTGGGTTAGGGTTTGAGCCATTCTTAATGCGGGCAAGGTCGAAATATGCTCGATAATCGAGTTTTCCCGCCTTGCCGTTATAGAGGTCGCCCGCCACCGTAAAGCGCAGACGGCGAATGTAGAATGATGATGTGCCGGTCGAGTTGTGGCTCTCGCGGTCATCTGACCAATCGTACTCTCCCTGAATAAATCCCGACAAGGTTACATACTGCTTTATCTTCTCCAATGTAGCAGTGCGCTTTTCGGTCTTTGCCAAACGAGCTTCAATCGACTCGGTCGCAGCCTCTTGTGCCTCTTGCGCTGATAGGGTAGTCGCAATACCGAATACCAAAATAACTGCAAGTAGTATAAATCTCTTCATATAATTTAGATACCTTTAATTGTCAATTCGTCAATTATTTCTTGTTCGTTTTCTTCCACTCTTTGAGGTAGTCGATGCAGAACGCCTCTTTCTGAGCCTTATACTTTTCGAGGTTTGAGCCCGAATGCCAAGTGGTATAACCGCCTGTCAAACCTGCATCGTACAACCCTCTAATCTCCTTCTCTACATCCTCAGCATCGTAGCGCAGACCATTTCTATCGACATGGCGCATAACGGGATATGCCTGAATCCATGTACGCACTGCCGCAGGTGTAGGTGTAACAGCCTGACGACCTTGTACTCGCTCACCCCACGCCTTCAAAATTTCGTAAGGGTGGTTCCAAGGCTTCTTGATACCGTAGTAACCATTTGAGAAGTGGTCTGGATATGGCATTCCGCAGATGGCATCGCAGATATTCGAGATGGCAGGCCAATATTGTCCGTAGGCTGTCGTATAGCCCGGATTTGCAGCCTCGCCAAAGACATCAATCGACACATAGGCACCTACGGCATGAATCTCATCGCAAGCGTACTGCACAAATCGCTGAATAGCCTGCACCTTCGACTCTCCGTAGAGGTTGTGATAGTCGATGATATTCTCAATCTTTGTCATTCGGTCAGGGAAACGCACATAGTCGAAGTTTATCTCGTTAAAGCCGAATTTGCGTACCGCCTCCTTTGCCAACTCGACATTGAACTGCCAGACCTGACGGTTGTATGGGCTTGGCCAATATGCCTTATTGTGCTTGAATGGCTTGCCCGTTGCCTTCTCGGTGATGGCAACCTCTGGGTGGTCCTTTACAAGGTGCGAGTCCTTGAAACAGGTGATACGACCTACAACATAAAAGCCCTCCTCGTGCAGACGCTTTACGGCGTTGCGGTACATCGCCTCCTTATTTTTTCCTGCGTAGCGGAGGTTTGTTGGCGAGTATTTCGCCATAGCCTCTGCTTTGTAGCCCGGACACTCATTATCCTTTATATCTATAACAAAGGTGTTGATTTTGGTCTTCTTTGCAAAGTCGATATACTTCTCGATATTGCCTATTACCGAAGGCGAGATATTGAGATAGAGCGAGTAGCAAGCCTCCGGCATCTTGTTGTTCGGGAAAATGACTCGTTCGGTAGGGTAGAAGTCGCAACCGAAAGCCTCACCACCTCCAAATGGGTTCTTTATCGCTTTGTGCACCTTATCATACTGCTCCGCCTTGTATCGCTTTTCAGCCTCCTCTTTTGAGAATACGAGATACTTGCCATAGATATAGCCCTCTATCTTGCCCTGCTTGATTTTATAGCGATTTACAACGCCATCGGCACGCAACGAGTCGAAGTCGAGAACTGCCAACTTTTCACCCTTCTTTGCCTGACCACCGATAAGCGATGTTTCGCGGTCGGTGATGATAGATGCGGGTGTGCGCACCCAAACAACCTTCTCCTGCACCACCTCTTTCGGGGTTGCAACGAGCGATTGCTCTTTGGCATAGAAATATTGCTTGCGGGTAATCTCGATAGGGTAGTATCGTTGCTTTTCGACCTTTACACCCTTGCCGTAGTTTGCCTTGACCTTGCGACCACGCACCATAGTTTGTGCCTCACTGACTGCGCCATTTTCGTCAATGGAGTAGAGCGTTACTTCGGTAGTTGCAGATGCGAGGTATCGCTCCTCGATGATATTCTTACTGCCACAAGAGCAGAGCAGCATAATAGCTGCAAAAATGATGGTGTAGAGAGCCTTCTTCATAAATTAATTGGGTTTCTTTGTAAATTCGTGCAAAGATAGTTAAATTTTTCTTATCTTTGCCCGACCAAAGAGGTAAAAAGGTAATTATTTTACTAATTATTTCTGCCCTTGTAGTTCAACGGATAGAACGAAGGTTTCCTAAACCTTAGATAGCAGTTCGATTCTGCTCGGGGGTACAAAAGGAGAGGAAAAGACTCTCCTTTTTTGTATCAACATACAGTCTGCTTGCATTCAGCAGTGCCACGAGCCTGTCGGTTCTATCAATGACACTCTTGTTTGTATCCACAATACTAAACTCTATATAAATCCGTCAAAAAATTAAAAAATTCTCAATACTTAACTCTTAATTCTCAATTTTTTCCTATCTTTGCGTTTTAATCAATTAAAACGAAGAAGAGATGAATGTTGCTATTATTGGTTACGGCAAGATGGGACACGAGATTGAGCAGGTGTTGCTCAGCCGAGGTCACTCCGTAGCACTCATTATAGACCAAGAGAACGCCCACGACCTCTGTGCCGAGAAGTTGGCAGGGGTTGATGTGGCAATCGAATTTACCACCCCTACAACCGCCTACTCGAATGTCCGCACCTGCATTGAGTGCGGTACTCCCGTTGTGAGTGGTACTACGGGTTGGCACGACAAGTTGGAGGAGTTGCAGGCGTTGTGCCGCGAGAGGGGCTCATCGATGATTTGGTCATCGAACTACTCGTTGGGCGTGAATATCACCTTCCGCCTCAATCGCTATTTGGCGGAGTTGATGAATCGCTTTGACGCATACAATGTCGCTATCGAGGAGATACACCACACGCAGAAGAAAGATGCTCCGAGTGGCACTGCCATATCGTTGGCAAACGACATCTTGGAGCGTGTAGAGCGCAAGCAGAGGTGGCTGAACGAGCCGACCGAGGAGGCAGATGCTATCGAGATAACCTCGTTGCGTGAGGGTACAGTACCGGGTACGCACACCGTAACATACGAGTCGGCAGATGACAAAATCGAGATTAAGCACACGCTCTTTTCGCGCCGTGCCTTGGCTCTCGGTGCGGTAGTTGCTGCGGTGTTTGTCGCAACACGCAAAGGAGTATTCACGATTGACGACCTCTTCGAATAGCGGAAAACGGAAAACTAAGAAATTTTGAATTTTTAATTCTTAATTTTTAATTTGAAAAATGAAATTTTTCAAGAGTCGCTGGTTTAAGTTTTCGATTGCCAGCATCGTATATATCCTTCTATTCGTGGTGTGGACGGGTAACCTGTGGCTGTTGCTCGGCTTGCCGTTTATCTACGACTACTACATTTCGCGCCTTGCGTATCGCTACATAGGCACGAAGAATGACGCTCTGCGTGCTAAATATCCACTCTACAACTCCATTTACGGCTGGATTGATGCTATCGTGTGGGCTACGGTGGTGGCACACTTGGTGCATCTCTTTATCTTTCAGTTGTATGTGGTGCCGACCTCTTCGATGGAGAAGACCATTCTTATCGGCGACTACCTCTATGTGAGCAAGTTGTCGTATGGTCCGCAGGTGCCTAATACACCTGTGGCAATGCCGTTTGTCTATAACACGATGCCGTTCTCAACCACGAAAAAGTCCTACTCCGAGTGCGTGAAGTGGGATTACCACCGCTTGCGTGGTCGTGGCAAGGTGGAGCGCGAAGATGTTGTGGTCTTCAACTTCCCTGCGGGAGATACCGTACTGCTCGAAAATCAGGCAGTAACCTACTACGACATCTTGCGCGAGTATCAGGAGGCTCTCGGCAAGGAGGAGGGCAGAAAGCGACTCTATCAGGATTACACAGTCATTGCACGCCCTGTCGATAAGCGAGAGAACTACATCAAGCGTTGCGTGGGCGTACCGGGTGACACATTGCAAGTTATAGACACTGAACTTTTCGTAAATGGCGAGGCTCAACCTGCCTGCGAGGAGCGTCAGCATATCTACTTCGTAAAGACGACTGCTCCATTGTCGGACTACGCCTTTGCAAATCTCGATATCACCGAGTATAACGGCACTGCGCCATACTACTATGTGGCAACGACCGAAAAGGGTGCAGAGCAGTTACGCAGGTACAAGAGCGTGGAGATGGTTGAGCGCTACAACGCCACCGAGCCTTCGCTCGATGCCTTCCCACACCATGCCGACTACGCTTGGACACAAGACAACTTCGGACCATTGTGGGTACCGCAGAGGGGTGCTACCATCGAACTCACAACTGCCAACCTACCTCTCTACGAGCGCATTATCGACCAATACGAGGGGCACGACCTGCGCGTCGAGGGCGACAAGATATTTATCGATGGGGTGGAGAGCAACAGCTACACCTTTGCGATGGACTACTACTTTATGATGGGCGACAACCGCCACAACTCGGCAGACTCGCGTTATTGGGGCTTTGTGCCTGAGGACCATATCGTAGGCAAGGCGTTGTTTATCGCCTTCTCGAAGGGTGAGAACGGTATCCGCTGGAACAGACTATTCAACAAAGTGAAGTAGGGCGTGTCGGAGCATAAAGACTCATATTTGACCATTGCAGAGCCTGCGGAGGCTATCTACAAGGAGCGCAGCAGCAAGTTTCTCACCTACGCCTACCCCGTAGAGAGCGAGGAGGAGGTGAAGGAGTTGCTCGATGCACTGCGCAAGGAGTACTACGATGCCACGCATCACTGCTACGCCTATCGCCTTGGTGCGCATGGCGAGGTGTTTCGTGCAAACGATGACGGCGAGCCTTCGGGAACGGCAGGAAAGCCTATCTTGGGGCAGTTGCTCTCGGCATATTTAACCAACTGCTTGGTGGTTGTAGTGCGCTACTTCGGTGGCACGAAATTGGGAGTTTCGGGGCTTATACAGGCCTACAAAGAGTCCACCGCCGAGGTTATAGCTGTGAGCAAGATAGTCGAAAAGACGGTGGATAGGGTAGTCGATATCGCCTTTTCGTATATCTCGATGAATGGCGTTATGCGCATCATCAAGGAGATGTCGCCACGCATTGATGAGCAGGTATTCGACAACCTCTGCACGATGCGCCTGCGAATCCGCGAGAGCGAAGCAGACCAACTCATAGCGAAACTCCTCAAAGTAGAGGGAGTCTCTTTAATTAAGAATTAAGAATTAAGAATTAAAAATAAAAAGTTAAAGCGCACCCCATAAAGCGACCAACGGGAGCGCCCCCATAAAGGGCGGAACGCCCGCCCCCATAAAGCAGTCGCAGACTGCGCCCCCATAAATCGCTGCGCCGTGATAACGCTTGGAGTCCGCAAAACAGAATAAATTTTTGGAGAACAAAATCTACATAAAAGGGGCGAGAGTTCACAACTTGCAGAACATCGAACTCGAAATTCCGCACGAGAAGTTGATTGTCGTGACGGGATTGTCGGGCTCGGGTAAATCGACTTTGGCCTTCGATACCATCTTTGCCGAGGGGCAACGCCGCTATGTGGAGAGTCTTTCAGCATACGCTCGTCAGTTCTTGGGGCGTATCTCCAAACCCGATGTAGATATGATTACGGGTATCGCCCCCGCTATCGCCATCGAGCAGAAGGTCTCATCTCGTAATCCACGCTCTACGGTGGGTACAGTAACCGAGATTTACGACTACCTCAAACTCTTGTATGCGCGTGTCGGCAAGACCTTCTCGCCTGTTTCGGGCGTGGAGGTAAGGTGCTACAACACCGATGATGTGGTCGAATACCTTCTCTCGTTGGGCGAGGGTGCAAGGGTAGTGGTGGCTGTGCCGATGCAGTTGGAGAAGGGCGAGAGCATTATCGAAAAACTGCTCACGCTTGTCAAAGATGGCATTGTGCGCCTTGTTGTGGAGGATAAGACGGTGCTGATTGACGACTTTATCAAGGAGGTCGATTTGGAGCACACGGGCGAGGATATCTACATCGTTATCGACCGCCTGCGTGTGGTGAACGATGACGACACATTAACCCGCATGCGCGAGTCCGTGTCGCAAGCATTTGGCTACGGTACAAGCAGTTGCGTGATTATCCACGAGGGCGAAAAACGACTCTTCAACTCCAACTTCACGGCTGACGGCATCGAGTTCGAGCGACCTCACGAGCACCTCTTCTCGTTCAACAATCCGTTGGGTGCCTGCCCGAAATGTGAGGGTTGGGGCAAGGTTACGGGCATAGACGAGGATTTGGTTGTTCCCGACAAGTCGCGCACGATATTCGACAACGCCATAGCTTGTTGGCGTGGCGATACTATGCGTTGGTTTAGGGACCAACTTGTGATGAATGCGCACAAGTTCGACTTCCCGATTCACGCACCATACTACACCCTCACCGAGGAGCAACGAAGGCTGTTATGGCTTGGAAACGAGTATTTTGAGGGGTTAAACACCTTCTTCGAAATGCTCGATAGCCAACGCCATAAGATACAATATCGCGTGATGAAGGCTCGTTATACGGGCAAGAGTATCTGCCCCGAGTGTGAGGGCAAACGCCTACGCCCCGAAGCGTTGTATGTGCAGTTCGGGAGCAAGAATATCGCCGAGGTTGTGCGAATGACCGTAGATGAGGCGATAGAGTTTTTTGGGGGCGTACAACTCAACGACCACGAAAAAAAGAGCGCCGAACGCCTCCTGACCGAAGTGCAAAACCGCCTGCGATATCTGAGTGATGTGGGTTTGGGCTACCTCACGCTCGACCGAGCATCGAACACGCTGTCGGGTGGCGAGAGTCAGCGCATAAACCTCGCAACATCGCTCGGAAGCAACCTTACGGGCTCGTTGTATATCCTCGATGAGCCTTCGATTGGTCTGCACCCACGCGATACGCACCGCCTTATCGAGGTGCTGAAACAGCTCCGAGATATGGGCAATACGGTGATTGTTGTAGAGCACGAGGAGGAGGTTATCCGCAGTGCTGACTTTATCGTGGATATAGGTCCCGAAGCGGGCAAAAATGGCGGTAGAGTGGTATATAGTGGCGATTTGGAGCATCTTCCAACCGCCGAGAACAGCTACACTGCCGACTACCTTTCGGGGCGCAGAGAGATTGCCATACCGCAGTCGGTGCGTGGTTGGAGCAATTTTATAAAACTGAACGGTTGCCGACATAACAACCTCAAAAATATAACGGTCAAAATTCCGTTGGGCGTTATGACCTGCATTACGGGCGTTAGTGGCTCGGGTAAATCCTCGTTGGCGAGGGATATTCTCTATCCTGCCTTGCATCGCCAATTGGCAGATACGGGCGACCACCCGGGCGACTTCGATGGTCTGTCGGGCGACACTTCGCTCTTGAAGGGGGTTGATATGGTGGACCAAAACCCTATCGGCAAGTCCTCACGCTCAAACCCTGCCATCTATATCAAGGCGTGGGACGAGATTCGCAAACTCTTTGCCGAGCAGCCATACGCCAAGCACAACAATATCTCCGCATCGCACTTCTCGTTCAACTCTGCGGGAGGGCGTTGCGAGGTGTGTCAGGGCGAGGGTGCTATCAAGGTGCCGATGCAGTTTATGGCGGATATTACGCTCACCTGCGAGGCTTGTAACGGCAAACGCTTCAAAGATGATGTCTTGGAGGTGAAGTACCGTGATAAGTCGTGCAGCGATATCTTGGATATGAGTGTCGATGAGGCGATAGCCTTTTTCAGCGAAGATGCGAAGGAGTGCCGCCGTATTATCGAGCGACTGCAAACACTGAGCGATGTGGGTTTGGGGTATATCAAACTCGGACAACCCTCATCAACCCTTTCGGGCGGTGAGAGTCAGCGAGTTAAGTTGGCTTCCTACTTGGCAAAGGAGTTCTCGGACAAACATATGATGTTTATCTTCGATGAGCCTACTACGGGACTGCATATACACGATATAAACCGCCTTTTGAGGGCATTTAACGCACTGATTGCTGCGGGGCATACGATAGTGATTGTGGAGCATAATATGGAGGTTATCAAGTGTGCCGACCATATTATTGACCTCGGTCCCGAAGCGGGCACGGATGGCGGAAATATCGTCTTCGAGGGCACCCCGAAGGAACTTGCAAAGTGCAAACAAAGCCACACTGCGAAGTTCCTTCGCAAATTGAGAATTGAGAATTGACAATTGACCTTCGGTCTTCACTGCTCCGCCTCGGCAAAGTCTGCAAGCAGCCTCTGCACTCGGCTTAATCGCAGCGGTGACAATTAAAGGTATCACCGAGCGAAGGTTTTTGCTCGGTGATTTTTGTTTATTGGCTATTAGCCATTAGCTTTTTAGGGAATATAGGGAGTATAAGGAATTTAGAGAAAGGCGCATTACTAATTTCCTTAAACTCCTTAAATTCCTTATCTTATCCGCCCCCATTAAAAACAACCCTCCGCAGAGTTTTTTTTCTGCGGAGGGCAAAAAGAATAATTTTTAATTCTTAATTCTCAATTTTTAATTTAATGCTCTGCATTAAAAGTCGTAGCCGACAATATCCGAAGCATAATCGCTCCACCAATCTGCTGACTTGTATACCTCTGAATTATTCGCGCAATGAGGATTTATTTAGAACTCTTTGAGAATTCAGTTAAATTATTTAACTCTGTACACGCTATTATATTATGGTAAGTGATTTTATTGCACACCTGTGATATATTAATCGTTTTTTCATATGCGAAAGTGCTATGAAGATTGCTTTAGTTCAGCCTTACCATGGTTGTAACCACCATCCCTGCATTATTGCTGCCGACGATGGTCTTGATCCTGCCGCGGTCGGCGCCCACCACGGAGGTGTAGAAATTCAGTTCCGTGCCGTTGGTCATATAGGCCACGAACTGAAGGGTAAGTGATGCCGCCTCGAAACGTTCCATACGGAGGGTCCCGGGCACGATCTTGCTTTGATATTCCGCCGCGCTGCTCCAGTCGAGCGTCACGTATTCGGCCGCATCCTTGGAAAGATCGCATTCCCAGAAGCCGGACATGCCGTCGGCCACATATGCCACGCCGTTCACATACTCGTCCTCACTGCCGGGATAATGCTGTGGGAGAATTCTGGAAGTGACAGAACCGGCCCTGGGGTCAAAGACATAGACTTTTACGCCGTCATAACTGTTCCCGCTCATCCAGCTCAGAGTTTCCCCTGGCGATATCATCCCGTTATACAGTCTCTCATCCACGGAGCAGATGAGGCTGCCGACTGTGACGGAACTTCCGGAAACGGTGAGATTGTAGAAGTCCGTGCAGTCTTCGGTCCTTGTCCAAGACCCCTCCTTGCCGTCTCCCTCCTGGATTTCTTTCTGATAAGTGTTTGCATAATACAGCTTTCCGCCTACGGAAAGGAGGAAAGACTCTTTGCTTCCTTCCACCTGGAGAAGCACGGGTTCGAAGGAAGGAGGGGCGATGATTCCATGCATTCCTCCCATTGCTCCGGGATAACCGAAAGTCCCACCCAGGCAAGAGCCTCCGGCAGGATAGAGTTTCCAGCAGGAGATATTATCCCCCAGCACGTTTACCGCATCCAGCGTGTTGCCATTGTCCTGCAGACGGATAAGTGACGGAAGGCCTCCGTTTATGCCTTCATAATTCCAGCCGCCGGTCCTCACAAACAGGTCCTTTCCCAGCTGGTGGAACCAGCCGTTAAGGAAGGTGGGCTGCTTGAAGCCGTCGTCCATCCCGTCTGGAGCTCCGGCCTCCAGCGTCCATTCGAAGAGGGCGCCGTCGCTCTTGCGGATGAGGTAATGGGCGCCGTGACGGTCGTGGTACTTGGCGCTGAATTCATTTATTATTTTGGACAAGGCGTTACGCGCGGACTTGTTGCCGTCCGTAGGATAATTGTTCCATCCGCCTTTAACATCATAATGGCAGTTGGCAAGCCACAGCCATCCATCGTCCACAGGAAACACAAAGCCCGGAGAAATGATGAGGTTCGCCCGGATGGTTTCGGCTACTTCTCCATCGGCTCCCTCTACATCTACATTATAGCTAACTTCAACCATGGAGCCGTCTTCAGACACGGTGTAAAGGGCTTTGGGGCCGACGGTAATGTCGCCTTCGGCCCTGGTAGCGGCACCGGTACCGGAGGCAAGAGCCAGCATTCGAGCTCCTGAAATGTTTGCTTTGCGGAATTTGACGGAGGCATTGGATCCGCCTTCACCGTCTTTGTAGCAGGAAGATACAAGTACTGCTGAAAGAGCCAGTACGGCCAGAAAAATCTTTTTCATAATAGTTTGTATTAAAA
>JAZOBZ010000042.1:0-14590 GCA_045596245.1 Alistipes sp. | reverse complement strand
TATCGCATATTTCTATATCAAATGTAGTTATTATTTCTCAATTAGCAAAATTTACAACCTGAAAATACTCAAAAAAACACCCCCCCAAAAAAACAAACACAACAAAAACCTGCCTAACAAAAAACTTGTTAGACAGGCTCTTTTCGTACCCAGAGCCGGGGTCGAACCGGCACAGGGGTGAACCTACTGGTGTTTGAGACCAGCGCGTCTACCGATTCCGCCATCTGGGCTTCTGCAAGCACCTTTTTCGGGTGGTTTGCGGTGCAAAGGTATAAATAATTTTTTGATTTACAACCCAAACCGAAAATTTTTCGCATTTTTTTGTAGTTTTGTAATCATAAGTTGCGTCTAAAAAGCAAAGATATTGCCGAAAACGGCTAAAATACCAATACAAAAAAAGATGAAAGATTCCGAAAAAGAGTTTGCCCAATTGGTGCGGGAACATAAGACGACAATTTACACCGTCTGCTACATGTTCTCCCAGGATAAGGAGGAGGTCGAGGACCTTTTCCAAGAGGCGTTGATTGCCCTATGGCGAGGTTTTGAGGCATTCCGAGGCGAGTGTAATATCCGTTCGTGGATATATCGTGTATCGCTCAACACCTGTATCAGTGCCGAACGCAAAAAACGCCGCCGAGCCGACTCGGTGCGCCTTGATATGAACATCAACCTCTTCTCCGACACTGACGAGGAGAGTCGTCAGGCTCAGATGTTGCGCAAGCGCATCGGTAAGTTGGGAGTTTTCGACCGCGCAATTATTCTGCTGTGGCTCGAAAATCTCTCCTACGAGGAGATTGGTGCCATTGTCGGTATCTCAGCCAAGAATGTTTCGGTGCGCCTCGTGCGCATACGCGAACAACTTAAAAATATGTCAAACGATTAACCCCTACGACTATGAATAGCATCGAAATGAACGAGCTTAACGAGATGCGCGAGCAGCTCGCAACGCTCAAAAAGCAACTCAACACCCAAGAGATTATAAATGACCGACTTATCAAAGAGGCGATGGGGCGCAAACTCTCGGCTCTGAACAACAGTGCGATTTGGATATCTGTCGTATGCCTTGTTATGATACCGTTGGGATATTTCAACTTCCAAAGAATGGGACACTCTACGGCATTCTGCATCGCCACTTCGGCTCTATTTCTAATCTGTCTTATAGCGATAGTCGTCAGCCACTACCGTATCCATAAGCGCGATATCTATTCGGGCAACTTGGTAACGGTTTACAAGGAGGTTGCACGAATGAAGAGAATTTACAAGAGTTGGCACTATTGGTCAATACCGATGTTGATAGTGTGGTTTGGCTGGTTGGAGTATGAAATCTATATAAACCAAGCCAACGAGGATATGACCACATTGTTGATGATTAGTGCAAGCGGTATTTTCGGCGGAATTATTGGCGGAATCGTGGGTTTGCGAATCCACAAACGCACTCTTCGCACGGCAGACGACCTGTTGCGCCAAATCGAGGAGTTGCAAAAGGAGTAGATATTACTCATTGCACAACAAAAGATGCGGATACCCTACATTGGATATCCGCATCTTTTATTATAAAGCCTTTGTTTTGACCTTCCGGAAGAGATTGACTACTCTGCCTTTCCGTCAGAACCAAGAACCTCCTTAATCTTGTGAATATACTGCTTCTTCATATTCTCACGAGCAGGACCGAGATACTTACGAGGGTCGAACTCAGCAGGATTCTTTGCGAATACCTCGCGAACAGCTGCTGTCATTGCAAGACGAGAGTCAGAGTCGATGTTAATTTTGCAAACAGCCGACTTTGCAGCCTTACGAAGTTGCTCCTCAGGAATACCTACGGCAGCCTTCAATGCACCACCATACTTGTTGATAGTCTCAACCTCCTCCTGTGGTACAGACGAAGAACCATGGAGAACGATAGGGAAACCAGGAAGTTCCTTCTCGATAGCAGCGAGAACATCGAATGCCAATGGTGGCGGTACGAGGCGACCAGTCTGTGGGTCAACAGTACACTGCTCAGGAGTAAACTTGAAAGCACCATGCGAAGTACCAATCGAGATAGCCAACGAATCGCAACCAGTCTTAGTTACGAAATCAACAACCTCCTCAGGCTTAGTGTAGTGGCTCTCAGCAGCGCAAACCTCGTCCACAACACCTGCCAAAACGCCGAGCTCACCCTCAACGGTAACACCGTATTGGTGTGCGTAATCTACAACCTTCTTTGTGAGAGCAACATTCTCCTCGTATGGGAGGTGCGAACCGTCAATCATTACAGACGAGAAGCCCATATCAACGCACGACTTGCAAGTCTCGAACGAATCACCGTGGTCGAGGTGAAGAACAACCTGTGGTTTCGCCCAACCGAGTTCCTTTGCATACTCAACAGCACCCTCTGCCATATAGCGGAGAAGAGTCTGATTAGCGTAGTTACGAGCACCCTTCGATACTTGAAGGATAACAGGCGACTTGGTCTCTGCCGCAGCCATGATGATTGCTTGTAACTGCTCCATGTTGTTGAAGTTGAATGCCGGGATAGCGTAGCCACCCTCAACAGCCTTTGCGAACATCTCCTTGGTGTTCACAAGTCCCAATTCCTTGTACGAAATCATAATTCCAATAAATTTATATTATAAACAAAAGTAATTCTCTATTTTGACCCACAAAAGTACTATTTTTTTTCGAAAAAAAGCCTAAAAGACTAAATTATATATAAAGGTTGTCCCAATAAGTATTGGCGCAACCCATTTTAACAGAAATACTAACACACCGAAAAGAGGCGCACGCAGTGTGTCATCATTCGATATCTCCTTCCAGAAGATTTTTCTGTTGAGGCACCAACCTGCAAAGATACAGGTAAACAAACCACCAAGGGGCATCAGCACATCGGCTGTTATCATATCGAAAAAGTCGAACATCTTGCTCGACCATAGGCACAACAGCGATGCTACAACGGCGATAGCAGTCGATATTATTGCACTTATATGGCGCGAAAGAGCGTGGTGTTCTTGAAAATACTCGGTAATAACCTCGTGGAAAGTAATAGTAGAGGTTAGTGCAGCCAATGCAATCAGCAAGAAGAATAGTGCCGACCAAAATTCCGGCATCGACATATCCTTAAATACAAACGGTAGTGTTTCAAATATAAGTGTCGGTCCTTGTGTCGGTTCCAACCCCTCAACGCTGAAAACTGCCGGAAATATCACCATACCCGACAATACCGCCACAAGGAATGTGAGCATCGATGAAGACCAAGCAGTAGTTGATAGGTTTGTACCCTTCTTAAAGTACGATGCAAAGGTTATCAAACAACCCAAACCTATCGAGAGCGAGAAGAATGCCTGACCTATGGCACTGACAATGGTTTTGACCGTAAATGCTTTTGAGAAGTCGGGTTTGAAGAAAAATTCGTAACCCTCTCTTGCGCCAGGCATTGTAGCTGCTCGCAGAGCCATTACCAACATCATAACAAATAGTATAGGCATAATACACTCTGCCGTGCGCTCCAAGCCCTTGCGCACTCCTCGTGCTACCACGATATGGGTTGTGATGATAAAGAGCATAGTATAGAGTGGCTCCTGCCACGAATCGCAGAAATTCTCGAATATAGAATGAAACTCCTCACCCGAATAGAGAGTACCATTGATTGAGGCGACAAAATAGTAGAGCGACCAACCGGCTACAATGTAGTAGAAGCCCGAGATAAGTGTCGAAACTAAGATGCTGTTATATCCAAGAGGTTTCCACCACTTCGAGAACTGTCCATACGCCTTTACAGGCCCTTTGCGGGTATATGTGCCGATTGCAAACTCCGATAACATTACCGGAATACCGAGTAGCAATACACAAACAAGGTAGAGCAACACGAATGCTCCTCCTCCATTTTCGCCTGCAATATATGGGAAACGCCAAATACTTCCCAAGCCTATCGCACTACCCGCAGCAACCAACACTGCACCTATTTTACTACCAAATGAATCGTTGCTTTTTTCACCCATATAACCCTAACCTATTTTGGCTTTTAGCCATTAGCTAATTCTGCATTAAAACTCTCGTCTCTCGTCTTAAAATCACGCTTACTTTCGCCACCTTACCTCCCAGTGGTGGGGCGATTTTCGTAACCCGACACTCCGTTTCGCAAATCTGCGGAAAACGCTCGTGCAGAGCATCTATGATATTTTGTGCTACGCGCTCGATGGTATGTTGCGTGCGTTGCATCTGCTCACGCACCACCTCATACACCGTCAGATAGTTCACCGCCTTTGTTACATCGTCATCATCGGCAACCGTTCCCAGTTCGGTTGTGATGCGTAGCGACACTTCAAAGTGGCTACCTGTCTGCTGCTCCAACTCGTAACAACCGTGGAAGGCGTGGAAATCCATGCCTTCCAACTCGATTGTATATAAACTCTTTTCTCTCACTACTCAACAATTACAAGATAGTAGTTCTTCTTACCGCGCTGTACGAGGAGATACTTCTCGGCAATCAAATCCTCAGCGGTAACCACACGCTGAATGTCCGAAACCTTCTCCTTGTTAAGCGATACGCCACCACCCTGAATCATCTTGCGGCACTCACCCTTCGATGGGAAGATAGAAGACTTCTCGGCGCAAAGGTCGATAAACGAGCAACCCAACTCCTCCTTCGATACTTTGAACTGCGGAACACCATCGAACACCTGCAACAAGGTCTGTTCATCGAGGCGGTGCAACGCCTCCGAAGTCGATTGTCCGAAGAGAATCTGCGAAGCCTCGACAGCCTTCTCATACTCCTCGCGTGAGTGAATCATCGTGGTAATCTCCTCAGCCAAACGCTTTTGCAAGAGTCGCAAATGTGGTGCCTCATCGTGCTCGGCAATCAAACTCTCGATTGTTTGGCGGTCGAGCAGAGTGAATATCTTGATATATCGCTTTGCATCGTCATCGCTCACATTGAGCCAGAACTGATAGAACTTGTAAGGCGAAGTGTAGCGAGCATCAAGCCATACATTACCACTTTCGGTCTTGCCGAACTTCGTTCCGTCAGCCTTTGTGATAAGCGGACAAGTGATAGCAAACGCCTCAGCCTCCGAGCCGAGTTTACGGCGAATCAACTCCGTACCCGTAGTGATGTTACCCCATTGGTCTGCACCACCCAACTGCAACTTACAATTCATCGTCTGGTAGAGATGTAAGAAGTCGTAACCCTGCAACAACTGATATGTAAACTCGGTGAACGACATACCATCGCCCTCGCCATTGAAACGCTTCTTCACCGAATCCTTCGCCATCATGTAGTTTACGGTGATACACTTACCGATATCACGAGCGAAATCGAGGAACGAGAACTCCTTCATCCAATCGTAGTTATTTACCATAACGGCTGCATTCTCGGCGTCCGAGTCGAAGTCGATAAGACGGGCCAACTGCGCCTTAATTGCCTCTTGATTGTGACGCAAAGCCTCTTCATTCAGGAGGTTACGCTCTTGGGACTTTCCCGAAGGGTCGCCAATCATTCCCGTAGCACCACCAACCAAGGCAATTGGTCGGTGTCCACACATTTGCAAATGCTTCAATATCATCACACCTACCAAGTGACCGATATGCAACGAGTCTGCCGTAGGGTCAATACCAAGATAGGCGGTTGTCATCTCCTTTGCAAGTTGCTCCTCAGCTCCGGGCATGATTGTATGTATCATACCTCGCCACTGCAACTCTTCAACAAAATTCTTTCTTTCCATCTTTTGTATATATTTTGTTACACAAATCAAAAATAGTCACATCCGCTATTTAGCCCTCTGCCACCATATCCAATGCTTTCTGCATATAGTCATATTCGGCTATTCGCTCACGCATATAAGCCTCTTTATCCTCTACCTTTATAGGCTTCAACTTAAAGTCTATATCCTTGATGTCAATATGCATATCGAGAGTACCTCGCACATCGGCAATTTGGGCAATGGTGTTTAAAATATCATATCTCTGTCCAAGCAACTCATCACGCAGTGCTTCGGTAGGAACTGCCAATATTATAACATTATCCTTAAATCCGATCTCCTCAAATGCCGACACCAATCGAGGTCTCTCCTTGCACATACGCTCTACGATAGCCTCCTTGGCTCTCTCCAATTTGGCTTCACTTGCGGGATCTTTTTGCACCTTAATACCCTCTCCACTATCATCTATTTCGTTGGAAACCTTATTGAGCAGTGAGGATAACGAACCACCTAACAAAACAGAGGTTTTAGCCCTCTCCACTGTCGGTTGTTTTGAAACTGTATTAAGATTAATCAGCTCCTTTACAGCAGATTGACGGTCAATCTCTTCGATATTTTTAACGGCAGGCATCTGCTCCTGTATTGGTTGAGGAGTTGGAACAGATACCTCCGTCTTTATTTCGGCTTTCGGTGTTGATTGTGGAGACTCTGCTACCGTGCGATTTAGGTCGGGTAGAGAGTATTTCGCCTCGATTGGAGCTGTCAGTTCATTGTTTTTTTTTTCGCCGAGTGTCGAAATTTTCATCAGTGTAAGTTCGACAAGCAGACGCTGCGATGACGAGGTGCGCAACTTCGAATCTGCTTCGGTAAGGAGCGATATCGCTCCGAAGAGGAATGCAGGCTCGCAAATAGCCGCCTGCTGACGATACTTTTCGAGCAACGAACCCGTATATTCAATCAAAGATATTGCAGGACCTTTCGCAACGAGCAAATCTCGGAAGTGCTGATTAAGACCACTCATAAAAATCTGTCCCGAAAATCCCTTCGACAACACCGCATCGTACTCCAACAGTGCATTTACATAGTCGCCACGCAGGAGCAGGTCGGTAAAGCGGAAATATGTTTCGTAGTCAAGAACATTCAGCGTTGCCGCTACGGCGTGATACTCCAACTTCGTACCGCAGAACGATACCGCCTTGTCGAACATCGACAACGCATCGCGCATACCTCCATCAGCCTTTTGGGCGATAAGGTTGAGCGACTCATCGTCAGCCTCTACGCCCTCGCTTTGAGCGATGTAGCGCAAATATCCCACCGCATCTTCTACACGGATACGGTTGAAGTCGTATATCTGACAACGCGACAAGATAGTCGGAATAATCTTGTGCTTCTCGGTTGTGGCAAGGATAAAAATCGCATGCTTTGGAGGCTCTTCCAAAGTTTTCAGGAAGGCGTTGAACGCTGCTTGCGAAAGCATATGAACCTCGTCTATAATAAAGACAGAGTATTGTCCTATTTGCGGAAGAACGCGCACCTGCTCAATAAGTTGGCGGATATCTTCGACCGAATTGTTCGATGCAGCATCAAGCTCGTGGATATTGAGCGAACGATTCTCGTTAAACGACAGACAAGAATCGCATTGGTTGCACGCCTCGGCACCTACGGGGTGCTGGCAGTTTATCGCTTTGGCAAAGATTCTCGCACAAGTTGTTTTACCCACACCGCGAGGTCCGCAGAAGAGGTAGGCATGCGCCAATTGACCACGCTCGATAGCATTTTTCAGAGTCGAGGTGATATGATTCTGTCCTACCACACTTGCAAAGGTGGCAGGGCGATACTTTCGAGCCGATACGATAAACTTCTCCATAATCGCCACAAAGTTAGTAAACTTTGTCTATTTCTTGTCAATTTTCCGACAAAATGTCGCCCGTATGTCACAATTTTTGCCATAAGTACGGACAAAAAGCGTCAAAACGACACTCAAAACTGCTTGGCAGAAGATTTGTTATAAACGGAAAACGGAAAGCGGAAAACGGAGAACTAAAAAAGCGACAGCGCACCCCATAAAGCGACCAACGGGAGCGCCCCCATAAAGGGCGGAACGCCCGCCCCTATAACCCCCAGAAAGGTTGCGCCTTGACAAGGGTAAGAGTTCGGAGAACTGAAAACAAAAAACAAAAATATAAAGCTATGAATAACAATCAAAAGCACGAGGCTCTATCACGCTATGCAATAGACCTCAACGAACAGGCACAAAAGGGTAAGTTGGACCCTGTAATCGGTCGTGATGAGGAGATTCGCCGAGTATTGCAGATTCTCTCGCGCCGAACCAAAAATAACCCCGTACTCGTAGGTGAGGCGGGAGTCGGAAAGACCGCTATTGTGGAGGGTATCGCCCACCGAATTATTGATGGCGATGTACCCGAAAATCTACGCTCGAAGCGTATCTTCTCGCTCGATATGGGTGCATTGATTGCAGGCGCAAAGTATCAAGGCGAATTTGAGGAACGACTCAAAGCAGTAATCAACGAAGTCGTTGAGAGTGAGGGAGAAGTATTGCTCTTTATCGATGAGATTCACACCCTTGTAGGTGCAGGAAAGACAAGCGGAGCGATGGACGCAGCAAATATCTTGAAACCTGCGCTTGCTCGTGGCGAGTTGCGCACCATCGGCGCAACCACGCTTGACGAATTTCAGAAGTATTTTGAGCAGGATAAGGCGCTCGAACGCCGTTTCCAGAAAGTAATGGTCGATGAGCCTTCGCCGGAGGATTCAATCTCCATTTTGCGAGGTTTGAAGGAGCGATACGAAAACCACCACAAGGTACGAATCAAGGACGAGGCGATAGTCTCGGCTGTGGAGTTGTCGCACCGCTATATTACCACCCGATTCCTGCCCGACAAGGCGATTGACTTGGTCGATGAAGCGGCATCGCGACTCCGTTTGGAGATGAACTCCGTACCTGAGGAGCTGGATTCGCTCGACCGCCGTATTCGCCAACTCGAAATTGAGCGTGAGGCTATTCGCCGCGAGGGGGATAAGGAGCGTATCGCTGCCCTCAATCAGGAGATTGACGAGTTGAAGACAAAATCCTCTTCGATGCGAGCCAAATGGGAGGGCGAGCGCGACCTTATCCGCAAAATTCAGCAGAACAAGGAGCGCATCGAGCAACTCAAAATCGAGGCTCAGCAGGCGGAGCGCACAGGTGATTACGGCAAGGTAGCCGAGATTCGCTACGGCTCTATCGTTGAGGCGGAGAACAAGATTGCCGAACTCAAAGAGCAACTCAAAGAGCAGACTTCTGGTGGCTCAATGATTAAGGAGGAGGTCGATGCCGAGGATATTGCCGAGGTTGTATCTCGTTGGACGGGAATACCCGTAAAAAGAATGTTGGCTTCCGAGCGAGAGAAGTTGCTCAATATGGAGGCTGCACTCCATGCCCGAGTGGTTGGTCAGGAGCAGGCGATAAGTGTCGTTTCCGATGCTGTGCGCCGAGCAAGGGCAGGTTTATCCGATGCCCGCAAACCTATCGGCTCGTTTATCTTCCTTGGCTCTACGGGTGTCGGAAAGACCGAGTTGGCACGAGCATTAGCCGAGTTCTTGTTCAACGATGAGAATATGATGACTCGAATAGATATGAGCGAGTATCAGGAGCGACACGCCGTATCGCGCTTGGTCGGAGCGCCTCCGGGATATGTCGGTTACGATGAGGGCGGACAACTCACCGAGGCTGTGCGCCGCAAACCATACTCGGTTGTGCTGCTCGATGAGATTGAGAAGGCTCACCCCGATGTATTCAATATATTGTTGCAGGTGCTTGACGATGGTCGTTTGACCGACAACAAGGGGCGCACGGTCGATTTCCGCAATACGATAATTATTATGACCTCGAATATGGGAGCATTCACCATTCAGGAGCGATTTTCGCGTGCCATGAGTGAGGGTGGCGAAGTGCCGGCAGAGATTGTAGAGGATACGCGCCGAGAGGTTGTCGAGCAGTTGAAGCAGCACCTTAAACCCGAATTTTTGAATCGTATTGACGAGATTGTGATGTTCGAGCCGTTGAGCGAGAAGGATATTTACAAAATTGTCGATATACAACTTGCTATCGTGCATAAGATGCTTAAACAGAGTGGCGTAGAGTTGCGCGTTACGGAGAAGGCGCGCAGGTGGATAGCCCATATCGGCTACGATGCGGCATACGGCGCACGACCTGTAAAGCGAGTGATTCAGCGAGAGGTTATAAACGAGTTGTCGAAGCGTATCTTGGCAGGTACGGTAGATAAATCCAAACCCATAATAATAGATGTAACAGAGGATAAATTATCATTTAATAATTAAACAAAGAGAGCCTCTCCAACCAATCAAAGTTAGAGAGGCTCTTTTTTATGCGAGTAAAAAGACTCAGTCTGTTTGTGGCAACTCGATGGAGTTATCTGCGGTCAATTATTGACTTCTCTATTTCTTGAAGCAGTTTGCAGCGGACATCTTCACATCGGGCGATGGGGCGTAGATGCCAAATACAATCTTATACTCCATCTCCATTGTCGAGATATTTACCGCCGAGCCGATAGTGCCGATGCGTTGCCCTTTCTTTACGATTACACCCTTCGATACCGATGCTGCTGAAAGGTTGGCATAGGAGGTGATATACTCTCCGTGAGCGATATAGATATCGTATTTATTATTCACCTTATTGCGCTTGACATCAACAACCTTACCCTCATAAATCGAGGTTACTGCCGCACCCTCCTTACCGACAATCTCCGCCATATTGCCTTTGTAACGCTTCACCTTGCCACCCACAACAGGGAGGTTGAGGGCAGTTGTACTCGAAGAGAACGAGGCTCCTGCCTTATTTCCCTTTGTGAGTTTGCGCAACTGCTTGATTGCTGCATTCAGCTTCTCCTCATGCTCCATCTTCGAGCGAAGAACGCTCTGCTGCTTCGAGGACATGTTGCTGACGGTCTTTTTTGCCGCAGCCATATCCGAGCGTAACTTCTTGCGCTGGTTGTCAAGACGGCGTTTTGTGGCAGATAGCTCCTCACGGCGTTTTGTAAGGGTGTTGCGTTCCTCCTGCACATCGCTACGCACAGCCGACACCTCCTTAATTTGCTGTATGCGATATTCGGTTGCCACTCTCAACATCGCCACACGGCGAGCCATATCGGCAAACGATTTCGCCGAAAAGAGATATGTCAGGTGGGTTTGATATCGATAGTTGCGATATGCTGCACGCACAATCTCCCGACCATTCTCTTCGAGTTGTGATAGCTGTCCGCCAAGCGATTGTAGTCGCCTCTCCGATGCGGCAACTTCGGCTGTAAGTTGCTTTATTTGTCGTGTGGTTTCACGAATCAGAGCATTTCGCCTCTCTATCTGCTTGGTTAGCGAGCGCACCTGTTTCTCAGCTGATGCCTTGTTCTTTTTCAGCTGCGCCAACTGCTTCTCCTCTCGGGCGATACTGCGTTCGAGGTTGGCAATAACCTTTTTTTGTTGCTCGATTTTGCTTGTCTGCGCCACTACGGGCGAAAGCAATGAGAATAACAGCAGGGTTAGTATGTAGAGTCGTTTCAACATCGGCGTAACTATTTTTTCAGCTTTGTCTTTTCGGGCAAAAATCTCTTTTCAACCTCCTCTTTATCGGCTCCTCGCTCCAACGCCTTGCGCCAATAGGTCTTTGCCATAAACTCCTCCCCCAAGGCGTGCAGGATATCTCCGTAGTGCATCGCCAACTCTGCCGAATTTGCACGGTCAAGCGAGAGGGCTTGTTGCATATACTTTTTAGCCTCAGCATAGCGACCAAGTCGATACAACACCCACGCCATGGTGTCGAGGTAGGTGGAGTTATTCTCCGAGAGAGCCAGTGCGCGAGTAATCATCGTCAAAGCTCGCTCCAAATCTCTATTGTCAAGCGAGAGGAAATATGCGTAGTTATTCAGAACCATAGCGTTATCCTCAAAGTAACGCAACGCCTTGTCGTACGCCTTATAGCAACGCTTCATCTCGTTGCGCTGATGCTCGACATCGCCTATTGCACCCCAAAGCGATGAGCGCAGTGTGTCGTTATCAGCGTATTTTAGTGCCTCATTGTAGAGGACAAGAGCATCATCATACTCTTTGCGCTGCAATGCCAACGCCCCTCGCATGTGAAGGAGGTCGGTATTATGTGGGAAGAGAGCCAAGGCAAGGTCGGTATAGTGACGCACCGAGTCGGGACGATTGAGATGATTTTCAATCTCTATTACTCGCGTAAAATCCTCTATTACGGGCGTTTTATAGTCTATTAACTGCTTACACAACATGAGTGCTTGTTCCACTTTTCCCGACACAATAAGGTGTTGTGCATAGAGTGTCGCCACCTCTTTACTCTCCGGATAGTGGATATATAGACGCTTGATAATGGCATCGTACTGCGGATAGAACTTTCGATATGAGTTCAAATCATTGGCGAGCGATTTCCACTCCTCAATCTTTCCCTTCAAAGGGAGTTGATTGTTTCCAAAAATGCGCTCCAAAATAGCAAGATAGGAGAGTTTATCACCTTTTTTTTGGTGATATTCACCAAGTGCAAGCCATGCTTCGACTGCAAGTGAGTCTATCGCGATAGCATTTTGAAATGAGACCAGCGCCAACGAGTCACGGCGTGTTGCAGCATATATCTCGGCAAGTGAAATGTGATTTTCCGCCAAGTATGGAGCCTCCTCAATTGCCTTCTGTGCATCGGCTTCGGCAGCGAGAGTTTGACCTGTCTTCAAGAGGTAGTATTGGCGTAGGCGACCGAGCAGTGGAATACGCCCAAAACGCACCTCTGCTGTATCGAGTACCGCCAAAGCCTCCGAGGTGCGGCGACTGCCATCGAGAAGAATGGCAAGAATACGGTAGTGGTCAGGCTCGGTACTTTTATCTACAATCTTTTTGAATATCCCTACTGCCTTGTCATACTCTCCGCCACGCACCAATGCGCCACCGTAATCTTCGAGGTAGTAGCGATTTGTCGTGTCCGAGAGATATGCCCTTTCGGCATATTCGACCGCATTTTGGGGTACATGGGTAATCTTCGAGAGGAGATTTAGCGCAGGTGCATAGTTTGAGTCTTGCTGAAATATCGCCTCGATAGCTGCAATAGTAGCGATGGTATCTTTATGAATTGTGAAAGACTTTATCGCCTCGGCATACAACTCCGAAACAGGTTTTGTGGCGACCTTTTGGCGTGCTGCTCTGTGTTGAGGAACAAATCCGCAACAAAACAACACAACCATCAATATCGCAACAACCTTTTTCATAAATTTAGACGATAGACGATAGACGAAAGACGAGAGACGAGAGAAATGCAAAATGCAGAATGCAAAATGCAAAATTAGTTTTCCGTTCTCCGTTTTCCGTTTTCCGTTTTCAGTTAATCCTGCTTCGCAGTCTTTTCTTCCTTGCGGCTCGGCATAGTGCAAACAAGTTTGCCCTCTGCACTCGCTCCGCTGCGTCAGTTTTCCGTTTTCCGTTTATAACACGCTGTCGAATTGGTGGAGGAAGCGAACATCGTTCTCGAAGTAGAGTCGCAAGTCCTTCACACCGAACTTCAACATTGCAATACGCTCAACTCCCATACCAAACGCAAATCCCGAGTACTCTTTCGAGTCGATACCGTTTGCCTCCAAGACATTAGGGTCCACCATACCGCAACCCATAATCTCCAACCAGCCGGTACCCTTACATACAGGGCAGCCCTTACCACCGCAGAGGTTGCACGATACATCTAACTCTGCCGAAGGCTCGGTAAATGGGAAGTACGATGGGCGCATACGAATCTGTGTCTTCTCGCCGAAAAGCTCCTTCGAGAAGTACAAGAGCGACTGCTTCATATCGGCAAACGAAACATTCTTGTCGATATACAAACCTTCAACCTGGTGGAAGATGCAGTGCGCACGGTACGAGATAGCCTCGTTGCGGAATACACGACCGGGGCAGATTACACGAATAGGGGGCTGTTGCTGCTGCATTGTACGCACCTGAATTGACGAGGTGTGGGTACGCAACAGAACATCGTCAGCCGAAGGCTCCGAGCCCGCCTTCTCCACGAAGAATGTATCCTGCATATCGCGTGCGGGGTGCTCCATCGGGAAGTTGAGGCGCGAGAAAACATGGTTGTCGTCCTCTATTTCCGGACCATCAGCCACAGTGTAACCAAGGCGTGAGAAGATGTCGATAATCTCCTGCTTAACTAACGAGATAGGGTGACGAGAGCCGAGTTGCTCTGCCGAGCCCGGGCGCGACATATCGTCAATCTGCGGAGCCGAAGCGACCTGATTTTCGAGAAGCTCCTTCTGCTCATTTATTTTTGCAAGAATACTGTTTTTGAGGGCGTTGAGTTTCTGACCGAACTCTCGTTTCTGCTCGGGAGCAACCGTTTTGAACTCCTCCATAAGGGCAGTCATCTCACCCTTCTTACCCACCATCTTGATACGGAAATCCTCCACCTCCGCCAACGATTTTGGGGCAAACTCCTCTACCGCTTGTGCAAGTGCTGCAATTTTGTTATTCATAAATCTTTTCTCTATTTTGTTTTTAATTTTCGCCACTCTTCTGTCCCATAGGGACACAATACGCCACAAAGATAGCAACTTAAACGGAAAACGGAAAACGGAAAACGGAAAACTTCACAAAATTTAACGGAATTATATAGTTTAGTGTTGTGAAAAATAGAATGTTATACCCCACCGCCCTAACGGGCACCTCCCCTAACTTAGGGGAGGAATATAAAAAGTGATAGATAACTATTGTCCCCCTGAATTAGGGGCACGAGCGTAGCGGAGGGGGTATGGAACAACACCAAACTATACAATTCCCTTGAATTTTGCATTCTGCATTCTGCATTTTGCATTTCACTCCTCACTCCTCACTCCTCACTCCTATCTCCT
>JAZOBZ010000041.1:0-20256 GCA_045596245.1 Alistipes sp. | reverse complement strand
AGCACACCCTGAATTGAGCCTTCGCGCTCGTACAACCCCTGCACAGCCTCGCCAACACTACCCCACTTACCGCAGAGGTGGCGCAAACCTAAAATAAAATCGGTAAAGTCCTGACCATTGAAGGTGCGATGAACATAGCGCAAAAGCGGTTGTAAATCCTCCTCAGAAGCATTCATCGTAAAGTCGAAAGGTGCGTTATCCATCATCTCGACCATACGGCGCGCACTCTTGACTATCGCCTTGCGGTTGCCCCACGCAATAGTCGCTGCGAGAAAGCCTGCAATCTCTCTATCCTCCTGACGCTCAAACGAGTGGGGAATACTTATAGGGTCTGCCTCGATAAATTCGGGGCGGTTGTAGCGGTCGTGCAGCGTTTCGAGCAGTTCGTGCAACTCCTCGTGCGAAAGGTTAGAGTATCGCTCCATCGCTCATAACTATTTTACGGTCAGCCATTTCAGCCAATCGCTCATCGTGAGTAACCATAACTATCGTCTGCCCGAACTTCTCACGCACCTCGAACAGCAGTCGCTGAATCTCATCGCGGTTGTGGGTGTCGAGGTTGCCCGTAGGCTCATCGGCAAGCAGCACCGAAGGCTTATTCATCAACGCCCTCGCAATGGCAACTCGCTGCTGCTCACCGCCCGACAACTGTGCCGGTTTATGCTCTGCTCGCTCCGACAAACCGACTGCCGAAAACAACTCCAAAGCCCTCTGCTTCGCCTCCTTGCGCTTTGCTCCGCCAATAAGTGCCGGCATCATCACATTCTCCAAAGCCGAGAACTCGGGCAGGAGGTTGTGGAACTGAAAGACAAAGCCGATATGGCGATTGCGGAACTCTGCCGTACGCTTCTCGTTGAGCGCAAAGAGTTTTGTCCCGTTAATCTCCACCTCGCCACCATCGGCAGGGAGGAGTGTGCCGATAATCTGCAAAAGGGTTGTCTTGCCTGCGCCACTCGCACCGACAATCGACACTATCTCGCCCTTTTTGACTTCGAGCGAAACACCTCGCAGCACCTTCAAGTCGCCAAACGACTTCTCGATATTAGAAACCTTTATCATTTTGGTTGAATTTTTCGTAAAATTTTATTGTCTGCACCGCCTCGGCAACATCATGTACTCGGAGCAGCGTAGCACCCTGTCGCAACGCCTCCCAATGTACCGCCTGCGTAGCCGATAACGCCTCATCGGGGGTTATGCCGAGAGGCTTGTAAATCATCGACTTGCGAGATACGCCCACCAACAACGGTTGCCCTAACGCCTTCAAGCAGTGCAACCCTGCAAGCAGTTCGTAGTTCTGCTCCACCGTCTTAGCAAAGCCAAAGCCGGGGTCCAACGCCACACGATTGCGCTCCACACCCGCCTTGTCGATTGCAGACAATCGCTCCTGCAACTCCTTCACAACCTCCGCAACAACATCGTTGTATTCAGTCTGTTGCTGCATCGTCTGCGGTGTTCCGCGCATGTGCATTGCAATATATGGCAGTTTGCGTTCCGCCACTGTTGCAAGCATATCAGCATCGCCCACGCCTGCCGTAATATCATTTACGATAACCTCGCCAAAGCGGTCGATGGCTCGGCGGATAACCTCGGCACGGAAGGTATCTATCGAAATTGGCACATCGCCCGATACCTCACGCGCAGCCGACAGTGCCATCTCTACCCTCTGCCACTCCTCCTCGACCGATATATCTTCGGCATCGGGGCGTGAGGAGTAACCGCCAATATCCAATATCGCAGCACCCTCATTCAGCACCTTTTCAACTCGCTCTGCCACAGCCCTATGCGACTGCGTGCGAGAGGAGGCATAAAACGAGTCGGGCGTGGCATTCACAATCGCCATAACACCCCTCTGCCACAATATATTATCGAGATTGTCCATTGTTCATCATCTTGAAGCGATACGCCAACTCCGCAACATCTTTCTCGACATCTTCGAGGTGGATATTTACAATCGCAAAGTCGGCTCGCGCAACCAGTTCGTCATCGCTCATCTGCGCCTTGACACGAGCCTCTATCTGCTCACGGCTTGCGCCATCACGCGCCATTGCTCGCTCTATACGCAACGGCAGAGGCGCCAATACCGCCACCGTCTTATCCACCACCGCATCAAAGCCCGACTCGAACAAAATAGCCGACTCCAAAATGCAGAAGTCGCCCTCCTGCTCCTCTGCCCAACGCAGAAAATCTGCCTTTACGGCAGGGTGAACGATAGAGTTGAGCCGAGCCAACTGCTCCTCCGAGCCGAACACTCGGCTGGCGAGATATGGGCGATTGAGCGCACCATCAGCGTAGCACTCCTCGCCAAATTCGGCAACAAGTGCCTTGCGCAACTCCTCTGACTCGTTCATCAACGCCTTAGCGCGCGAATCAGAGTCGTAGAGCGCAACGCCACGCTCTGCAAACATTTGGCAGACAGTACTTTTGCCACTGCCAATACCTCCGCAAATGGCTACTTTAATCATTTCTGAGAGAGTGGAATATCATCAAAATCACCAACCGACACTATCTTCAAGTCGCTGAAACGCACCGAGATAGCATCTTGCATCGAGATAGGCGAAATACGCACCTTGTACTCCTTGGCAAGCGAATCTGTCGATGCACCCTCCTTCGTTGTTGCAGGCTTCTCGATAATATCGTAGTTGAGCTCCTCCAACGGAATAGTTGCACGGCGCGAAGCGTAGAAACCATAGCCAAAGAGCGTAGTACCTTTACCCTCCACAACGCAAGGGACAACGATACGCTCACCATTGACCTTGACCTTTATATTAAAGTCGGTGGTGTAGGTGTAGTTCAGCTTCGAGATATACCAAAGGGTAAACGATACCGCCAAAAGTACCAAGAATACGGGCGAGATATAGTTGCGTAACTTCTGCGCCCAAGTCTTCAAAAGTGCAAGAAATCTTTTCATAACGCAAAGTTATGAAATAATTCAAAATGCAGAATGCAAAATGCAAAATTATTTTAGCCACAGCCCAATAAAAACACCCTCCGCAGAGTTTTTTCTGCGGAGGGTGAAAGTTTTCCATTTTATTCCTCCCCTAAGTTAGGGGAGGTGGCTGAAAGCCAGAGGGGTATTTCCGTTTTCCGTTTAGAACTCGTAGCCGACAATATAGTCAGCACATTCATTCCAACCATCAGCTGCTTTATATACCTCTACTGATGTTATTGGAACATAAATCTTACATTGTGAGTTAATATATTCAAACGCACCCCAGTTTCCTCCATGTAATTGTGCGATTGGAGGAGTTGTAGGTTTGCAATATACACTTGTAAGATTGCCACAAGCCCAAAATGCTCGAAAACTAATTGTCGTTACGCTTTCAGGAATAGATACACTTGTTAGATTACTGCAAGAATCGAATGCATTATTTCTAATCATTGTTACACCGTCAGGAATAGTAAATGTAGTACCAGAAGCATTCGCATAAGTAATAAGAGTAGTATCTATAATTAGACAACGACCATCGTTCGTAGCATATTTACCTCTAAACTCTTTCAAATTATTGCAAGAATAGAAAGCATTTATACCTATTTCCGTTACACCATTGCCAATGGTTACATCTGTAAGCGAGGTGCAAGATTCGAATGCCCCGGCTCCAATCGAAGTAACGCTATCAGGAATTGTAACACTTGTCAGCGAGGTGCATTTATAGAATGCATAATTTTCAATCGAAGTAACTCTATTAGGAATAGTAACACTTGTCAGCGAGGTGCAATCAGCAAATGCCCTATATCCAATCGAAGTAACATCGCCATCAAACTTAATAATGCCTTTGCCATTTTCATAGGTATTCGATACAATATTTGCACCGAATACATCCGTTTTATATGGTACCGCAACCGAGCCATTGGATGATGTGTACCAAATCTCGTTAGGATAAGGTTTGATTTTGAGTTCAAATGCCGCCATCGGCTGAATAGCATTACGCAAGATTGTAATGCTATTTTCGGTTGATTGAGTCATTAAATAACCATCAATATCTCGTATTTCAACCGTTACACCCCTCTCGAAAGTCTGCGGTGGCAGTGCGATATAGAATGCGGTTGGCTCGCTCGAAAGGGTTACGCATTCGCCACAGTTCAAGACTACTTCGGTCAAGATTGTATCGTCAAAAACAAGGTTTCCGCCTGCGCTGTTTTCGCCATCATCTGCGCCGCCCATCTCCGAAGCAAGAGTAGAGGTTGCATCTGCCGAGTTTATATAAATCTCGCCCGCAACCTGCTCGCCATTGTTACCCTTGAGCTTGATGCTCTGCACCTTCTCGCCGTTACCCGTAAGTTGAATTTTCAACCATCCACAAACATTCCTCAAAGAGAATTGGTTATACTCGCTCTGCGACACCATAATATTGCCATCCAAGCCGTAGCTATCTTTGAGATAGGTTTGGGTGGCTGGCAGCGATGCCTGCACATTATTTGTTTTTGGGTTGATGTAGTAGTTTTCGTTATATGGATAGACTACCACGATATCCGACAACTCCTGCGTTCCTTCGGCATTGGCTACACGCTTTAGATTGCCCGTGCGCTCTCCCGTTTCGCCCTGGTATTGCCACTTCTGATTGGCGTTTGAGCGATAGAAAACTGACACAAGGTCGCCCTTTGTCCAAACGGTTTTTCCATTTTGTAACTGAATACGAGAGTCATCGCCCTCGAAAGTTCCAACTAATGTGTCGGGAGTCTGCTCCTCGACCTTAACAGATTGCTCGTCAATAGCATCTGTTGCACACGCGGCAAACATTGTTGCCACAAGTGCGAAAATGTAGAGTTTTTTCATCTTTTTATTTGATTAAAGTTTGTTCTATTAAGTTTAATTTCGTCATTCCGAGCGAGTTTAACGAGCGTGGGAATCTCCATTTTTTTAATTAATAACAATAAGGGAGATTCTCACGGCTTCTGCGAAGCCTCAGAATGACACTACTTTTTGTTTATTTACCAATCTTGTTCGGGTTGTTCGACGGGATCTTCGAACATAGATGCCGCATAACCCTGCTCGGCTACGACATCACACACCTCTATTAAAGGTGTGAAATAATTTCTCTCACTGTTTGCCATAGGCAATTACTCATTAACTCTGCCCACCAGCCCCGAATGTGCAGTTAATATAATAAAGAAAGTGTGGAGCTGACTTTCGTTTACATCAAAGAAGGTTGTGGAATGACCTGTACAAGAATAAACGATGCAATATCCCCACACTTGGATAGTATGGGTAGGTGCAAAGAGTATGCACCGCCACATAACTATACAAGAAATGAGTGCTGTTCGTTCGCCCTCTTGTACTGAAAACTTCCACATTTTCTTTGAAGGACTGCGAAAACACTTTCTATATGTCTGCCGTCAGACTGATGTTCAGCCATTCAGCAATGCAAATTTAGAAACTTTTTCGCAAACAAACAACACTCAACGAGGATATTGCACCAAGAAAATAAGAAATTGGGCGTTAGGGGCATTAGAGGTTTTAGGAGTTCGAGCGAGTCCGCAGCATCATGCACAAACAGTAAAATCGATTTTAAGGAGGTGGTTGCAAGGCTGCGAGTAAGCGAGGGTAGAGGCTGTTTACAGACTATGCCGAGCGAGAGCAGGCAAAAGCCCTCGAAGAGGGATTAAGGCAAACAAGAAACCCACTGCGCAGCATAACCTCCAAATAGTAAAATTGATTTTAAGCTGATGAGAGCAAGGCAATTATAAGATTGTTTTGAACGAGGGAATTTTGTGCCAAACAAGAAAGCGAGTCCGCAGCATATACCCCACAAACAGTAAAATCGATTTTAAGGGGTGGTTGCAAGGCAAACAAGGAGCCGAGTGCGCAGCATAGTAAACCTATGTGAGCAACTCGGCTACCGAAGTTTAACGAAGCAAACGCCCCTTAAAATCGATTTTTACAGGGCTTGGGAGATATTGATAATATAATCCCCCATTCGCTCAATTTCAGAGATAAGGTCGATGTAATATACAGACGATGTATAAGACTCCTTGCCCTCCTCGATATTGCGAATCTCCTCTTCGCGAAGGCGGTTGCGAAGTTCGTTGAGTTCAACCTCCGCCTCGACAGCAAGTTTAACATCAGGCTTACCATCAAAGCCCTTTTCGAGGTTGGCAATCATTACGGCATAGGCGTTATCGAGAAGTTTTAGCATTTGGTCAATCTTCTCGACACTCTTGTCGGTAAAGCGTTTGCCATGTTCATTACGGCGGGAGAGGATTCGGCTCACAGCCTCGCCGGAGTCGCCAAGGCTCTCCATCTCGCCAATAATTTTGAATAGAGCCTTCAATTGAGCGCGGGTTTTCTCGCTGATAGAGTCTTGTGGGAGGGAGTTAAGGAAGGTTGCAATTTCGTACTCGATACGGTCGGAAATCTCCTCATACTTAACGAGTTTGCCACGATAGAACTCGAAGTCCGCCTCGGTGGTGGCGTGAATTGCCGATTTGATATATCCGAGTTCGTTGCGAAGGATATTTGCGAAGTGGATAGTTTCGTTCTTCGCCTGCTCAATAGCCAACTCGGCCGTTCCCATAGGTCCGGCATCGATATATTTGAGATGTACGACATCCTCTTCCTCCTCGCTCTTCGGCTTGATAGCCCAAGTTACAATCTTGGCAATCTGAGGTACAAACCAAATCAAAATGCAGGTATTGAAGGTGTTGAAGAGGGTGTGCAACATCGAAAGTCCATAGAGCGCCGAAATCGGAGCATCTCCGCCGAGAGACTTGGTGGTGTCGTGAACAATCTCCATAGGGTTTGGATAGCCCATAGCCTCGATAATAAGTCCGACAAGCGATGTGAAAGGCTTGAAGAGAGCCAATGCCCAAACAACACCAAAGAGATTGAATAGGGTATGCGCCAAAGCTGCGCGCTTGGCGTTAGTATTTGCCACCGCAGCAGCTATATTTGCGGTGATTGTAGTACCGATATTCTCGCCAAGCACCATCGCAGCAGCCATTTCGAATGGTAACCAACCGAGGTTGAGCATAATCAGCGTAAGTGCCATAGTTGCACTCGAAGACTGCAATACAAGTGTCAGCAATGTACCGAAGACCAGAAAGATAAGCACCGAGCCAAAGCCGAAGCCCGACCAAGTCTTAATAAATGACAACACCTCCGGTGTCTGTTGCAAGTCGGGCACCGAGTTCTTCATCAGCGACAAGCCGAGGAACAACAACGAGAAACCGATGATAAACTCGCTGATATTGCGGCGTTTTTCAATCTTTGAAAGGCTCAACAAGAAACCTACCGCCATCAACGGCACAGCAAAAACAGAGATATCCGCCTTAAAACCAAGCAACGAGATAAGCCATGCCGTAATCGTAGTACCGATATTGGCACCCATAATTACGCCGATAGCCTGCTCCAACGCCAACAAACCGGCATTTACAAAGCCTACGACCATAACGGTAGTGGCACTTGACGACTGAATTACAGTGGTTATTCCCAAGCCTGTCAGTACACCCTTAAAACGATTAGATGTCAGCGAGCCAAGAATTGCACGCATTCGACCTCCTGCGGTCTTCTGCAAGCCGGAACTCATCAGATTCATTCCGTAGAGGAACATTCCGAGAGCACCCAGTAGGGTTAGAATTTGAAGTATCATACTATACTATTTTAGGTTATATGTTATAAATAAGGTATGCATTGTATGCCACAAACATTGCAAACATCACCGCACCTGCCACACGCGGCAAACGCCCCTTGCGCACAAGCATTAACGGCATAATCGATGCCACAATCATCACCACATAATCTACAAAGGTGATGCCACCACCCGTCAAAGGCGATATCTGCGAACAGACGCCAAGGATAAAGGTGATATTGAAGATATTGGAGCCGATGATATTACCGAGAGCAAGTTGGGTATTCTTTTTGAGGGCCGCTGCAACCGATGCCGCCAACTCCGGCAACGAAGTACCGCAGGCGATAAGGGTTATCGAGATAAATGCCTCGCTCACACCCCACTCCTCGGCTATCGAGATTGCCGACTCGACAAAGTAGTGACAACTTGTAACCAGCACACCCAAGCCCACGACAACCTTTGCCACAGCAACCCATAGTTTTGGCATTGGAGCATCAATTGTCTGCATCTCGTTTTGAGCTACCCCCTTACTGCGGTCACGGCGGAAGGAGATATACATAAATGTTGCAAAGAGAGCCAGCAGCACCAAACCATCTATGCGACCAATCATCGCCTCCGTACCATTAAAGAAGTTGAAGGCAAGAAGCAGCAACACCACCGATACACCAATGCAGAATGGCAACTCGAAACGGCGATTATCCTTCGGAGCCTCAACGGGCATAACGAGAGCCGTCAAGCCGAGAATAAAGAAGACATTGAAGATATTTGAGCCAACGATATTGCCAATAGCAACATCGACCTGCCCGTTCCATGCTCCGAGCGAACTGACAAAGAGTTCGGGGCAAGATGTTCCGATGCCGACAATTACAGCACCTATTACGAAGTCCGAAACACGATAGCGGCGAGCAATATCTACGGCTCCCGCAACCAAAGTGTCGGCACTCCAAATAATTGCGACAAGCGCAATCAAGAGTATTATATATTCCATTATTTTTAGCTATCTACGAATTAATACAATGAATAAGAGTTGAGCGAACGACAAATTTCGCCTTTTTCGTCACTCTTATCAAATTCGCAGACAGCAGAGTGAGTAGAAAGCCCTATCGGCAACTACCCCACCCAAGATATTCGGTTTGTATGTATTGTGAGAATGTTCAATTACAGAGGTTGCCGACTCCGCTTTCACAGCGATATTCACACTGCAAGTTCGCTTGCAAGTTGTGCGTTGCATCGTACGGCGGCTATTGTTATTCACCGTTCGTGAGGAGTCCTGCCCCGATAGCAATGATGTAGAGTTGGGAATATCGGAATCAACAATCGTCACCTCGACCTGCGGCGGTAGTGGCGTAGTGCGCATATTTACGCTCTCCGCCCTACACTCTCCGAGCAACAAAATGGATAGCGTTACAATCAACGATAGTATGGATACTCGACTTAACACACTACAAATATAGTAACAAAAATAGTAGTATTATACATAGGTATCTCACCAAATAGTCAGATTTAACGATTTCTTAAATTTAATTTAACGATTTTTTAAGGTTAAAAGCAAAAAAAGAGCCGACACTCATAGCATCGGCTCTCAATTGTAGAGTTATAAATATCTTTACTTCTTCAACTGCTTACGCTGCATGTCGTATGCAAGCGGAGTTGCAATAAACAACGACGAGTAAGTACCCACTACAACACCAATGAGCAATGCGAATACAAATCCACGGATAGTCTCACCACCGAAGATGAAGATTGCCAAGAGGGTTACGAGGGTTGTACCCGAAGTATTCAATGTACGCATCAATGTCGAGCAGAGCGCTGCATTGAGAGTCGATACGGTATCACGCTTTGGATAGAGCGAGAGGTACTCACGGATACGGTCGAAAATAACCACAGTATCGTTGATAGAGTAACCGATAATTGTCAAGATTGCAGCGATAAATGCCTGATTAATCTCCAAGTTGAACGGCATAACCGAATAGAACATAGAGAACAACGCGATAATCATAAAGGCATCGTGTACGAGTGCAAGAGTTGCACCTGCTGCCCACTGCCACTTGCGGAAACGGAATACGATATACAGACCGATTGCAATAAGAGCAAAGAGCAACGAGAATACTGCACCCATAGTCATATCCTTTGCAATAGCAGGACCAATCTTATCTGCCGAAACAATACCATTAACATCGTCCTGTGTATTGCGGAAGCCATCAAGGGTAATATCGTAAGTATAGAGTGGCTTCAAAGCGTTGTAGAGAATAGTCTCAACCTCCTCGGTTGTAGCCTCCGAAGTATCATCGAACTTGTACTGGGTAACGATACGCATCTGGTTCTCTGCGCCATACTGCTTAACCTCCAACGAAGTAGTTGCAGCATCGCCCTCTACAAAGGCATTCTCCAAAGCACCACGAACCTGCTCTGCCGATACATTCTGGTCGAAACGAACTACGAATGTACGACCACCGGTGAACTCAACGCCATAGTTCAAACCATGGAATACGAGCGAAGCGACACCTGCAAGGATTACTACACCCGAAGCAATGTAAGCCCACTTACGCTTGCCGATGAAGTCGAAGTGGAAGTTCGAGAGAAGATTCTCCGACCACTTGTACGAGAACGAAATCTTGCCCCACTTTGCAACGATAGCCTCGATAATCAAACGAGTGATGAAAATCGAGCAGAACAACGAGGTCAAGATACCGATAACGAGCGTAGTTGCGAAGCCCTGAACAGGACCATTACCGAATACGAAGAGAACGATACCGGTGATGATGGTTGTCAAGTTACCGTCAATAATTGCCGAGTAAGCGTTCGAGAAACCGTCCTTGATAGCAGCGTGAATACCCTTGCCACCACGAATCTCCTCCTTGATACGCTCGTAAATAATCACATTGGCATCTACCGCCATACCCATTGTCAAAACGATACCTGCGATACCCGGCAAGGTCAATACTGCACCGAACGATACGAGGCAACCCATCAAAAGGAATACATTGGCAATCAAGGCGATATCAGATACCCAACCTGCTGTACGGTAGAACAAGCCCATATAGAGGAGAACGAGTACGAACGCCAAGAGGAACGACAACATACCTGCGTTGATAGACTCCTGACCGAGCGATGGACCTACTACTGTATCCTGAATAATGCGAGCAGGTGCAGGCACCTTACCCGACTTCAATACATTTGCCAAGTCCTGAGCCTCCTGAATGGTGAAGTCGCCCGAAATCGAAGAGTTACCACCCTCAATCTTACCACGAACAACCGGAGCCGAATATACATAGCCATCGAGAACGATAGCGATGCACTTGCCTACATTCTCACCTGTGAGCTGAGCCCACTCGGTGATACCGTTAGAGTTCATAGCCATCGAAACCTCAGCGTTAGCACCTGTCTGTGCGTAAGTTGCACGAGCGTCAGAGATAACAGAACCATCGAGTGGAGCCTTGCCATCAGCACGCTCAACCTTGATAGCGTAGAGGAAGAACTGACCATCAGCCAACTTATCGCCCTTGATACCCCACTTGAAGCGAACATCGCTTGGGAAGCAATCTCGCACCTCAGGCAAAGCCAAATACTTGTTGATAGCAACAGTATCGGCAGCAGTAGCAGCACCGATAACGGCACCACCTGCGTATGCAGGGTTCAAGAGAGCGAGCAATGGGTTGCGCTCACGAGAGAATCGTGCAACAGTCTCCTCAGCCTTAGCCTCCTCCGAAACCTCAGCAGCCAAAGCAGGAGCATCGGTAGCAGCCTCAGCCTTAACATCACTCTCCTTATGCTCGTCCTTGTAAGCCTTTACAATCATATCGGCACGCTGCAATGCAGGGAGCAACTCCTGACCATTGTAGGTTGTCCAGAACTCCAACGATGCAGTACCCTGCAAGAGTTTACGAACACGCTCAGGCTCCTTAACGCCCGGAAGCTCGACCAAGATACGGTTCGAGTTTGGAAGACGCTGGATATTTGGCTGAACAACGCCGAAGTGGTCGATACGGCTGCGGATAATGTTGAACGATGCAGCAAGGGCATCGTCAGTCTCCTGCTTCAACACCTTTACGACCTCAGCATCAGACATACCTGCCTTGATATCCTTGCGGTCAGGCGAGATGAAGATATCAACGAGAGGCTGACCATTCGAAGCCTCGGCATAGGCCTCAGCCAAAGTCTCGATATAGCCACCTGTACCCTGACGAAGAGCCTCGTTAGCCTTCTCGATAGCTACAATGAAGTTAGGGTCATGCTGGCTCTCGCCTGCCAATGCCTTAACAACATCCTCTACCTGAATTTCGAGCATAACATTCATACCGCCCTTCAAGTCGAGACCAAGATTAATCTCCTTCTCCTTGCACTGTTTGTAGGTGAATGAGGTCAAACCTACATTGTAAACTGTTTTGTTCTCGATTGAGTCGAGATAATACTGCTCCATCGAAGCCTGCTCCTCGGCAGGGAACGACTTAGCATACTCTACGGCAGCCTTCTCAACACTACTTGTCTTCCAAGTAAACGAAAGCTGGTAAAGACAAGCCAAACCCATAAGAATGGCCACCCATTTGATTACTCCTTTGCTTTGCATTTGAGTTAAAAAATTTAAATAGTTAATATAATTGTAATTTGTATCGTTTCATCTCTCGCCTGCATCGTTCATCTACGCACACGCGATAAATCGTGCAAAGATAAGAAAAATTTTCCAATAAACAACCCTCTACACCACATTTTGCTCAATTTTACCATTTAATGTATATGCCGTCTAAAAAAAGACCGACACACAAATACACTTTCGTTTTTTTTTATTACCTTTGCGGATATATACCAAATGCTAAAACTAAACTAAATTATATTTGCGTATGAAGAAAGTTTTCTTACTATTGGTAGCTGTAATTGGTTCAGCTACATTTTTCTCGGTATCAGCTCGCAAGAGCGATGTGTTGACCTACGGAACACCTGAGAGCGTAGGTATAAACGGAGCGTACCTATCCCGTACACTCGACTCTATTGCAAACGCGTCTATCCAATCGAAGTGTTTTCCGGGATGCCAGATTCTCGTAGCACGACACGGCAAAATTGTGTATCACAAAAGTTACGGTCATCACACTTTCAAGCAGGAGCGCCCCGTAGAGAATCACCATCTCTACGATATGGCTTCTTGCACCAAAGTTATGGCTGCAACAATATGTCTGATGCGTCTTGTAGAGCAGAAGCAGTTAGACCTCAATAAGCCTATTTCTCTCTATTTGGAGGAGTTCAAAGGCTCGAACAAGGAGAATCTGACTCTTCGCGAAATTTTAACACATCAGAGTGGAATCCGAAATATGAGTTTCACAAGATTATTTCTCAACAAAGACAAGCAGTTGCGCACAAATCTATTCAGCACAACTCAAAGTGAGGAGTTCCCTTATCAGTGTGGCGAGAATCTATATTCGAGCAAAGGTATATACGACTATATGCTCAACCATATTGTCAAGCAGAAGGTATATGCGAAGAAATTTAAGTATTCGTGTCTTAATTGGCATTTAGCAAATATCTTGGTCGAGCGCGTAACAGGTCGCAAGTATGAGGATTTTCTCTACGAGGAGTTCTACAAGCCACTCGGAGTAAAAGATGCCACATACAACCCAAGAGGTAAATATCCACTTTCGGAGATTGTTCCGACAGGTTTCGACAAGAGATATCATCGAGGCGCAACTCACGGCTTCGTACACGACACCGCAGCCGGCATGCTTGGCGGAGTTTCGGGCAACGCAGGATTATTCGCCAACAGCGGGAGTCTTGCCATAATTTTGCAGATGCTCCTCAATGGTGGCGAGTATAATGGTGTGCGTTACTTCAAGCGTAAGACCGTGCGCGAGTGGTCTTCGTATCAATATCCGGGAAATAACAACCATCGTGGCTTAGGTTTTGACAAGCCTCGATTTGTGGCTCCTACTCCCGAATCAAGTGCAACTATCAATTATCCTTATGGGCCTTCTGCATCAAAACAGAGTTTCGGACATACAGGGCACACTGGCACAATGGTATGGATTGACCCTAAGGCAGATATGTTTATGATACTGCTTTCAAATCGCGTAGCAACGCCAAATAAGAATGTATTTATGAAGCAAAATCCTCGTACCAAGTGCCACGAGGCTGTATATGAGGCTATCAAACAATATAAAAAGTAGAAGAATTATTAAGTTATGAGATTCGTCCTATCAATTTGTATAGCACTCGCTATCACATTCTCTGCATCTGCTCGCAAAAGCGCAGTTCTAAGTTATGGCACACCTGAGAGTGTCGGTATGGACGGAGAGTACCTGTCGCGCACTCTCGACTCTATCGCTAACGCATCTATCGAGGCTAAATGTTTTCCGGGGTGCCAGATTCTTGTAGCACGCCATGGCAAGATAGTTCACCACAAGAGTTATGGCTATCACACCTACGACAACGAGCGCAAAGTCGAGAATAGTCATATCTATGACATGGCTTCTTGCACCAAAGTTATGGCTGCAACAATGTGTTTAATGCATCTTGCCGACAAGGGAAAGTTGGACCTTGACAAACCCATATCATACTATTTGGAGGAGTTCAAAGGTTCTAACAAGGAGGATTTAACCCTACGCGAAATTTTAACGCATCAGAGCGGTATGCGTAATCCCAAACTATCGAAGATACTCTTTAACGAGAATAAGGAGTTGCGCTCCGACATAATCAGTACGACTCAGAGCGAGGAGTTTCCACACCAATTCTGTAATGGTCTCTATGTTACCAAAGAGAACCGCAACATTATATTGGATAGAATCGTAAATAGAAATGTTGGACCTAAAAAGTTCCGTTATTCATGCTCCAACCTGCACTTGGCATTCTACTTGGTGGAACGCATTACAGGTCGCAGTTACGAAGATTATCTCTACAACGAGATATACAAGCCATTGGGTGTAAAAGATGCCACCTACAACCCTACACGCAAATACTCACTTGAACAGATAGTACCTACCGAGATAGATAACAGGCATCGCAAACAGCTCGTACATGGTACCGTTCATGACGAAGCCGCAGCCTTTATGGGAGGTGTATCCGGCAATGCGGGACTATTTGCTAATAGCGAGAGCCTTGCTCCAATTTTGCAGATGTTGCTCAATGGTGGCGAGTATAATGGAGTAAAACTCTTTAAGCGCAAGACCGTTCGCGAATGGACATCTTACCAATTCCCTAAAAATGGTAACCATCGTGCCGTTGGTTTCGACAAGCGAAGATTAGTAGAGCCACCTCTCAAACCGGGCGAAAGTTATCCATATTGCTATGGACCATCATCATCGAAACAGAGTTTCGGACACACCGGATTTACGGGTACAATGGTGTGGGTTGATCCTAAGGCTGATATGATTTATGTGATTCTATCCAACCGAGTTCATCCATCGCGCAAGAACAAGCCATTCGAGGAGTTGAACCCTCGTGCGCGATGCCACGAGGCGGCTTACGAGGCTATTCGCCAATACAAACATAGATAATCAAACTCGAAAAGCGTATTTCACAGAGCCTGTCTAACAAGTCCAAAGTTAGGCAGGCTTGTTTGTTTTTATGTAAAAATTTAACTTTATGCAACAAAATATATCTTATGTAGCGTAACCTAATAAAATTTATATGAAATTCATTGTAAATATATTGATTTTAGTATTTGCCATACACGCTACAAGTATGGCTCAAACCTCCACTCGTATCGTTTGCGATGACACCTGCAAGACCGAGTCGGGGGCAACAGCCGTCAAGGGCGATGGTTTTGCCGTTGTTTCGCCCGTAGGTCGCGGAACGGTCAAGATGATTGAGATGGCGCCACGCCTTAACTCGCTCGATGGCAAAACGATAGCCATTGTCGGCGGTAGTTTTATGGCTCGTACCACCCACCCCGAACTAAAACGCTTGTTCGAGAAGCACTACCCTACTTGTCGTATTATTCTGCTTGACGAGATTGGCTCGGCAGGCGTTTATCCTGCGCCGGGCGTAACACGCCGTTCAAAGGAGAAGTTTCAGGAGCGTTTGCGCTCGATGCGTGTCGATGCCGTTATTTCGGGTAACTGTGGCTGCGGACTCTGCACCCCAAAGGAGGTAGGCTCGTGCATCGCTGCCGAGTATATAGGCATTCCTGCCGTAGCTATTGCTACACCGACATTTACCGAGCAGGTATTCTACACCTCGACCAACAACGGAGTCCCTGCTCCTCGCGTAGCGGAGTATCCGGGGGCATTTGCTTCGCACACTACCGATGAACTTATCAAAAACACGCGCGAGGTGCTATTTCCTCAAATCGTAAAGGCACTCACGACTCCAATCACCGCCGAGGAGTTGGAGCGTAGCGCAAAGAGCAACAAAGGCGATATTCGTGACGACATCTTTTTCGGTACTTTGCAGGAGGTAAACAACCACTTCCAAGAGATGAATTGGTCTGACGGTCTGCCAATCGTACCGCCAACATTCGAGAAGGTTAGCGAGTTTTTGCGATATACCGACAAGCAATGGAACGAAACAGTTGCAGTACTCCCTGTGGCACATCGAAACACCACTGTTTGGCATGTGGCTGTAAATGGCGTTATGGCGGGTTGCAAGCCCGAATTTATGCCTATCCTTATCGCTATGACAAAGGCTATCGGTGCGCCATCGTTCCGCCGAACCTTGGCAAGTACCCACGCATGGGTGCCATACTCTTGGCTGAATGGACCTGTTGCCCGACAACTCGGCATCGACTGCGGTCAGGGCGAGATTAACGAGGAGGCAAATGTTGCGATAGGTCGCTTTATGAGCCTTGCGCTGATGAACTTGGCAGGCTACTACATCAAACAAAATCGCATGGGTACTTTCGGTTATCCGTTGCCTTGGTGCTTGGTCGAAGATGAGGCAGCTTGTCGCAGAATCGGTTGGAAGCCTTACCACGCACGACTCGGATATCAGATGAACGACAACACCATCACAACCTCCTCTACCCTGCTTTGGGGTAACAACATGGCACCCTCCACAACTAACCCACAGAAGATTATGGAGTTGCTCGCATGGGATATCACCGAGCGTTGCCAGTTTGCACTCGGCAGTGGCAAGCAATTTACCTACCGCACCATATTATTGACAGAGCCGATAGCGAAGAATTTGGCTACGAAATACCGCACCCCATACGCACTCGAACAAGACCTTATCCGCACAGCTCGCCGTTCGCTCAAAGAGCGAGTATTCGCCAACTACTACGCCAATCCGGGCAGCAACCCCGAGGAACGCCACCCTATCCGTAATTGGCGCGGACACCTCACACGCACCGAAGGGGCTTCGATGACCGCTACACCTGTTTGGTACGACTCACCTGAGGCGGAGATGATGACCATTCCTGCGATGAAGGAGGAGATGACCGCCTTTATTATCACGGGTGATTCGAGCCGCAACAAAGTACAGACAATGCCGGGCGGAGGCTTTGAGACGGTCTGCATAGAGCTCCCCCACAATTGGAACAAACTGATGCAGGAGAAGGGATATAAGCCGATTGAGGAGTACTATATCAAGTAGAATTAAAAATTAAAAATTAAAAATTAAAAGCTAACGGCTAATGGCTAACAAAGTCGGGTATCGAAAACGATACCCGACTTTGTTTAATTGGCAATCAGAAGGATTTTTTACTTTATTTCGAGCTTGCCATTCAAGCGAATATCAGCCGAAGATGCGCCAACATACACCGAGAATGTACCCGGCTCAATCACGAACTTGCGCTTGATAGGGTCGAAGAAGCGGAACGCCTCATCGTCAAGGCGCACACTCACACGCTTTGTTTCACCCGCTTTGAGATAGACCTTGTCAAAGCCCTTCAACTCCTTGGCCGGGCGCACAAGTGAGCAGACATCATCACCCACATAGACCTGCGCAACCTCGGCACCGGCAACCTTGCCGGCATTCTTCACATCGAAACTTACAACGAACTCACTACCCTCCTTCGCAATCGAAAGATTTGAGTAGTCGAATGTCGTATAGCTCAAACCGAATCCGAATGGGAAGAGTGGTTTAACACCCGTCTTTTCGTAGCCACGATAGCCCATAAATAGGCCCTCACGATACTCTACGCGAGCGTGTGGATTAATCTTGTGCGAACGAACACGGCTAACATTTTCGTAGTAGTTATCGGCGCAAGGATTGTCGGCAACCTTTGTCTCAATCGAGATAGGCAACTTGCCCGAAGGCGACACTTTGCCCGCGATAATCTCCGAGATAGCCAAACCACCCTGCTGTCCAGGATACCAAGCCATCAATACCGCCTTAACCTTGTGCATCCACGATGCCATCTCCACTGCACCTCCAGCATTGAGAACTACAACGACATTCTTGTTATATTTCAAAATCATATCCAAATACTCGACTTGTCCTCGTGGCAACTCGAAAGTACGGTCGTAGTTCTCCTTCTCGGTGCGATTGCTGTGACCAAGGCACACTACAACACAATCTGCCGCCTTGATAACATCTGCATTTGCAGACTCCTTCAAGTCTGTGGATTCGAATACCATATCGGCATAGATTGAACCTCCGAGGTTCTGATGCTGCAACTCAAACTTATAGGTCTCTCCGGCCTTCATTTCGAGCAACATATAACCCTCTTGACCACTGCTCGTATGCCAACGATTCTTCATAATAGGCTTATCATTGAGGAAACAACGATATCCATCATTGGTACATACCGTAAAGTGATATGACTCGTCCTTTTCGGGTTTATAGTAGAAGGTGTGGCGAGTCGAAACATTTGTCATATCGTTGTGAGCTCCGAACTTATTATCGTCAATACCCACTTTATCGGTAATAAATCGCTGGAAAGGCTCTCCGTTGAGTTCTGGATTGGTGTAGTACTCTGCTGCAATACCTCTCTTGGTCATCTCCTTATCGGCATAAACCACACCCGGAGTTGGCTTGTGGTTATCGTCCATAGATACAAAAGTACTCTTAATCTTCTTGTCGATAGTAGCCATACCCTCTGCAACCGAGCAAGAGAGAAGCGGAGTAACAAAGCCGCTACCACCACCCGTTACAATCTTATCGGCATTAGGACCGCAAACCACAACCTTACCCTTCTTGAATGGGAGGAAGCCATCGTTTTTAAGCATTACAACTGCACCACGAGAGAGCTGATGTGCCACAGCATCGCACTCGGGGTTATTTTCAGGGTACGACTTATCGAGTTGCGGGCGTTTGTCAAACTCGAAAGCAAAGATGGTCTGAATGATATTCTGACACTTCGCATCGAGCGCACGCTCGTCAATTACGCCCTGCAAAACAAGTTGCTTGATAAGTTCGGGTTTCTGACACTGCGCTCTCGGCATCTCCAAATCGACACCCCAACGAGCCACATTCACAGGCGAGTAGCACGATGTCCAGTCCGACATCACAAAACCGCCAAAGCCCCACCAATCACGCAACACCTCTTGATTGAGATACTTACTCTCCGATGCGTGAACGCCATTGAGGAGGTTGTACGAGGTCATAATCGTTGCCACATTTCCCTCCTTCACCGCCTTTTCGAAGGCAGGGAAGTATATCTCGTTCAAAGTACGCTCGTCAATATCCGAAGATACGCTGTGACGAGCCCACTCCTGATTATTGCCGGCGAAGTGCTTGATGCAAGCCATTACGCCCATGCTCTGCACACCCTTGATGTAGGCAGTCGCAATCTCACCTGCGAGGAATGGGTCCTCGCCGAAATACTCGAAGTTTCGGCCACACAGTGGCGAACGATAGATATTTGCACCAGGACCGAGCAAGATATGCACACCTCTTGCACGAGCGTCTTTACCGAGCGAAACGCCCATCTGCTGAACAAGGTCGGCATCCCAAGTAGCAGCCGCAGCCACACCCGAAGGATAGAGGGTACTTTTGGTATTGTTACGCACACCCTGCGGACCATCTGCCATACGCACTGCCGGCAAACCGAGGCGGTCGATAGCCCGAACATACCAACTCTTGTAGCCTGCGATGTAGGCAATTTTCTCGTCAAGAGTCATCTGCTTGACAACCGCAGCTGCACGCTCCTTGTGCTCTTGTGTCACTTTGTACTGTTTGAGTTGCGCAGATGCAGTCAGAGCCACGCAAATCGTCAAAATCGAAAGGATAATTCGCTTCATAAAATATTTTGGTTTATTTAGTTTGTATTCATCATTTTCCAACCTCAAAGATAGCGATTATTTTTCGAATAAAAAATAGGCAATGCCGAAACATTGCCTATTAACGATTTTAGATAAACTCTATTTTACTTTACCTCCTCAAATTCGACATCCTCAGGCTGTGAAGCACCGTTACCACCCTGCTGACCTGCATTAGGGTTGCCCTGCGCGCCGGCATTAGGATTTCCCTGTGCGCTCTGAGCCTGCTGTGCCTGATAGATATCCTGCGATGCAGCCTGCCATGCCTGATTCAACTCGGCAATTGCGCTGTCGATAGCAGCCAAGTCCTGATTCTTGTGAGCCTCCTTCAACTTGGCAAGAGTGCTCTCGATAGCCGACTTCTTGTCGGCAGGAATCTTGTCGCCATACTCCTTCAACTGCTTCTCGGTAGCGAAGATGTTCGAGTCGGCAGCGTTAATCTTCTCGATACGCTCCTTCTCCTGCTTATCCTTCTCCTCGTTAGCCTTTGCCTCGTCACGCATACGCTGAATCTCCTGCTCGGTCAAGCCACTCGAAGCCTCGATACGAATCTTCTGCTCCTTGCCTGT
>JAZOBZ010000040.1:0-32811 GCA_045596245.1 Alistipes sp. | reverse complement strand
TCTCGACCATTATCGCCAAGTTTAATGGTGGTCCTGTCGGCTTGAACACCATCGCTACGGCAGTAAGCGAGGACGCCGGCACTATTGAGGAGGTTTACGAGCCGTTCCTGATTAAGGAGGGCTTCTTGAAGCGCACTCCGCGAGGTCGTGAGGCTACGGAGTTGGCATATAAACATTTGGGATTGACACAACCTGAGCGCGAGGGTGAACTTTTTTAACAATAGTTGTAAAAAAATGCTATAAGTTTTTGTACATTCTATTGTTTTTTTGCTTATCTTTGCGCCATCTAAACATCTTAAAAAGAAAAAAAAGAAAAATTATGGCAAAGGTTATTACAATTATCGGCTCGGGAATGATGGGTTCGGCTCTTGCATTTCCAGCAGCAGAGAATGGTCACGAGGTTCGTTTGGTTGGTTCGCCACTTGACAATGAGGTTATCGACACTTGCATTGCTACCAATCGTCACCCTAAGTTCAATCGCGATTTTCCAGAGGGTGTAAAGTATTATAAGGTAACAGAGTGGAAAGAGGCTGTTAAGGGTTGCGACTTCGTAATCGGTGGTGTCTCTTCGTTTGGTGTTGATTGGTTTGGCGAGGAGATTTTGGCAAACCTCGACCCAACAATCCCTGTACTTTCGGTAACAAAGGGTTTGATTAACCTCGAAGATGGTACTCTTATCTCGTACCCAGACTATTGGCGTAAGAACTTGCTTGCAAAGGGCATCGACCGTCATGTTTGCGCAGTAGGTGGTCCTTGTACCTCTTACGAGTTGGTATATCACGACCAGACTCAGGTTGCTTTCTGCGGTGCTAATACTGCCGAGTTGAAGATGATGAAGGAGGCAATGAGCACTTCGTACTACCATGTATCAATCACCAACGATGTTATCGGCTTGGAGAGCGCAGTAGCATTGAAGAACGCTTACGCTTTGACCGTTGCAATGACCGTTGGTTTGGTAAATCGTCATCACGGAGCAGACGCAGGTTTGCACTATAACTCACAGGCAGGTGCTTTCTATCAGGCAACTCGTGAGATGACCAAGTTGATGGCTCTTCAAAATGGTTCGCAGGACGCTCTCTGCATCGGTATTGGCGACCTCTATGTAACAGTTTATGGTGGTCGTACCCGTATGATTGGAGTGTTGCTCGGTGAGGGTAAGACCTACGAGGAGGCTATCAACCTCTTGGCTGGCGTAACTTTGGAGTCGTTGGTTGTATCTCGCCGCGTTGCTAAGGCTATCTATCGCAAGGCAGAGCTCGGCTTGGTATCGTTGGAGGACTTCCCTATGATGTGCCATGCAAACGATGTAATCGAGAATGGCAAGGACGCAGAGTTGCCTTGGGAGGCGTTCACTTTCGATCACACAAAATAGTCCGATATGGCTCAATTAAAGGGTTTGATATTCGATATGGATGGTACGCTGGTAGATAATCTGGCGTACCATTTTTTGGCGTTTGAGGAGTATGCTAAACGCATGGGTTTTTCGCTTATAGAGCCTATGTCGCTAAAACACAATGGTATGCACAGCGATGAACTCTTCAAAACATTAGTTGGCGAATCTGTCGTAGCAGAGTATGGTGCGGATAGGCTCAATCGCGAGAAGGAGGCTGTTTATCGCGAGATGTATCGCCCGAATGTGAAACCTGTTGCCGGTATTGTAGAGTTCCTTCAAAAGGCCAAACAGGCAGGATTGAAATGCTCTATTGGCTCAGCAGGCTGTCGCGAAAATGTGGAGTTTATAATTGAAGCATTGGGTATTGAGGATATGATTGATGTTTCGATTACTGGTAGCGATGTTACGCATGGCAAGCCACATCCCGAAATCTTCTCGAAGGCGGTTGAGCAAATGGCTCTGAACCCGGAGGAGTGTATAGTGTTTGAAGATGCTATAAATGGCATTGTTGCAGGTGTTGCAGCAGGTTGTAAATGTGTCGGCATTACCACTACATCATCAGCCGAAACCTTGATGCATGTTGGAGCCTCGATATGCGTAGCAGATTTTACAAATCTCTCAATAGAAGAGTTGCAAGGTCTATTAAAATAAGGTATAGGTGGTTAGAAATTGTTGCAGTTTCGATTTTTTTTACTACCTTTGCGCCTGAATTATGAAAAATGCAAGCGGTTATGGGGTGCAAACTACGGGTTTGCATTGAGTACCGCCCAAGGTAACACATTAAAAAACAAAACATTATGAAGACTTTAACTTTGAAGGCTGAGCTCCGTACAGAGTTCGGTAAGAAAGCAGCTAAGGCTGCACGCCGTGAGGGTTTGGTTCCTTGTAACCTCTATGGTGCAGGTGAGAATGTAACTTTCGTGGTTAGCGAGAAGGAGCTCCGCGCTCTTATCTACACTCCAAGTTCGTTTATCGTAGAGTTGGATTTCAACGGCAAAATCGAGAAGGCCGTAATGCGTGAGACTCAGTTCCACCCAATCCGTGAGCAGGTTCTCCATGTTGATTTCTATCGTGTAGTTGATGGTAAGCCTGTTGCTATCGCTCTTCCTGTTCGCCTCACAGGTAACGCTGAGGGTGTGAAGGTCGGCGGTAAGTTGGCTCTCTCGGCTCGTAAGTTGGTTGTTAGCGGTTTGGTAGAGAACCTTCCAGACGAGTTGGTTGTTGATGTAACTCCTTTGAAGGTTGGTCAGACCATCTTCGTTGGTGACCTCCAATTCGAGGGCTTGCAGTTCCTTTCGCCAGCAACTCAGGCAGTTTGCGCTGTTCGTGTAACTCGTGCTTCGCGTGCGGGTGCTAACCAGCAATAATAGGGACTTATGAAGTATCTTGTTGTCGGCTTGGGTAATATCGGTGCAGAGTACGCTGAGACTCGCCACAACATAGGTTTCAAGGTGTTGGACCGGCTTGCAGCCGAGACCAACACCTCTTTTATTTCAGGTCGTTACGGCTCGGTCGCAGAGTTCCGTCATCGAGGACACATCGTAACCCTTTTGAAGCCATCGACCTATATGAACTTGTCGGGTAAGGCGGTGCGCTATTGGCTCACAGAACTGAAAATCGACAAAGAGCAACTGCTTGTTGTGGTTGATGATATAGCCCTGCCATTTGGCGAATTACGCATGCGCAAAAAAGGTAGTGCAGGAGGACACAACGGACTCAAAAATATCACCGAACTGCTTGGTGGCGAGGATTATGCACGCATGCGTTTTGGTATTGGAGGTGACTTTTCTCGCGGACATCAAGTGGACTATGTTTTGGGTGAGTGGAGCGCAGAAGAGCGCGAAAAGATGGACGAGCGATTAAAGGTTTTTAGTGATGCAATACTCTCGTATATCTCAGTAGGTCTTGACCGTACGATGAATGCATTCAATAAAAAATAATCATCTATACTTGCGAACAAGTTAGCCCCAAAACCTTCTGCTATTGTAGTGCAGAGTACTTTGTGAGTTTCTGCTGATAAAAATTGAGGGTAGGTTTCAATTGTATATCCAAACATACGCCAGGTTGTTCGCTTTCCGTAAATTTATTAAATTCCCATTAAGCAGTCGCAGACTGAGTTGTGTGCTGTTATTGAATCTCATATAAAGACGATAAACAAAAAAACTCTCGTCTTTCATCTCTCGTCTATCCTCTTTTTCTTATATTTGCGGTAGTAAATTAAAACTATGGGAGGTTTTCGTTTTAAGCAGTTTGCAGTCGAGCAAGACGATGTGGCAATGAAGGTCGGCACCGATGGTGTATTGCTCGGTGCGTGGGCGGAGTGCGAGGGGGCAAGGCGCATTCTCGATATCGGCACAGGTACGGGTGTTATCGCCCTGCAAATGGCGCAACGCAACCCTACGGCGCAGGTGCAAGCGGTCGAGATTGACGAAACCGCAGCCCATAGAGCAAGAGCCAACTTCGACAACTCCCCTTGGGCGGAGCGTCTTGAAGTGGCGCAGACCGCTGTGCAGGAGTTTGAGCCAGCCGAAAAGTTCGACCTTATAATCTCCAATCCGCCATACTTTGTGGATTCGTTGCTGCCGCCCGATGCGAAGCGTTCTACGGCTCGCCATACCCACGACTTGACTTTTGAGGAGTTGGATAGGGTGGTCTACCGATTGCTTGCCGAAAACGGCAAGTTCGCACTTATTTTGCCAGTAACGGAGTTTGAGAAATATCTGTCGCTCACGCAATTGCATCTTGTGCGCCGTTGCGATGTCTGCCCGATAGAGGGCGGTGCTGCAAAGCGTGTTATGGGCGAGTTTGCAAAGCAGAAGCCGACCGAAATAGCGCACGAAAATATCGCAATAGAGAAGGGTAGGCGTGGCGACTACACCAATGAATACCGCGCCTTGACAAAAGATTTTTACCTTAAATTTTGATAATCATACGAAAAACACCTATCTTCGTAACATTAAATAGAGCGATTATGAAGAAGATTTTTGCAATTTTAGCCCTTGTAGGCATCGCCACAACGGCTTTCGCACAAAATACGATAAAGGCCGGCTTGTACGATAAGCAGGGCAATGCGGTAGTTGCCGAGGCAGAGCCTGTGGTGGTAAATGTTACCTTGCGAGTTGCTACCGAACACTTCAAACCGGGCGTATATGCCCGCTATGCGCAGAAATATCTCGGCAAGCGAGCAACCCTCTCGGAGTACTCTACGATAGAGTTGGTCGATGGTCGCTTGGCTCTCGGTGCGGCAGAGAAGGTTGCTCCAAAAGTAGAGCAAGAGCCTTATACCTTGCCACTCCCTTTGAACAGGGTGTCGGCTACGGTACAGACCACCGAGGAACAGGCTGCGGCTACGGCAGAGATGATATTCTCGTTGCGCCGTCATCGCCTTGACCTTATTACGGGCGAGGCAGGCGAGAATGTCTTTGGCGCAGGTTTGAAGGCGGCCTTGGAGGAGATTGCACGAATGGAGAAGGAATGTCTGGATATGTTCTACGGTGCTAAAACTACCACCGAGCAACTCCATACTTTCAATGTCGCAATTACCCCTGACAAGAGTGAGTATATGGTTTGTCGTTTCAACGATAAGGCGGGAGTTGTCGAGGCCGATGATTTGTCTGGTATGCCTATCGTTGTGAAGGTTGAGACCGAGAAACACAAGGAGTATCCACAGCTGCAACCGCTTGGACCAAAGGATAGGGTGTCGGCAGAGTATATTATCGTTCCGCAGTCGAAGTGTTCGCTTGTGGGTGAGGCTACGCTGATGGATACCCTCGAATTTGCATCACCTTTGTATGGCAAAAGTGTAATAGCTCTTCCTATTAAATAAGGTCGATAAAAAATGGTGATTTCTGCGTTACGCTCGTTCTCAAAATCCTCACATACGCCCAAGTATGCTGCGGTTTTTCGAACTTCGCAAGCCTTGAAATCCCTCCTTTTTAATCAACCTTTGGCGATTCTTTGATGCAATTTGAATAATAGTTGGGAACTGTGAATGGAAATTCGATTTTTGAGCAGAAAAAACGCCTGCTACTATTTCGTCTTCGCAAGGAGATGAATGGTGCTGCGCTCGATACGATGCGCTATTTCGGTGCAGACTACGAGCGTAACTATGGCGTGCAGATATATGCCATTCGCAACCTCGCACGAGAGATTGGCACCGACCACGAATTGGCGGAGTACTTCTATACGCAAAATATCCGCGAGGTGCGCCTTGTGGCGTTGTGGATTGCCGATGCAGAGAGGGTTGGTGTTGAGAATTTCGACTTCTGGGCTTCGGGAATTATCAACTCGGAGGTCGCCGAGCAGGCATCGCATGCGTTGTTGAGCCGTATTGCAGATGTTGCAGAGTTATTGCAGAGGTGGTGCAGCTCGGATAACGCCCTGCTTGCCTATTGCGCCCTGCTCTCGGCGGCTCGCAATGGTGGGGTAGAGAGCGCAACGGCAGTCAATGCGATAGTGCAAGCCGTTACAACATTTCCGGACAATCGCCTTGTGGCGCAGGGCGCAACGGCTCTCGCGATGCAGTTGAATGATAACGCGATTAAGAGCTTTCTTGACAATCTTCCCGACAACCCTACGGCAAAACTGCTTCGAGAGGAGGTTGAGTGGAGAATAGAATAAAGGTTGGCTTTCGTTGCCAACCTTTATTATGTTTTTTATTTGCTACATCTGCCAACTATTATTTATCTATCTTAATCTCAATTGTAGGGTGTTTGTAGTCGGCAACCCACATATTATTAACTCCAAATTTAGGCGGAAGATATTTACCGCTTTTCTTCTCTTTTCCGAAACTAACCATCAAAGTTTTGAACGGCTCTAAATTATAGATCGTTTTGCCACGGCGCAACTTATAGGTTATAGACGATTGATTTACAAGCAGAAATGTGCGGGTATTCTTCTCTTTGTCCTCGCTGATAAGGCGACAATCAACTGAGGCATTCAGCAATCCGCTGAGCCACTCCTCCTCGCCCACGAGGTTCCCCTTTGAATAGGCGATGGTACGGCGCTTCAAGATAGCCTCCTTAATTGCATTGGTAGTCAACTCCTTTGCGAAAATGAGAGTCATTGTACGATGAAAACCGTCCCACTCATAACCCTTAGAAGATACACTATGTATGTCGGTATTAGCGAACATTGTCAACTTCTCATCGATGGAACGGCGCACAATATGAGGATAGAATGAGTTGCCATTTATAACCTCAACGCCATCAACCAAGCCCTCGCCATATACTTGCTCGTGGAACTCGGTCTTATCGCTGGTGTCACGGCGCCAAGCCGGGTGGTTATGGATAACGATACCGCCCTGCTTCTTTACATTGCGGAATGCCTCCGCCATATCGGGATTGAACAAGGTGTTTAGATCCTCAACAAATAGGGCGTTGAAGTGTCCGTGCGACTTTGCATTACGAGCCATCTCGCAACCCTTGACAATGAGCATTGGATAACCTCTTTTCTTTACAGCACTCTCTGCTTCCTAGTGAATAGCATTGAAATCGACACGAAGTGGGTATTCCTTATTCGCCCTTGTGTATTTCGTAGGGTTGCCATCTTCGTTATATGGAGCAGTGACTTTGAAAAATTTTCTTATGCCACTTTGATTCTCGTAGTGGTCGGTAATAGCGAGAATATCCAGACCGTCTAACCAAGCCTCAGCTACACGACCTGCCGGATTTACTACACCATCTGAATAGGAGGTGTGAACATGGAAATCACCCTTGTAGCAGTTAAAGCCATTTACTTGTGGAATTATAATCTCGGTACGGTGGGCAACTCGCTCTTTGCTGAGTTTGTGTGTGTGAGGGATTTTTGTTTGAGCATTAACATTTGCTGCAAATAGCCCTACAAATAGAAGAGAAATTAGTAGTTTGTTCATAGTAGTGAATAGGTTTTTAAGTTTTACATAAACAAAGATACAAAAAATGGCCGAAAGTTAAATACCTTCGACCATCTTTTTTGAGTAATACAATGACTACCAATTCAAAATTTTGCGGAAGTCGTAAGCCTCAGGATTAGCAACATACTGCTTTGCAGCCTCATAATCCTCTGCGGTGATGTAGTGCATTACATTGTTGATAACCTGCATAATCTTGTCCGACTCGATATTTACGAGGCGTGGCGGAATCTTGCCGGTTGTAGGGTCCTGCAAATCCTTCAAGTAGAGTGGCGATACGAAACCGTCCTGCGAGATATATACCATGCAGCCGGTCTTACCCTCCGAGAAGAGCTTGTAAACGCCCATACCCAACTCCGAGCAGTAAACCAAGTCGTAAGCGATAGGAGTCTGGCAACGAACCTCGTAACCAATCTCTACCGGACGCGACTTAACCTTCAAGCCCAACTCCTTAACCTTCTTCTCCAACATCTCGTTGAAGATGTGAGCCTTCGATACCTTACCCAACTCTGGGTGACCATGGTCATCGTAAGAGAAGTGGATACCCGACTTTGCAATCTCCTCGTCAGAAAGAGCGTGGAATACACCCTCCGAAATCATTGCAACACCATACTCGATACCCATCAATTTGCGCTTGATAATCGAAGATACAACCAAGTTTACAATCTTCTCAACGGTAATCTCGGTCTTGTTGAACATCTCCGGAATAACAATCATAGGGTAGTGGCAAGCCGAACCGATACCGAATGCAAGGTGACCTGCCGAACGGCCCATTGCTGCAACCACGAACCAGTTAGACGAGGTACGAGCATCGTTATAAACGGCACGACCGATAACAGTACCACCCTCCTTAGCCGACTGATAACCGAAAGTAGGAGTTCCGGCAGGAAGAGGAAGGTCGTTGTCGATAGTCTTTGGAACATGGATATTTGCGATAGGGTACTGCTTCGCCTCCAAGAACTTGGCAATGCGGTTTGCTGTCGAAGCGGTGTCATCACCACCAACAGTCACGAGCAACTTGATGTTGTTCTCGGTGAAGAACGAGAGGTTAAAGTTGTTCTCGAAATCAGCGTCAGTTGGCTTGAAACGGCTCATGGTGAGGTATGAACCACCCTGATTGAAGATGTAGTCAGCCTTGAAGAAGTCCAAGTCCTCGTGGCGAGGGTTCGGATTGAACAAGCCCGAATAACCGTGATGCAAACCGATAACGCGATAACCCTTTGCAAGGAAAGTCTTGGCAACGCTACCTACAACGGTATTCATACCCGGTGCAGGACCGCCACCTGTAAGAATTGCAATAGCTTCTTTCATAGTGTTTTTATTGTTTTGAGTTAAAATTGCTAAATTTTCGCCCAAAGATACAAAAAAATTGATAATTGACAATTGACAATTGACAATTTTATTCTTTGATACATCTACTTGAACAACCTCTGTTGTGGATTGTTGTAGATATTTACGATGAGTGAGAGGCTCTTTACGGCTCTGCGTACGGTGTACGCTGTACCTCCCTTTTCGCCCGTAAAGTAGGCGATAACAGCTGAGGAGTTATCTACAAGATAGTTGTTGCGTGCCATATAGCACGATGCCGAGTATCGCTCTGCGAGGGTGATAACCTCATCTGCTTTATTCCTGATTTGCTCAAATAGCGCGCGTTGTGAATTTGGAAAATGAGTTTGCATACCCTCAAACGGTACTACTGCAACAACTCTGAGCCCCTTTAATTCGCTGCGTAGAGAGAGTGAAACTTCTGCGGCTATAAGGTCAAAACCGATAGCCATACCGCACAGAAAGGTGCGATAACCGTCATCGTATAACCTTCGTATTGCAGTCGCCAACTCCTCATTAAGACTGCCATCGTAGGTACGATGTCCTGTAAAACAGGCAGTTGTCTCTCTATTGTAGCTCATTTAAATTCCGAAAAAAAAAGAGGAACTTCTCCGCAAATATACGAAAAAAGAGAGTCTCGAAAAAGAAACTCTCTCTAAAATAGTGTTATTTCTCAATCAGCATCCCAACTCCTCACGCAACTTGCTCAATAGTCCAAGCGGTGCTGCTGTCGAGAGGTTCTTCATTGGGGCGATATGCTTCAATGATGGAACTTCGTCAATAAGGTGTCGGAGTGCAGGCTCGAAATATGCAAACGAACGCGAAATCTGACCTCCGAAGAGCAGACATTCGATATTGAACTCTTCGAGAAGCGGTTTTAACTCCGTAGCGAGAATTTCGCCAACATTGTAGAACGACTGCAACGCCTCCTTATTACCCTCACCACACATACCGCCAATCATCGCTACGGTAAGGTTCTCGGGATTCTCTACACCTCGTACCTCTGCATAAGAGCGCAGGAAACCACGCTTCGAAGCGTAATCTTCGAGATTACCATCACGATAAGGACGGTTGTAGATTGATGTTGCAGGAGAGCCGAGTGGCGAGAATTGAATTTCGCCATTCTGCGTATGCGAGAAACCAAGACCTGTGCCAAGAGTTACGACTGCCACATTCTTGTAGCCTTGCGCTGCACCAAAAGACAACTCACCAGCTACTGCTGCCGTAACATCGTGCATAAATACAACGGGCATATCGGCACCAATTTCAGGCAACGAGTGGAAGAAATCCTTTACAGACAACTTCTCCAACGCTGCGAATTTGTGCGTCATATACGAAACTCCCGTATTGTAGTCGAATGGTCCGGGAAATGCAATACCTACGCCTGCCACTTTGTAACCATTGTACTCGGCAATGGTGTTGCCGTGTTCAATTACGGTAGCAAACGACTTCTCTATTTCGAGGCGTGTGCCATCGGAGTTAATAGGTACCGAACTCTCGGTATTAGGTAGCAACTCCCCATTGAGAGTTGCTACCACCGATTTTACAAATGTTCCACCTACATCGAGTAGGAGAACGCACTTGTTATTCATTCTCAAATCCCTCTTTAAGAGTTGTCTTATGAACGCAGATTGGCTCCAAGCCGAGATTCTCGATTACGAACTCACCCATAGCCGCAGGAACAACGGTCATATCCATAAACTCTGCATCGAAGTAGTACTCCGGATTAGCCTTTGAACGGATACGAATCTTGTCGCCATCAACCAAAGTCAATACTACGAACTTACCGTTAGTCTTGTCCTCGATTGTCTTCTCGAACTCCAAACGGCGCAACGAGAAGTACAACTCATCGCACTCACCTACGATGTACTCTGCCCAGCCATCTCCCTTGCGAGCAAGGCGTGGCTCATGAACGATAGTACCGTGAATTGCGCTTGTACGGCGGCTGAAATCCAATACGCGCTCACCATGCCATGTGTGAATTGGGCGTGGTTTGCCATCGAAGTCTGGACGGAGGTAGTCATACAACTTGTAGGTGTAAGAACCGATAGTCAAACTACCAATCTCCAAAATCACCTGGTTACGACCTGACGAGTGGATAGTTCCTGCTGGAAGCATAACCTGCAAGCCCGGCTTCGACTCCTCGTAGTTCACATACTTCATGTAATCAACCGGCTTATACTCTGTGTCAGCCAACTTGATATCCTTGATAAACTGCTCTGCGTCAGCATCATCATTGAAACCGATAAAGGTCTTTGCTCCGTGACCTGTAACTATGATATAGTAGCTCTCGTCCTGACGGCCCAACTCATCGAAGTTCTCCTTGTTGTACTGTGCACCCGAGTGGCACTGGATAGACATATTACCTGTCGAGTGGTAAGAGTCATCGTAGTTGAAACGAACAGGGAAGTACAAACCAAATCTCTTAACAGACTCGGCACCGCACATTGCGACTGCATCGTGCTGAACGAACGAGTTGAATGGGAACTCCAACTTCTCACCATCAGCCTCGATAACGATACTTACCTCCATTGGGATAAGGTCGAATACCCATGCGCAGTTACGCATCTCCTTAGGAAGGTTACGCAACTTCTTCACATAAGAACCTCCCCATACGCCCTCCAAATATACAGGCTTACAACGGAATGGATACTTAACCATTGTTTCGAGAATCTCGTTCAACGCCTCAACAGGCATCAACTGCATTGCATCGAGGTTGTCGTTACCAACATACCAGTCAATCTCACGCTTTAAGAGCAACTGACCACGCAATGTTACTGCCATCTCGAAATCGAAGTAGTAGCAACGGCGGATAATCTGGTTTGTTGGCTGTGGCTTCGACTGACCGAGGTTGATGTATGCACCACGGCGAATACGAAGGATAGACTCCTTTGGAGTAACATCGAAGTAGAACTTCGAGTCGTACAACGAGCGCAACTCCTCAACGAGAACACCCGAACCATATACAACAACTACCTTACCCTTCTCTACCGGAGCCTTCCACTCAGCAACCTGCTGCTTGTAAGCCTCCAACTTTGCAGGGTCGAGTACGCCCTTGTAACCTCCGTGATAGATACGACCATAGAGAAGTGTTGGGTCCTTCTTCTTGTCCCACTCCAACTGAGGATCAATCATTGCGTTAATCTCCTCCTCGCTCTTCAACACCTGTGCGAGGTCGTAGCGAACAGTCTCAACACCACGCAACTCCAACTGCTGAGTCAAGAGGTTCAATAATTTTGTAAAGTCAGCTGTTGTGTAACCCTCCCAACCGAGAACGATATTCTTGGTTGGCTCTGCTTCGAGTTGTGCAGCCAAATCTGTTGCAAGACGAACTGCTGCTTTGAGTGTGCCGACTGTAACAGCGGCCTTTGTTGTTGCTTTGAGTACCGGACGATTGACAGCGCGTGGGTCGTCAAACGGGTACGGATTGTACATGAAACTCATTTTACCTTTAATTTATTTAAGTTAAACACCTATATTTATAAATATATACATCTATCTCTTATCTCTATCGAATATCGTGGAACTCGATACCCATCATCTCGCACAACAAGCCCAACTCCTCACGATAGTCGCCATCAACAACTGCGAAGTGCTGTGTTGTGCCAACCTTGATAATCTCCTCGAAGAGGCGCTTTACAGGTACCTCAGGACGGAAGATTGTGTGAGAGTAGGTAGCCAAGATATGCTCTCCCGGCAACGACTCTACCATTGTGCAAACCATCTTGTACTTGCCATCGCACTCTACCAACTGTGCCATAGTCTTCCAACCGGTTGACATACGATACCAAGCGAATGGTGCGCCTGCATGCTTCCACTTGCTCTTTGCAAAGCGAACATCGCGAGCGATGATTACATTCTTCTGCCACTCAGGGTCGTTGTGGTCGTTTGGTCCTGCGTGACCACCTGCGAATGTTCCAAACTCATTCTCAATGTGGAATGGCTCAACAAAGTTCACATTCTTGCCCGAGAGCAACTTCAAGATGTAGGTCATAAGACCTGCGCCCATATCTGCCTCAGGAACGAGTACCGAGGTGTTCTCGTTGAACCAAGGGTGATAGAAACCTGCGCGAAGACCTACCAAACGGAACATTGCGGTATCAATGTCGTTGAATACCATAACATCGACATCGAAATCCTTTGCCATATCCTTCAAACCGATAGATGCTGCAACCGATGCCTCGAACTTATCGTAAGCAACATCGTCCATCATCTTGTAGTTTGTGGTCAATTCATCACAGTAGCCCTTCAACTCCTCGGCAGGAATAGCCTCAATAGCATTACCGTAATCCGAGTACGAGAGGAAACGAATCTCCGGACCGAGTTTTGTGAACATATCGTATGGATCCATATATGTGGACCACATAGCCTCGTTGTAAGCAGCCAACAAACCGAGAGTCGAGTTGCGCAAGATTGCACGAACACGAGCCGCAGCTGCATACTTCTTAATCTGCTCGTTCACCTCATCACGCGAACCCATCACAACCTTTACATTCTTGCGAGGTACGCGCTGAATCGAACCCGAAGCCTCCAACGAACCTACCAATGTACCCGAGCAGAGGTACTCGATAAAGTCGTCCTCTTCCAAGGTGTCGTAGAATGCCATCTTCTCCTTTGCAACATTCGCAAAGATAAGCGGAATCTCAGGCATATCGCGCAAGAAACGAATCCACGCAAAGTCCTCCGACCAAGAGAGGAACTCGGCAATTACGAAATCCACCTTCTCGTTATAGAAGAGGCTCATTGCCTTCTCTGCATCTTCGCGAGTATATACGATACCAGGGAACGAGAGGTCAAGGAAAGACAACTTCTCCTGAATCTCCTGAATTGCAATCTCCTTACGCTCACCGTAAGTGCCATGCTCACAACCTACTCCAAGGTCTTTAAATCGTGGCGAAGCAACGAGCAACAAGCCGGCTTTCGCCTTTCTGGTTTTTTCACAACTTTTCATGTCTTTGTAGTTTTATTGAAGTTTTGCTAAATCGCGTTTATAGAATAACTTTCCGCCCAAAATCATAATCACACCGCATACCACCCAGATAGCAGCCAAAATTGTAAAGCCGAGCGAGAGTCCCGATGCCTCCTTGATTATACCAAGGATATAAGGAGCCAATGCACCTGTTCCGAAACCAATCATAATCATTACGCCCGAAGCCGAAGAGTGGAACTTCGATGGAATAACATCGTACAACACTACATAAGTATTTGCATCGAAGAATGCGCGAGCGAAACCGAAGATTGCCAACGCTCCGAATACAATAACGAGCGATGTTGAGTGTCCCATGTAGTAGATACAAGGTGCTGCAACCAACAAACCAAGTCCCTGCATTGCAGTACGCCAAGCCGGCTTACCCTTTGCACCAACCCAATCCGATAACTTACCGGCAATGAGAACTCCGAAGAATGCAGCAAAGTGAGTGTAGAACATCGAGTGGAAACCTGCCTCAGCAGAGGTCATATTGAAAGGAGCCTCCTGCAAGTAGGTTGGCATCCATGTCAAATAGCCTGTCAATACGAAGATAAGACCTGCGAAACCAATTGTTACGGTTGCTGCGGTAGGGGTGCGGAAGATAATCGTGAAGCCATCTAACAAGTCGCGAAGGAGGTTCGATTTTCCCTTTGCAGCACGCTCAGCAGCCACATCGCGCTTGTCCTTCAAGCGGAACATCATAATAATAGCGTGAACAACACCCACAGCACCGAATACGATAAACGCATACTGCCAGCCCCATGCATCGGCAATCTTACCTGCCAAGAAACCGCTGGCAATAATTCCGATATAGTAGGCTGTCTGCACGATAGACAATGCAGTCGAGCGAGTCTTGGTGTGATACTCCGAGAGCAATGCATTGTAGTTAGGACCAAACAATGCCTCACCACCACCTGTTGCCACCGAACGAAGAATAATCAGCGAGATAAGACCTGTTGCCCAACCTGTAAACATTGTGGCGATACTCCAAAATAGGATACAGAGTGTCAAAATCCATTTACGGCTGTAACGGTCGCCGACAATACCTCCGAGTGGTACCAAAACGGCATAAAAAAGGTTGAATGCCGTAGCGATAAGTCCCATGTCGCTATCGGTAAGTCCGAGTCCGTCACGAATCTGTGGTAACACTACATTGAATACCTGTCTGTCGGCCTGATTGAGGAAATATGCAACCCAAATCAATGCCGTAACCTCCCATTTTGAAGGGAGAAATTTCTGTTTTTCTGCTAATTGCGTCATTTTTTTAGAGTTTTGATTTAGTATATTAAAATAATTTATTATCTTTGCTTTGTAAATGCAGTGATATACAGTGGTGCAAATTTAAGAAAATAATTTGTAATTCGCAATATATTTTAAGAAAAAATTATTATGTCGCAACTTTTTACTATTGATGAGGATATTCATATTCCAATATATAAGCAGATATTGGCGGGATTTGAATCTGCAATAGAGAGTGGAGAATTGCAGGTAGGTGGCTATTTGCCATCGATGAACGAACTCGCTTCGATGTTGAATATATCGAAGGAGACAGCAAAGAAGGTCTATTCTATACTGCGAGAGCGAGGCTTGATTGATTCGATACATGGCAAGGGATTTTTTGTGCTACCGCGCCGTGAGGAGCACAAGTTGAAAATTTTCATGTTGCTCGACAAGTTGAGTCAATATACGCAGATTCTTTATGATTCATTTGTTAAACGACTCGGTAGTAGGGGAGAGGTTACAATCTATCTCTACAATCAGGATATAAATGCTTTCGAGGATTTTATTGGTCGCTCGCTTGACGAGGATAGTCGATTTGACTACTATCTCGTAACACCGCATTTCCCACTTGATGCGACTACTCAGGCCAGAGCATTGAAGGCTATGAAGCGTATTCCAAACAGAAAACTTGTTATGTTGGATAAATGGATGCGCTCGTTGCCGGGTAACTATGGAGCCGTATATCAGGATATGGCAAATGATATATACGACTGTCTGGGTGGTGTAGTTGAAGATTTGCGCCGTTACAATAAGATGCATGTAGTAACACTTCCGTCAAGCCTCTACGCACCGATTATCTCGGAGTCGGTTACTCGATTTGCGAAGGATAATGATATCAATATCGAATTTCACTACGAAATTAACGAGGATATAATGCAACGAGACGATGTCTATCTGTTGTTGAATGGTCAGTTAGGCATTGGCTTGGCAGAGATTGCCCGTATCGCAAAAGCTAAGGGGTTGGATATCGGAAAGGATATTGGTCTGATTGCCTACAATGAATCTTACCTAAATGAGATTATTTTGGGGGGATTGACCACTGTATCCACTGATTTCAAGCAGATGGGGTATTTGGCAGCAGATATGATTCTTGCGCATAATCTGCATAAGATTCATTGCGATTTTAAGATGACTCGTAGAAATACATTTTAGTAATATAGTTTGATTGTGATAGAGGTTAAAGATTGGGGCATTGCGCCTTCGGGAGAGAAAATTATGCAATATATATTGCGTAATAAGCGTGGTACGGAGGTGCGACTGACAAATGTTGGAGCCTCGATTTGTGGCGTGCGATTTGCTGACCGTAATGGCGAATTTGACGAGGTGCTGCTCGGATACGCCAATGGTGCTGATTATATTGGCGATACAGCAACATGTGGTAAAACCGTAGGTCGTGTGGCTAATCGCATCAAACTCGGACATTTGGAGGTCGAAGGCAAAACATATCAGCTCGAAATAAACAATCTTGCAAATCATCTTCATGGTGGCACAGGTGGCTTCGCTAATTGTATCTGGCAGTCGCAAATTGAGAATGAAAGCATTCTCTTTTCGCTCCATTCGCCCGATGGCGACCAAAATTATCCGAGTGCCGTAGATGTTGAGGTGAGATATACCCTGAGTGAGGATAACGAGTTGATTCTCACCTACGATGCCGATAGTGATGGTACTACACCGCTTATGCTTACAAACCACGCCTATTGGAACCTGTCGGGCGAGAATTCGGGTGATATCCTCGACCACGAGGTGCTTTTGCATGCTTCACATTCGTTGGAGATGACTATTGACCATATACCTACGGGCAAAATTCTTGATATTGTGGGCACTCCACTCGATTTTACCAAGTGGCGCCGACTTGGTCAAGATATCTCCACTCCGTATCAAAACATCGATAAGAAAGGTGGCTACGGACACTATTTCTCACTCGATAATTGGCAGAAGGGCGAGCTGAAAGAGATGGGTGTTCTACGCGATAAGAAGAGTGGTCGTGCAGTGCGTTTTATTACTACGCAGGCGGGCTGTATGGTTTATACAGGCAATAAATTGTCTATCAATTGTCCTGAGACCATTTCGGGTGGTCGTTATCTCGATTATGCAGGTGTAGCTATTGAGTGTCAGGGCTTTGTCGATGCGGTGAATAATCCGCACTTTCCGTCAATTATGTTGTACAAAGGCGAACACTATCACGAGAAAACCATCTATAAGTTCGAGAGCTGACTTTTGGTTTTAGAATAAGAAAAGCGACCTTTTGGTCGCTTTTCTTATTTCTGCCACTTCATTGTGAAGTTTCGCAGTTTGTTGATTGCCCAACGGGGCAACATATCGCAGATTGGGATAAATGCCCTGCACCACCAATCGGGTACGATGCACTGCTTCTTGCGCCACAATGCTCGCAAACCTCTTCGTGCGCAGAACGATGGGGTAGAGAGGGCGTGCAGTTTTAAGCCGATACCCTGCCACTTTTTCGTGAGTCCGTAGAGGTCGGTGGCAATACCCGCAGGGCAGACCGCCGTAACCCATACATTCTTGTATCGCATCTCCTTGGCAAATGCCACAGAGAAGGATTTTAAGTATGCCTTCGATGCGCTATACAACGCCAATCCGGGGAATGGCATCCACACCGAGAACGATGACATATTCAATATGTAACCTCCGCCACGTTCCGCCATATCGTTGCCGAAGAGTTGGCACAAGAGGGTATTGGTGATATCGTGCAGAGTGATTGTTCGCACAATGCGCTCGGCAGGGGTGTTCGAGATGTCGCAGAACGAGAACATTCCTGCGTTATTTATCAGCACATCAACGATATATCCCTCCGCCTTGCACCAATTAAAAAGTGTGTCGGCTGCATCGGTAGTTGCCAAATCCATAGCCTTGACAACGACCTTTACTCCGTGCTTCTCCTCGATTTCGGTGGCTGCGGTCTGCAATGCCGACTCGGTGCGGCTTACGATAATAAGGTTGTAGCCGAGGTCTGCCAACTGCTCGGCATACTGACGGCCAATACCTGTCGATGCTCCCGTTACAAGGGCAAGTTTGCTGCCCCTCTGTACCTCTCCTTTACGCATAGTTTAGTCGATTTTGGCGAGTTCCTTCCACACCTTATCAGGAATAGGTTCCTTGCAGTTGTGGCAACACTGCATATCCTTCGAGTACATACGCGCAATGCAGTAGTCGCGATGGTCGCAACCCGAACGAGTCGAAATATCGCCCTCCTTCATCTTATTTACAAAGGCAGGATCGTTAATCAAACAACGAGCCATCTGCACCATCTCGAAGCCAGCGTCCAAGACCTTCTCGATACCCTCACGCGACACGATACCGCCCACATATACGAGTGGTCCCTTCAACTCTGCACGGAACTTCTTGGCATTTTCCAAGAAGAAGCACTCCTCGAACTTGTAGTCCTTAATCATCCAATGACCGAACAAATCGACCACAATCTTCTGCAACCACTCGTTCCAGCCCATGTAGTAACTCATGGTCTTTGTCGGGATACGACCACGCATAACCGCCATAGGCGCACGCGAAACAAATCCTGACGAGAGTACAATACCGTTCACATTGAACTTCTCAATCTCCTTTGCTATCTCGATGCTCTCAGGTATCTGAATACCACTCTTGAAGCCATCTTCCATATTGTGCTTAACGAGTACTGCGGTGCCTGTCTTTGCGGCAGCCTCCATAACCTCCTCCAAACACATCTTCATAAAGCGCATACGGTTCTCCAACGAGCCACCAAACTCATCACGGCGGCGGTTGGTCCAAGGCGAGAGGAACTGCGAGATGAGGTAGCCATGTCCTGCGTGTACCTCCACGCTATCGAAGCCCGATTCGTGTGCAAGATGCACCGCCTTTCCGAAATCCTTTGCCGTCTCCGCAATCTCCTTGTGTGTCATTCGGCGGTGGAAGGTTGGGGAGTAGAGGTTGAAGCCATTCGATGCCGATACGGGGAAACTACCTGCCGTAGACCAGTGCGTCATATTTCCGCAGTGTCCAATCTGAATACCTGCGGCTGCACCCTCGGCGTGAATTGCATCGGTGATATCCTTCAACGGCTCGATAACCTCGTCACGCAGCCACAACTGCGAGTTGAACGATACGCCGCTACGGTTGATTGATGCGTAGGCGAGGGTAGTCATGCCGACACCGCCCTTTGCCACGCTGACATGGTAGTCCTTCAATTTTTGGGTTGGATTGAAATCCTTACCCATCGACTCAAACGCTGCCGAACGAATTGTGCGGTTGCGAAGAGTTACTTTGTCGTTGAGTTTGTAAGGTGTAAAGAGTTTTGACTCTTTGAGGTCCTTCTTCTCTGCCATATTATTTTGCTTTTAGCCATTAGCTCTTAGCCATTGGCTGTTAATTAAAATCAAAAATTCCTTTAATTGTCAATTGTCAATTATCAATTGTCAATTTAATATAGGAACGGTATTATTCGTTTGCGGTTGAGTTTCTTGAACTCCTCACCAAACTCCTCCTCGTAACGCTTGCGCAAATCGCCTGCACGAGGTGCCAAGTTCGCAAATGTCCACCACGCAAATACAACGCCCGCTACCGACCACGATGCGATGGCGTAGCCTACCCACTCCATAAACTCGCCAAAGTAGTTTGCCGAAGATACATAGCGGAACATACCGCCGTGTGGGATATAGTGCTTCTTGTCGCCCGGCTTGCGCAGGTGGCGAATGATGTAGTCCGAATGGAGGTTGGTGATAAAACCAAACAACCATACGCCAACACCGATGTAGATATAAGGCTTGCAGAACCAATCTGCGTAGTAGTCAGGGAAGTAGGTCGGCACGATAAAGAACAACCAACCGCCCTGCATCAATGCGTTGAGGGTGTTGAAGGTCATTCCCATAAGCATAATCGATACGGGCATCTTCGAGTTGCCACGCAGCAACAATGGGAAGATGAACGAGCGTTGGAAGTAGTGGATTTGGATAATTGAGAAGAGTACCAATGGTACCAACTCGGTGGTCATTCCGCCCAAGTACCAAAGTATCCACATCGCCACAAATACGGGTGCCTCCATCAACACCCACGCCACCTTGTTTGGTACGGGGAAGCCGAATTTAGGGTTGTAGAGGTAGCCGTAACCAGCCTTTACGAAGTACAGAGCGATAAATACGACCAATGCCGTTGCCGCCATCACAGCCAAGAAAATGTTGTAAGTAGAGAGTTCTATCATACTCATTTGGGTATTAAAATCTCGCAAATTTATAAATTTTTATTTATAAAATGCGATATTGAGCAGAAAAACAACACTTTTGGCGAAAAAATGAGGCATTAGAGGTGTACGCCTCTAATGCCTTTAACTCTTGCTAACAGCTTCCGAAAGCCCTAAACATTGAACAAGAAATGCATAATGTCGCCATCTTCTACGATGTACTCTTTGCCTTCGATACCAATCTTTCCGGCATCACGACAAGCCTTTTCCGAGCCAAGAGCCACATAGTCAGCATATTTGATAACCTCGGCACGAATAAATCCCTTCTCGAAGTCGGTGTGGATAACACCTGCCGCCTGCGGAGCCTTTGTGCCCTTGCGGTAGGTCCAAGCGCGCGACTCGTCAGCTCCCGTAGTGAAGAATGTTTCGAGTTCGAGCAACTTGTAAGCCGCCTTGATAAGACGATTTACACCCGACTCCTCCAAACCCATATCCTCCAAGAACATCTGACGCTCCTCGTAGGTTTCCAACTCTGCAATATCCGCCTCGGTAGCCGCCGCCACGATAAGCATCTCGGCATTCTCGTCAGCGATAGCAGCCTTCACCGCTTCGGTGTGCGCATTGCCCGTTACGGCACTCTTCTCATCAACATTGCAGACATAGAGTACTGGCTTGTCGGTCAAGAGGTTAAGGTCTCCCATAACCTTGCGCTCCTCCTTGTCGAGTTCGAGTGTGCGGGCGCACAATCCCTGCTCCAAAACCTCCTTGTAACGCACGAGGATATCGTACTGACGCTTTGCTAACTTGTCGCCACCAGTCTGCGCCTGCTTTGCCACCTTTGCGATGCGATTTTCGACCGTTTCGAGGTCCTTCAACTGCAACTCGGTATCGATAATGCCCTTGTCGCGTACGGGGTCCACCGTACCATCGACATGGGTGATGTTGTCGTTGTCGAAGCAACGCAAGACATGAATGATAGCGTTGGTATTGCGAATGTTCGCAAGGAACTTATTACCAAGACCTTCGCCCTTCGATGCACCCTTTACCAAACCTGCAATATCAACAATCTCGATGGTTGTTGGGATTACGCGCTTAGGGTTGTCAATCTCCGCCAACTTGACGAGTCGCTCGTCAGGTACGGTGATGATGCCGACATTCGGCTCGATAGTGCAGAAAGGGAAGTTTGCCGATTGCGCCTTTGCATTCGACAGACAGTTGAAAAGTGTCGATTTACCAACATTTGGCAAACCTACTATACCACATTGTAATGCCATAAGTTTCTACATTTTTCTTAATTGACAATTGACGAATTGACAATTGACAATTAAAGGTATTTATTTTTAATTTTAATTTTTAATTTTAATTCTGCATTCTGCATTAACCCCTCTTCGAGGGCTTTTCCTCCTTGCGGCTCGGCATAGTGTGCAAGCACCCTCTGCTCTCGCTCCGCAGCGTCGGTTCTGCATTCTGCATTTCTCTCGTCTCTCGTCTCTCGTCTAATCGTACAGCTCGTTCAGTATCTTCGCCAATCGCAATCCGCCCGAAAGCAGTCGTTTCTCGATTACGGGAGCGTAGTAGGCGATGTAATCGTACGACACCTTGCTCTTTTCGGGTGTCGCCTTGTAAATCTCGGTCGCTATGGCGTGGCTCTCATTGAGCCAATCCGTTGCTGTGCCCTTCGATAACTCTGCTTTGCGCTCTGCGGTGCAGTAACGGTTGAGCTGCTGCTCCCACTCGGTATAACTCCACTTGTGAGCCGCCTCGACAAGTGCTGTATCCCACAACGAGTGCAACTTTGTATCCTTGTTGAAGAACTTGACCATCACATCGTTGCCACCTCTGTCGCTCAGATGACCTGCGTGCATCGGACAGTGGATATCGCCGACAAGGTGTATCAACATTCTGAGGCGCACACTCTCCTGCTCCGCCGAGAGTTTGCCACTCTTAATCTCGGCAATGATGCCGTTAATGGCGGTTACGACATCGCCCTTCTCGTTCTTGGGCATGGTGTCGTAGGTGTAACCCTCATCGACATTGGCGTAGTGCCAGGTCTTGGTGTAGCGATATTGGTCGCTGTAACTTGCATTGTCGAGCCAATTGGCGTAATAGACCAACGAATGGTCGCCCAACTTCTTGACCACCTTCTGATACGCTTCGGGCGTCAGGTTACACTCGGCAATATACGCCACTACATCGTGCCCCTTCTGCCCCCAACCGAATGAGGGGAGGTAAGACAACAATGCAACAACTATTATAATGTACCTCTTCATATTAGTTAAGTAATCTGCTATTTAATTGATAATTGACAGTTGACAGTTGACAATTAATGGTAAAACGACTGTGTCGTTTTTTATATTTAATATACTTATTCTTTTAATTATCAATTGTCAATTCTTCAATTGTCAATTTGAATTATTGGTTCATCGTAGCGAGGAACTCCTCGTTCGTGCGAGTGAGTGTCATCTGCTTTTCGAGGAACTCCATAGCCTCGACAGGTGTCATGTCGGAGAGGTACTTGCGGAGTACCCAGGTGCGCTGCATCTTCTCGCGAGAGAGGAGCAAGTCCTCTCGGCGAGTGCTCGATGCCACAACATCGACAGCAGGGTAGATACGCTTGTTGGCGATACGGCGGTCGAGCTGCAACTCCATATTACCCGTACCCTTGAACTCCTCGAAGATAACCTCGTCCATCTTCGAACCCGTTTCGATAAGGGCGGTAGCGATGATGGTAAGTGAGCCCTTCTCCTCGGTGTTACGCGCAGCACCGAAGAAACGCTTTGGTTTGTGCAAGGCATTTGCATCGACACCTCCCGACAATACCTTACCCGAAGCAGGCTGTACGGAGTTGTAGGCGCGAGCCAAACGGGTAATCGAGTCCAAAAGGATAACGACATCGTGTCCGCACTCAACCATACGCTTTGCCTTTTCGAGGACCATTTCGGCAACCTTGACATGGCGTGAAGCCTGCTCGTCAAAGGTCGAAGATACGACTTCGGCTTTGACATGGCGAGCCATCTCGGTAACCTCCTCAGGTCGTTCGTCAATGAGGAGTACAATCATATATACCTCAGGGTGATTGTCTGCTATGGCGTTGGCAAGGCTCTGCAAAATCATCGTCTTACCTGTCTTTGGCTGTGCCACGATAAGTGCACGCTGGCCTTTACCGATAGGGGAGAACAGATCGACAATACGGTTGGTCATCGAGTTGTGACCTTCGCCCGTAAGGTTGAACTTCTCGCTTGGGAAGAGTGGAGTGAGATACTCGAACTGCACTCTGTCGCGAATAAAATTAGGCTCCAAGCCATTGACTTTTGTTACTCGTACGAGAGGGAAATAACGCTCACCCTCCTTTGGTGGTCGGATAACACCTGCTACGGTGTCACCTGCCTTCAAGCCGAAGAGTTTAATCTGCGATGGCGATACATATATATCATCAGGCGAGTTAAGGTAGTTGTAGTCTGCCGAGCGCAAGAATCCGTAACCATCGGGAATAATCTCCAAAACACCCTCGCCATATACCTCAGCCTTAAAATCATCTTTGGTAATAGGCTTGTCGTTCTTCTCCCCTTGTGAATCTTCGTTCTCCGCCTCTTGTACTGCTCTATTTTCGTGTTGAACCGACTCCTCAACTACGACACTCTTCGGTTTGCGACCACGCTTCTTGGGCTGTGGTGTAACCTCCTCGCTCTTAACCTCAGCAGACACTGTTGCAGGAGCCTCTATTGTCGCCTCTGCCACCTCCTTCTGCTCTTCAACTACGGGAGCCGACTTTATCGCCTCGACCTTTACCGAACCAAGACGGGCACGCTTGCGCTTTTGAGGGGCAGGAGTAACCTCTGCGACCTCTGCGACCTCCTCGTTAGTGTTGCTTTGCTCGCTCTCTGCGCCAATAGCCGAGATGCGGGCAATCAACTCTTTCTTCGATAATTTCTCCTCTGTGATACCGAGCACCTTTGCAATTTCGCGCAACTCGGCAACTGTTTTGCCTTGAATAGCAACTAAATCCTCCATAATCTCAATTTTCTGCGATTTTGTCATTAGTCGGACGACCAATGGTTATACGGGCGTTTGTGTTTGCAGCCCCAAATAACGATGCAAATATAGTGCTTTTCTTGTAAATAAAAAATATTTTCGCCCGAAAACATCACAAAAACCCTCCGCAGTCTCTATTTCTGCGGAGGGTTTACCAAAAAGCCAAAGGGGAATAGCCAACGGCTATAAGCCTTTAATATGTGCGTAATTGGAAGACTATCTTATTGCAGTACAGTTCGCCTTCGTGCAACAAAATCGATGGAAAATCGGGTTGATTGACTGCGTCAGGGTGTACCTGACACTCGATAGCCACACCTGCATAATCCTCGTAGCGACTGCCCGACTTGGTGATTGGACAACCGCCCGAAAGCCAATTACCAGTATAGACCATACAGCCCGGTTGTGATGACAAAACCTTAACCAAACGACCTGTCTTTTCGCAGCGCAACTCGCCAACCTCACCGAGGATATTCTTCTGCCAACCATCAACCACAAAGTAGTGGTCGTGTCCGCGAAATAAATCGATATGGTTGAAAATAGAGCCTATATCCTTGCCCAAGCGGTTCCAATCGGTGAAGTCCTGCGCCGAACCCTTCATCGGGAGCAGTCGTCCAGTAGGAATCTGCTTCTCGTTTGCCTCCAAGACATACGAAGCGTTGAGTTTGAGTTCGTGGTCGAGCACCGAGTCACTCGCCTCGCCCGCCAAGTTCCAATAGACATGGTTTGTAAGGTTTACGGGCGTTGTTCCATCGCTCTTTGCGAGGTAGGTGATTTCGAGGTTATTTTCGTCATCAAAGTCGTAGATAGCCTCTACGGTCAATTCGTGCGGATAGCCTTGGTCGCCATCTTCCGACACCAGCGAAAAGACCACACGATTGGTCTCTACGCGCGACTCCCACAAGCGATTAGCAAAACCCTTTGTTCCGCCGTGGAGGTGGTTAGGACCATTATTTACTTCGAGACGATACTCCACGCCCTCGATAGTCATCATTCCGTAGGCGATGCGATTGGCCACACGACCTATCGTCTTGCCACTCGCTGCACTATCGCCAAAGTAGCTCATCGGCTCCTTATAGCCAAGCACCACATCGTCAATATTGCCATTGCGGTCGGCATACTTTACCGATACGATGGCAGCTCCTATATTTGTGAGTTGCACCTCACTACCGAGTGCGTTCTTCATCGTATAGATGATTATTGCTTCACCCTCAGGCGTAACACCCCAAATATTCTGCTCTATTATCATAGAACAATTAAAAATTAAGAATTAAGAATTAAGAATTAAGAATTAAGAATTAAGAATTAAGAATTCCTTTAATTATCAATTGTCAATTGTCAATTGTCAATTACTCCAATGGCTTTACATTGGCGATAAGGTAGTCGATGCGCTTCAAGCACTCCTCCTTGCCGATGAACGATGTTACATCGTACATACCGGGACCCTTGCCTGCACCTACCAAAGCCAAGCGCAAAGTATTCATAATCTGCCCCATACCGTACTCCTTCTCGGTAATCCAAGCGTGAACAATCTGCTCGGTATTCTCCAACGAGAAGTCGTCAATCGAAGCCAAAACCTCGCGCAACTCCGCCAAGCGAGCAGGGTTTTCGCCCTTCCAATACTTCTTCAACTGTTTCTCCTCATATTCGGTAGGAGCGATGAAGAAGTAGGAGGTCAAATCCCACAAATCGCTCACGAATGTAGCACGCTCCTTCATTATGAAGGCTGCCTTACCTGCCACCTCGTCAGATACCTCAATACCATGCTCACGCAAGATTGGCTGATATATTGGACATAACTCCTCGGCTGTCTTGGCGTGCATATACTGCGCATTGAACCACTTTGCCTTATCGGGTTGGAAGCGTGCTCCCGCCTTCGATACGCGGTCGAGCGAGAAGGCGTCTATCAACTCCTGCATCGAGAAAATCTCCTGCTCGGTACCCGGATTCCAGCCAAGCAGAGCCAACATATTTATAAATGCTTCGGCAAAGTAGCCGTCTTCGCGATAACCACGAGCCGTTTCGCCCGTAGTTGGCGATACCCAATGGAGTGGGAATACAGGGAAACCCATCTTGTCGCCATCGCGCTTCGATAACTTACCGCCACCCGTAGGTTTCAGCAGCAACGGAAGATGCGCAAACTCAGGCTGCGAATCGGTCCAGCCGAAGGCCTTATATAATAGGTAGTGCAAAGGCAACGAAGGCAACCACTCCTCGCCACGAATAACATGCGAAATCTCCATCAAGTGGTCATCAACGATGTTAGCCAAGTGGTAGGTCGGCAGAGCATCTATCGACTTGTAAAGCACCTTATCATCGAGCGTAGAGGTGTTTACCTCCACATCGCCACGAATCAAATCGTGCATCTTCACAACCTCGTTCTCCGGCATCTTGAAGCGGATAACCCACACATCGCCACGCGCAATACGCTCCTCGACCTCCTCCTTCGGGAGCGAAAGCGAAGTCGGCAGGGTAGTGCGCACCTTGAAGTTGTAGGCGAAGGTTTCGCCTCGGCTCTCGTACTCCTTGCGAAGAGAGTCTAACTCCTCGGCTGTATCGAAAGCGTAGTATGCCCAACCTGCCTCTACGAGTTGAGTAGCATACTTCAAGTATAACTCTCTGCGCTCGCTCTGGCGATATGGCGCGTGAGGACCTCCTACGCCCACACCCTCGTCAATCTCGATACCGCACCATTTGAGCGACTCGATAATATAATCCTCTGCACCCGGTACAAAACGCTGCGAATCGGTATCCTCGATACGCAAAATCATCTTACCGCCGTGTCGGCGTGCAAACAAATAGTTGTACAAGGCAGTACGAACACCGCCAATATGAAGTGGTCCCGTAGGACTTGGCGCAAAGCGCACACGAACTTCTCTTTTCATTCGAAAATTAAGAATTAAAAATTAAGAATTAAAAATTTTCTTTTTCTCTCAAAGCCAAATCAGAACGATTTTTATTCCCATAAGTTGCGAGGATAAACACCATCCTCAATCAACTTTTCAATCTTGGCTACCAATATCGGCTTATCCTCCTTGTAGGTTACACCGAACCACTGCGCAGTGGTCGAGAGCACCTTCATACGAGCATCGCCCGAAGCAACCAACTTATTAACCATAAACGGAATATAGAACTCGGCTTTAAGGTTGCTCTTGACATCTTCCGAAGCAAGGAACTCCTTAAACACCTCTGCCGAGTGTGCGAAGTAGTCGGGCGTGAAGCCAAAGAAGTTCATCGAAACAGGGGTATTCTCTTCGAGTGCGACATCCTCGCCGAGGTCGTGGAATACGATTGTTCCCTCAGCGTTACGCTCAATCTTTGTACGCTCAACCATCGAAGTAAGCATACGATTCTCATCTATGGTACATACGCCACGCGATACAGTGCCATTCTCCGATAAGGTCTTATTGACCTCGTAGCCTACCATAGCGTACTCACCCGTTGCGCCATCGAGTTGCGATAGGTAGCTTCCCATTACGCGGTAGGCATCAGCACCGTAGAAGTCATCAGCATTGATAACTGCAAATGGTTCGTGGATAGCCGAAGCACCCATCATCACGGCGTGGTTAGTACCCCAAGGCTTCTCGCGACCTTCCGGAACAGAGAATCCCTCAGGTAGATAGTTCAACTCCTGAAATACAAATTCCACCTCGATGCGACCACCGAAACGCTCAGGCGAGAACATCTCCTTGAACTCCTTCTCGAAGGAGTGGCGGATAACGAATACGACCTTTCCGAATCCTGCACGGATAGCATCATAGATAGAGTAGTCGATAATAGCCTCACCGTTAGGACCTACTCCGTCCATCTGTTTTAGTGAGCCATAGCGCGAGCCCATACCTGCGGCGAGCACCAAGAGTGTAGGTTTTGCCATAATTGTACTACATTATAATTATATATATCGTTATTTGATTTCTATTTTTTGTGAAAAACTCCAAAATACGCACAAAGATAGTGAAAAATTAAAAATTAAGAATTAAAAATTAAAAATTATCAATTTTGCATTCTGCATTTTGAATTTTGCATTTCATTCTCAACTCCTATCTCCTCACTCCTCTCTCCTAACTCCTAACTAAAAAGGAAGCTCCGCGCATCACTGCGCAGAGCTTCCACCAATGAAAAAATTAACTAAAATCTTCACTTAGAAGGTTAATTCGTCTGGATCTACCTCGAATCCGGGTAGTGTCACGCTATCGCCATAGCCGCGCTCGGCAATAACCTCATAAATATCAAATTCTGGTGCTATATATTTCATAGTCAAAATTACCTTTAATTGTCAATTATCAATTCGTCAATTATCAATTGGAGTGCTACTCCTATTTGCCGTCCCAAGGAGTGCAGCCACTTGCATTTACCTCGCTATTACCGCTACCGTAGATATAGTTGTAGTAGTTGGTCTCATCAAGCTTATTCTCCACATAATTATATATATTATCCTCCTCAATCTCATCAATGTCTTTATAATACCAGCCACCTACTTTACAATTGGAAGCCGAATAGTCATAATTGTATGCACTACCAGTAATCATACCGACATTTGAGTAAGATATATATGTTCCTGTATCTTTGTCAGTGAGATATTTAGCATATACCTTACAGAAGACATTTGCATTCGTAATTGCTGCTGCTTCTGTTGTTCCTGCTATACCTCCGATATAGACACCGCCTACACTGTTGTCTTCACCAATTGTAGCAGATACTTTTATCTCACCCTTGTTTACAATAGGTTTGTCAACGGCTGCACCTGCAACTGACTTATTTGCATATCCAACAATACCTCCGACAGAGATGTCAGTGGTTGCTTTTCCTCCAACTGTAAGAGTAGCTGTATTCTCGCAATTGCTGAATGTGGTAGCCTTTGATATATAGCCTATCAAACCTCCCATTCTTATATATTGAACCTGAGAACTATTGCATTTAATCTCACCTTTATTACTACAATTATTAAATGTCATTGCGGCACTTTTCTCATTGCGAGATACAAGACCTCCAACATGAAGTGGACCAGATTTCAATGTGAAGTTATCTGTAATTTCAATAGTTCCCTCGTTGTTGCAATTATTAAATGTAACAGCAGCTTCCCAGTTCTCCATCAACAAACCACCACATGCGCATTCACTACTTGAACTTGCTGCATCGATAGTTATCTTTCCCTTGTTGATGCAGTTGTCGAAAACAGTTGGATATCCCGCCAAAGTGCGCCCAGCGAGACCTGCGGTAAGTATCTTACCAAGAGAGCCTTTGAAAGTGATATTACCATAGTTGGCACAATGGTCTAACTTAGTACCAAAGTAGCCAACAATACCTGTTACTACCAATGTATTAGTTGTAGTGGTATTGAATGTAAGAGAACCCTTTGTACCTGTGGTATCATTTTCATCACCATTTACACAATTGGTCATACCATGTAAGCAACGCGCGGTAATACCACCAATCCAACCGGTACCGGTTGGAGTACCTTGATAGGTGAGCGAACCAAGAGCGGTAACATCTTTGAGTTCTCCATCCGCGTGACTACCAATACAGTTAGCGGCTCTAAATCCTGAGAGATATGAGCCCTTCAATGTAAGGGTAACATCGGTTTTTAAGTTGCTAAATACCTGAGTTGATATGCTCTGACCGATCATACTCGCATAGCATGTTAGACCATTTATATTGGCTGGTGTATCAGCATTATCTACGGTAAGAGTACCTGTTACAGTACAATACTGCACAAAAGCATCTGTGTTATTGATAAAACAAGCCAAAGCACCAACAGCGCCACCACTTGTAGTAATTGCTACATCTTTAAGTGTGAGATTGATGATAGATGCCTGCGTTGTACCGAACAATGGCGCGTCCAAGCCCTTGATAAAGTGATTACCACCATCAAATATACCATTAAAGCCCTCGATAGACTTCCAGCCGGGAGCATCTGTGCCAAATGGTGTCCAATCGATATCATCTGCTGTCAAGTCGATATCTGCCGTAAGTTCTACATTATCGGTCGATGTTGAAGCCGTTGCAGCCCATTCAATCAACTCATTGGCAGTAGCGATTTTCACGCCTGATGCGAACTTGTAGTTAGGAGTATCGTCTATCGATTTCTCCAAATAACCACACTTATCTTCATTAACAACAAGACTATTTATATCTTCGGCAACACCATTTGCGCAGCCATACACATAAGTAGCATAGTTATTAAGCGTCAATGGAGTTTCGGCAGCATCACCCAATCTCTGAATTTTTCCACCACTATGACAATACACCGACTTATTGGTCGATTCGCTTGTTCGCGATATACCTACAATAGCACCTACATACGCAGAATTTGGCGCAGTAATAGTACAATAACTGCGAGCATAACTTACATTGCCACCTGTTAAATGACCTACTACACCTCCAACATAGGTATTGCCACTACCAGATTGAACATCAACATCTATATCTCCGAGATTTTTATTCGGTTTATTGGCTGATGTTGTAACAGCTTGTGTCTGATATCCAATAATACCTCCTACGCGCGCATTTTGTGTTGCACTACCTCCGACAGTAATTTGTCCATTATTTTTGCCCGAACCATTGGTACAACCAGAAATTGATGCACCCGTTCGTCTCACATAGCCGATAATTCCTCCACAGTGTATATAATTAGAAGTTGCCTCACCACTAAATGAGATATCACCCGTATTACTACAATCTGTGATGGTAAGGCTTCTGGTCTCTTCGTGACGAGCAATTATACCTCCAATATTTATTGCAGTACACTTTAAATCAGAGAGCTCTATATCTCCATAATTGTGGCAATTGATGAGTGTTGCATTATTATTCCATGACTCAACATAAATACCGGCACATTGAACAGTGCTTCCAATGGTTGTATCTGTTGCGGAGATTTTTCCGTAGTTGTAGCAATTTTTGAAAGTTGTTGCAGCATTTGTGTGAACACGCATTGCAATACCTCCAAGCCAGCATCCTTCACTAGTGTTAGAGATATCTTTGAGAGTAAGGTTACCATAGTTTGTACAATTCTCTACCTTATTGGCGATATTACATACTATACCCATTGCAGTGATAGTTCCCAATGTTTTGCCACTAATGCCATCTATAGTTATAGAACCACTCTTTCCGGTAGTATCAGTAGCCGAGCCATTAACACAATTTGTTATTTCCGCTGTTGCGCTACTTGCCCAAGAAACAATACCGGCACAGAAGTTGCTCGATGTCCCGATATATGCGGCAATATCAATTGAACCAAGATTGGTAGCACAATCAATTGAACCATAGTGATGCCCGAAACATCCGCTAATATATACTCTATAATATCTACTGTTACCCCTTAACTTAATCTCTACATTTGATTTAATATCGCTAAATTTCTTCGTGGAGAGACTCTGAGCTACTATACCGGCATAACTAGTAAATTCTCTATCCGTTGAATCCAAACCGGTACCTATCTTTGTTAAGGTAATATCGTCATTTGTAATAGTAAGATTACCTTCAACAGAACAATGCTCTACTACTGCCTCGGTGTTTGTAATAGCACAAGCCAATGGTGCGATAATCTTGTGAGGGAGAGTGTTCTCTGTTATCTTGTGGTCGATATTAACCTTTGTCAATTTGAGATTCTTAATTGCAGCTGCCTGTGTGATATAGAACAACGGCGCATCAAGGCCTGAAATCTCGTGGTTGCCACCATCGAAAGTACCGGTGTAGCCATTGATAGACTCCCAAGGCTCGGTAAGTTCGATATTTGCTATAACCTTAGCGTTTGGATAGGTGTTATCGAAGTTCTCCTCTGCTTCATTTACGCGGCTTGCAAACTCGCGCAAAGTAGCCTCATCATAGATAATAAAGGTACCTGTGGTTGCACTACCTTCCTGATACTCAAACTCGCCAAACTCTCGAACATATCCGGCCTTTACCTCGTTCTTGTCTGTATCGAAATGTGCAGTCATAGAGCCCGTAGTGGTATAGAGCGAAACCGATACTACTCCATAACTACCAGCCGGAACTGCAACATAGATTGGAGTAGCTGTTGAAGTAAGCTCCTCGCCCTCGCCAAACGATACGGTTACGGTGTTCGTAGCGTCAGCATGTGGAGTTAAAGTTCCATCGGTAGCAATATCAAAGTTTCCTGCTATCTTACCATTTTCTACCTCTACCACCAAGGCCTTCAAGGTTACATTGCCGGCTGTTGACTTTGGAGCAAAACGCAAAACGCCCGAAAGGTGCTTTAACTCAACATTGTTATTCTCTGTGTAGGCATACATAGGTGCTGAGCCCTCTGCGTAGCTGCCCTTCTTGTATGGCTGCAATGACTTAAATGTTACAGGATAGCAACCTGCGGTCTCTGCCTTTACGCCCGCTGCCGGTGCAGGATAGACGATAGTACGCTCCTTTGCCAACTCGCCGTTGAAGACAAATTCTGCGGTTGTCTTACCGTTAAACTCAGAGCCAAGTGGCTCCGAAGCCAAACCATTTGCTGCGATTTGGTCGCCTTCGCTCCAATACACCGCATAAGTTGGAGTCGCTCCATCACCCCTCTCACCAAGATGAGTACGCGACTCATCTAAGGAGATAGAAATAACTGTCTTTTGACCTTTGCCGAGATTTACGCCAAGGTCATCAGTTGTGTCTGTTACGCAAGAGAATGCCATCATTCCCGCCACAACTGTCATGAAAATTTTAAGCAAATTTTTCATTTTTGTTAATTGTTTAAAGTTTTAATTAAAGTTTGTTATAAAAGTATTTTATATAAAAAATGGGTTTTT